>AGAU01000503.1 GCA_000224765.2 SAR324 cluster bacterium JCVI-SC AAA005 | reverse complement strand
AATCAAAATACGACTTACCAGGCCACTGCTTCTGCAGGCTTAAGAAGCCAGTCTGGACAGAAACTGCTAAACAACTACTCCTGGAGCTTTACCACCGGGGATAACAGCACCAACAAATTTCCACGAGTGATCCAAAAAGAACCCCGGGAAAATGCCACTGGAGTTGCTCGCAACACTATTCCAACCCTGACGTTTGACGGACCACTATTTG
>AGAU01000504.1 GCA_000224765.2 SAR324 cluster bacterium JCVI-SC AAA005 | reverse complement strand
GGGCTTGAAGAGCAGCCAATTTCTGTTCACAGACACGGTGCCTGTGACAGCATGGCTTTGGTTGTTGGTAAGGACCAGGCTGCTTGCAGAGATTGAACTACTGCGGAGGTTTTCAGCAAAGGCCAAGCCGATGCGTCCATTGACCGGGAATCCCCGATCTCCGTTGAGAGGAACAGGCAAAGGAGAGGAGAGTCCAGAACCAGCAGTAGCCAGATTTTTCTGTCGCATTGTTCGGGAGAGATGCTTTTGGGCTTTTTGCACAGAGGGCAGCGTGAGTCCTGGAACTTTGCTGGAGGCAAAGCTCAGATTGTCGACATTGAAGTCGGCCAGGCTGAGCCCGCTAAGGTTGTTAAATTGGTTGGTATTGAGTTGGATGCCATTGTCAGCGTCACTGTCGCTGTCCAGCGAGAGCAGCAGTCGAACAAGGTTGGTGACATTGTCAGTTGGTGTTCCTTCGGTGACCCCCATGATGCTGTAGGGAGTCAAAATACTTGGAGGGTTAGTGTAGGAACCCAGGGGGATTTGACTAAGTTT
>AGAU01000505.1 GCA_000224765.2 SAR324 cluster bacterium JCVI-SC AAA005 | reverse complement strand
CGACTGATTGACCAGCGGTGTTGATTGCCCGCGAAGCATCTAATAAACAAAGCAAAACCATTCTCCGTTCATTTCGAATCATTTCGAACTCTTGAATAGAACACCATTCCGATGCCACCTCAGACAATATCAGTTGTTAAGCTCCCTAAAGATTTTTTGCAGAAATACAAAAGCGTTGGGCGCAGACCAATGGATTAATATTCCCCTGCTTGCGCTCACGCTGATTCAGGTTTCTCAGGTTGAAGGTTTCCTCTGCCACCTGCATAGGTGAGGCGTTCTTCAGCTCGCCTCACCTACTGCCGTACCAATGCAAGAGCAAATATTGGGTTAATTTTAATAATCAATTATGTGCAAGTACTCTCTTATGTGCACTGATTCAGCGGTTTCATTAATGCGTTTTCTAAATTCTTGAACCGAAGTATTTGTTTTAAAATATTCTTCCCACTGATCTTTACCAGACCAAGAATCAAAAATAACATCTGCGATATAAATATCTTTTGAGTCATGCTTATATAATTTCATGTCAACAGCACCGGCATTTTTCAAATGATTGTCATGAAACTCCCTATGGCATTTGACAAATTTATCAATATCCGTTGGCTTCCAATAATGTCTGCTAACAATAGCCATACCTTAACCTTTGTAAAAATTCTTGATTATTAACAAGTGAGATTGTGCGCGAAAGCATGATTGCTCTCGAAAACTTACTTATCAATTTATAGATAGAGATTGTCAAGGATTTAGCCGAAGGCTTGATTGCACTCTCAAATCAAGAAAGCCAATGAAATACTAACTAACCCCAAAACAATTAGCTTTTGAATATGACGTTTCCGAGACAACAGTTATCTGCTGGTCCGGCTAATTGCCAAGTATCAAAGTTGGCGGCCGCTGGAGGATTGGCCCAGACGATGACCTTGAGTCGTTATCCAGCGCAATGACTGGGTACGGTCAGAAATGAAGACGAATGGTTGGTAGGAATAACTTTGGGAGATGATTCAGGAAGCCACAGTCATTTGTGGAATAGAGTTGCAGTTCCATTTGAATATGGAACTGCGATTCAACGTGAAGAAGTTACATGGCCTTCATGGTAGCAGCCCATTTTTGGAAAGTTTCTAACGTTTCAAAAGGTCCATACGGTAGATAACTCCAATTCAATCCCTCAATATCTAAAGAATTTGATTCAAACAAATCTTCTGAGTATTTTTCTACATTCAAAGGTTCTAATCGAACAGTTTTGCCATTCAGAACTATTCCATTTGGATGCGGTGGAGCATTGAAACTTTGAACAAAAAAATCTTCTTTTATCCGACTTTCTCACTATCTTTTATTCAATTCTACTAGACATATTTTCAATTGGCTATACATTACAAGTTATTGTTTAATAACAAAATATATATTATTTTTATCTCATTCCCACTCAATAGTTTTATCGATTAAACCTATTGCTAATAAATACAAAAATTTTATGTTTTTAAGTACTTTGTAAGCTAACATATTAAAACTTATAAATTTTTTGGAAAAACCTATTGTGATTCAATGGTAACTTTAAAAAAGGTCACACACTTTGCAACCATTGTCAGACATCATTTTTTTTTCTTTTTAGAAGAATTAGCGCACCTGTGAGAGCTGTCACAGCGAAAGCCATGCCTAAAAACACCTCACTCACAATGTTCGCCCAAAGGGTTATACCCATTGGCGTCACATAAACCTCATCCCATTTCAATAGTCCAAAGAGCATAAGACTATCAAAAATTCGGCTAAAGATTGTCATTACTGCCCAAATGCTGATCCAATGATTTAAGTGCCGAGAGTCGTCAATCTTTCGATTTGATAATTTCCAGCATTGAATAGTAAAAAAGAAGCCCGCAAGGAAACCCATAATGTCCAGCATCCAAGCATTAACACCCCAATGAGTGCCATCGGATAAAATGGTGATAACCAATGTTGTCAGGTGAAAAAATATCCAAAGAGAACCGAGCAAAGCTGCAGCACCTATCCATCGGTGTCCTACATTAAGAAGAGGAGCTTGAAGCAAATTGATATGCCTGAAAGCTTTCTTCGTAATCATATTTACAATCAATTCCTATTAAATCTTGTTTGAATGTTGTTTGTAATTTATTTAATAAAAACGGTTTATAAACAATAATTTACGTTTCATACTTCACTCCCACTCAATAAAAGAATTAGCATAAATTATTGATTTACTTTGATTTTATTTTCACTTTCTAACAAGTTCCTAACATTGCTGTTCGAAAACACACAAAACTGAGTGCTGTGTGACTATTGAAAAGTAACAGAAACGTTGAAAAAAATTAGAAACTTTCTAACCATTTATTGATGCCATTGGGCAATGAACTCGGGATTTTGCCGCCAGCGCCAAATCGTAGAGTGGTGGACTCCAAGCGTCTCTGCAATTTCTTCAATCAGTAATCCGGTCACCAGCAGTCTAAGAGTCTGCTGCTGTTGTGCGTTTAAGCTCTCCATGATTGCCTTGAGGTAATATTGGGAGTTGCCCAGTGTATTGGGAGGTAGTGGGGGGCAGCTTAGAATGTAGATTATCAAAATTAGTAAATAATCTTATCTCTTACAGTTCATCTGAAAGCACCCACGCAGTCGGATTACCTCGCTACATTGATCCGCTGAAGAATGGAATACTCTGGCTCTGTTAAAAATTTTGGTAACTAGAACTCTGAGCTAAACTTTTCGGCTATTGTCGAAGGAGCCCCCGAATTTGATTCAGGCTCTTCATTGAGCATCTCGAGGAAGTGGTCACCCAAGCTGCAAAGCAGTCGGTCTCTCAAGTGATTGCTGATGAGCGAGAGGTCCAACGGGAACAAGTGCTGGATGATCTCCAGTACATTCGCAACTGGAGTATTGAAACCGCTGAGAAGGTCCGTTCTGGATGTGCTGATCTACAGCAGTTGCAAATGGAGCTCGCAACGATGAAGGTGCTATCAAGTATCTTGTTGGAGAACAATCGCCAGCGCATGGATCTATTCGGCTTAGCGAATAAAGCGAAAGAGGTGAATGATTTCAGTATCGACTTCATTGCGGCTGCCAGAGAAGGTGGCCTCGATATCTAAAAATCCAAACTCACCAGATCAGCCGACCAACGAATCTAGCTACCATTGATTCTGAGACTTACCTTGTCTCCACTAGCGAAGACACTCCACGACTGATTGACCAGCGGTGTTGATTGCCCGCGAAGCATCTAATAAACAAAGCA
>AGAU01000506.1 GCA_000224765.2 SAR324 cluster bacterium JCVI-SC AAA005 | reverse complement strand
TTAGTTTTTTGTTGAACTCATGATCAGGAACTTTTCATTTCTTTATTGCCCATCACAGTTGAGCAGACCCATGAGGGGTGTCACTTCACTTGAAGAGTTTAATGGATGACAGATGCACGTTTGGAATTCAAGCTACCGATATCTCTATCGACAAAGAGGGTGACCTCTGGGAAGTAGAGCTTTCTGAGATTAGTGGTTCGGAGACTTTCATTCACCTTCGCAGCGGTGAGCACACCATAGTAGGGTTACTGGAAATGGTAAGGGATATTCAGATTGGGGAGAAAACTTCTGTTCAATTCGATACTCAATGGTTGCATGCCTTTGATCAAAAAGGTGATCTCAGTGTCTCTCTTTTTCAAAAGGCTGACTGATGGCAAAAATTGAATTAAATCAGATTGCCCATATCTACGATACAGATACTTCAATCCAACTTATGCTCTGGAAGAATTTACCATTACTTGGGAGGATGGTGGTCGCTACGCTGTGTTGGAACCTTCTGGGTGTGGAAAAACAACCATGCTGAACATTATGTCTGACATTTTTCATCCTACTCAAGGAAGAATTTTTTTGATGGTGTAGACGCCACGGCTACAGATACTCCGAACAGAAATACTGCTCAGGTCTTCCAGTTTCGAGTGATTTGCAACACCATGACTGTTCAAATTTGGCCTTCCCATTGGTTTTTCGTAGCGTTTCTAGCTCCAAAACCAAGGAAAAGGTCGACGAGGTCGCAGAAACTTTAGGTTTAGCTAATTTGCTTCACAAACTTACTCATCAGAAGCAGTTATCTCTCTTGGTCGTGGCCTGGTCAAAGACGATGTAGCGGCGGTTTTGATGGATGAGCCACTCACAGTGATTGATCCTGATCCGAAATTTAGGCTCCGAAGAAAGCTGAAGGAAATCAATGAGCAGTATAAATTAACTTTGATCTATGTGACTTATGACCAGAATGAGGCAACAACTTTTGCCGAACAAATTGTGGTCATGGACAAAGGGGAAATTGGTCAGGTTGGCGCTCCCAAGGATTTGTTCAAAAAACTAGAAACCACGTTTGCTGGGTACTTTACAGGCTCACCCGCAATGAACATATTCACATGTGAGGTTGTTTCAAAAGACGAGGTTTTTTTTGTGGAGCCAAGTTCAAAACATCCTCTTACTTTCGCAGTGTTGCCCAATCTTCGGAAGTCCGGATGGGAATCAGGTTAGAGTTTATTCAAATTACTTTGGAAAAGTCTGAAAATTCTATTCCAGCGATAATAAAGATGGTAGACGATTGTGGAAATTTTAAATTGAAATTAGCTCAATGTGAAAATTTTGAAATAAAGGTAAAGGTTAATCGAAAAATTTCTATTAAACAGGAAACAAACCACTAAAAAATTTGGTACAAAATGCTATCTTTATCAAGGTGGAAACAAGTTTTATCCAAGTATGAATTCAAAAAAATTTATTCAATCTTAATTCAAATTGAACACACTCTTACTGCAACCAAAGTAACAGATGAAAAATTATAGTATTGAATATGTTTCTAATATTATTTTTTTCATAATTATTTTACTAACAGTACCATCACTTAGCTTAGCAAAATACTTGTGTGAATCTGATTGTGAGCCAAATTATGAAATAATTACAAATGATTTAAACTATCCTTGGGGCTTTGCATTTCTGGATGAAACGAGGATTCTGATTTCAGAAAGAAGTGGTTTATTGAAGTTGATTGACGGTAAATTAATTCAAAATATAGAGACTAGACTGCAAGTGAATTTTTCAGGTCAAGGTGGATTATTAGATATAAAGAAATCACCAAAATATGATCAAGATAAATATTTATATTTGACCTACTCAAAAAGAAAAAAAGGCTTGTCTACAACTGCTCTGATACGTTTTAACATTGGGTCAAATATGATTGTCAATGTTGAAGAGCTTTTTGAAGCACTACCTTATGTTAGGTCGAATATACATTATGGATCTAGAATCACTTTCGATGAAGCAGGGCATCTTTTATTAACTGTTGGAGATCGACTCAATTACACAACGGCAAGTCGCATTGCAGATGTCTTTAAAGCAGATCCACAAAGGTTGGATAATCATTTGGGAAAAACAATTCGATTGAATCTCGATGGGACTACACCAAAAGATAATCCGTTTTTAGGGTTAGCTGGTGCGTTGCCCGAAATCTTTACATATGGCCATCGGAACCCACAGGGTATTTACCACAATTCAGTTGATGGTCAGGTCTACATTGTTGATCATGGTCCAAAAGGTGGAGACGAAATTAATCAATTAATTGCAGGAAAAAATTATGGTTGGCCAGTAGTTACCTATGGTAAAGACTACAATGATGAAAAAGTAGGAGTAGGGTCTCGATATTCTGACACCGAAGAACCGTTGCATTATTGGGATCCATCGGTAGCTCCCTCCTCACTCTTAATATACAGTGGAGCAAACTATCAAAACTGGAAGAACAGTTGGTTTGTCACAACCTTGAGAGAAAGAACCCTGATCCGATTGGTCAAAATTGAGAATCAATTAGTCGAAGAACGTCTTTATCAAAACGAATTTGGCCGAATTCGGAAAATCGAAGCCTCCCCGACTGGAGACTTGTTTTTACTAACAGATGGAGTTGAGGGAAACCTGATCAAAATTCTTGGGCAAAGTCATTGATCCTTCTCCTTGAACACAACCACTCTCAAAAATCGACTGACTCTCCGTTAATCCAATCGGCATTTTTTCTCTGATTAGTGCTGGCATTTGTGTTCCCCCGCGTCTCAATTCATTTGGTGGTGGAAGTGAGCTTAGATACATTCGCAGTTCATCATCAAGTTTTCACTTCTAGCTATCTTGTCTCTGTCAATAATTGATTTTTTTATGCGTTATTACTCATTTCAAAGCATTGTTTGGCCAATCAGTGCGTAGTTTTTTACTGATTGCTCTCCAACTTTTCCCTGCTGTCACCAATTGTTCTGTACATCGCAATATTGAAAATTTTACGCAGAAAATATCCTATTATCAACATTTCATTCTACTTGTGGAAAGAAACGAAACAAAAATAATTGATTTACAAGTATTTTAATTTAAGTAATTGATTTTATTAATATATATTTTATATGAGGAAATTATCTTATTAAGAA
>AGAU01000507.1 GCA_000224765.2 SAR324 cluster bacterium JCVI-SC AAA005 | reverse complement strand
GGTGGACCCTGTAGAACAGGGATCAGATCTGAAGCTGAGAAAATTACTATCGAGGGTGATGTCACCGAATATATTAAGATTGCAGAAAGTGGAAGAAAACGTGTGCAAGGCTTCTGTGGAGTCTGTGGGACAAGTCTTTACGCAGCTGACGCAAACAAACAAAAATTTAATATTCGTCTTGGCTTCATCAATCAGCGTGATCAGCTGGTGCCATCCAAACATATCTTCGGTGATTCTGCAGCTAGTTGGCTCAAGCAGATTGAACAGCACCAGTGGTTTGCA
>AGAU01000508.1 GCA_000224765.2 SAR324 cluster bacterium JCVI-SC AAA005 | reverse complement strand
CTCGATAGTAATTTTCTCAGCTTCAGATCTGATCCCTGTTCTACAGGGTCCACCTCCTAATATCTGACAATCGTTACAATGGCAGACCATTGCAGTAGATGGATCTACTTCAGCAGTCAGGGTGATTTTGCCACAATGGCACTTGCCATCTATTTTCATTGGATTCTCCTCAATTAGATTGCTTGATCAGAAGTCTAGATATCTCTTGACACAATGCAGTTTTCTCCCCCCAGTTATCCTTCCCAAATCGTTGAGAGTTATCTACCATCTACCAACATATCCAATAACTCAATCAGGAGAGGTTTATGTCTGTCAATTTTAATGTTTCTAAGAAGCCTTAGAGGAACTCAATCGACAGGCCACTTAATGGGTTGGGTACTTTTGTTTATTCCGATGGGCGAATCTATGTCGGAGAATTCAAAGAGGGAAGTTTTCACGGGCGAGGCATCTATTCCCGGCCAGATGGACGTGTTTACGTTGGAGAATTCAAAAACGGCAAAAGGAATGGTGAGGGAACCCTGACTCGGCCAGAGGGGAAAGTCGAGA
>AGAU01000509.1 GCA_000224765.2 SAR324 cluster bacterium JCVI-SC AAA005 | reverse complement strand
AGTAACCACAACCAATTTTTCATTCGACTACCTATTCACGACTGTTCATTAAACATGCTGATTCAAAGTTCTTAAAATTTTTCAGCTTCGTAGTGTTCTCCAAAATTATTGAGGACTTTAGTTGGGTTGGTTTATCAATTGCTGTTTCGGGAATTATCTCAATCGCAGTGATACTTCTGTACTGAACATGGAGATCAGCGCCAGAAGGCCTGCATTGCTTGGTAACTACTCTCATGAAACCCTCGTGCCATTTTTTGGTAAGTTTCACTTGGTTGCTTCTCCTCTCTACTCCCCTCGCTGCTCAAGGCATTGATAATCAGACAACTATCAGTTGGATTGGATCGGGGAGTGTTGCAGGTTATTATGTTACAAAAAGTGGTAATAAATCTATTGATCTGACTGGTGATTCACTCGAAATCATGTTTTGGCAGGATAGAGAGAAATCAGGTTTTTTTGATGGGTTGCAACTACTCCAATTAGAACTTTCAGGAACGGGAATTGACGGTAGTGGCATTTCGCACGAGCCTAAATTAGAAGTGCTCAGCCTACAGTACCATCTCGGCTGGAATGGGAATCTGTTCAACTTTATGCACCTACAATTCTTTGTGTCCTACGGAATTGGCCAAACTCGCTTCAGCGTAGCGCTACAACAGGGACAGACGTGGTCGAAAAATTTCGAAGAGCAACAGGCTTATTCCGATATGACTAGCTACGGCACAAATCTGATTCTAGAACTAACGGACCGTTTGTGGCTCGGTTATTCAACAGTTCATGTACAGGATTCACAGTTAGTAGACTATGGATACACTCAAAGCGAGTTTTCCCCTACGGATTATCAATCCATTTTAATTGTTTACAAATGGCAAGCCTCCTCAAATTCAAACCAAAGGATTCCGGAGGTTACTGCAACAAACCGATAATACTTTTTGCAAAATGAAACGTGAATAGTGACTGATTGAAGTCGAACAAATCTATCAGCTTTTTGTCCTTTCTCTAGCTGTTCGAACCTTTACCGAGCGATTGTTTGAATAACTCACCAAACAACTACAATAAAACTTTCGCATTACATGTACGTTTCCCGCTTGTCAGAAAATTTCTGATCGCTATTCTCAAGAGACTCATTTAACCCATCATCTTTAAGGAGATCATGCTGAACGCGATTCGTATTTACGAACAGGGAGGTCCGGAAGTCATGTGCTGGGAATCCGTCGATCTACCTGAACTTGGTTCTGAAGAAATCCGTATTCGCCATACAGCCATTGGCCTGAACTTCATTGACACCTATCAGCGGAGTGGTCTCTATCCTCTCAACCTACCCTGTGGACTAGGTAAGGAAGCTGCTGGTGTTGTGGAAAAGATTGGTAGTGCAGTCAAGGAATTCAAGAAAGGAGATCGGGTTGTCTATGTCGGTGGGACCAATGCTTATAGTGAAGTCTCTCAGATTGCGGCTAACCTGGTGGTTCCCATTCCAGATGACGTGAAAGATGAAGTCGCCGCAGCCTCCATGCTGAAAGGGATGACCGCAGAATACCTGATACACCGTATCGGAAGAGTTAAGGCAGATGATGTGATTCTCTTTCACGCTGCTGCTGGAGGAACTGGACTGATTGCCTGTCAGTGGGCGAAAGCCTTGGGTTGTACAGTGATTGGCACGGTCAGTTCGCCCGCCAAAGAATCTTTGGCTCGAGATAACGGATGTGACTTCGTGATCAATTATGAGCAAGAAAACTTCTTGGATCAGGTAATGGAAATCACCAATGGGAAGGGCGTTCGGTTGGTCTATGATTCAGTAGGGTGCGAAACTTTCGAGGGAACGATCGGCTGTCTGAGTACAAGAGGTTTGTTCGTGAGCTTTGGTCAATCTTCCGGACCGGTGCCTCCGGTGGATCTGCGAGTCTTCAATCCAAAGAGTTTGTTCTACACGCGCCCAACACTCTTTTCCTATATTGCTACTCGTGCCGAATTGCTCGACAGTTCCCAGGCACTGTTTGGAGCTCTTGGTAGTGGCAAGGTCAAGATTTCGATCAATCAACGCTATCCTCTAAGTGAAGTTGCGCAGGCCCACGCTGATCTCGAAGGCCGCCAAACAACAGGATCTACTGTTCTGGTTCCCTGACAAAATCTTCACAAAGCTATGGGGTACTCAGTCGAGGGAGACCCCTAACTTATGCTGCCTGATTCGTGAACTTGACTAGTTCTTCCAAGCGTTGCCAAGCCTTGCCAGATTCTACTAGTTGTGTTGCCTGCTCCACACCATCCCTCAGATTCTCTGCCTTTCCTGCGACTACCAGAGCGCCTGCAGCATTATAAAGAGCGACATGTCGTGGGGTACCCTGGTTTTTTTCTTGAAGAATCTCTCGAATCATCAAGGCACTCTCTTCTGGACTATTAACGCGCATCTCCTCCAAATTGCCGTTCGGTAGGCCTACATCTTCAGGTTCCAGTTGATACAGTTCGACCTTACCATCTCGGAGCTCCGCAACATGGGTTTTGGCTGTTGTGGTTAGCTCACAAAGACCATCAGCACCATGAACCACAAGCGCGCGTTCTGCCCCAAGTTCCGCAAGTACCTGAGCAATTCGAAAAGTCCATTCCACATTGGGCACACCCACCAGCTGGCGATGAACTTGAGCTGGATTGGTCAATGGTCCAAGAATGTTGAAAACTGTCTGGATTCCTAGCTCTCGACGAATTGAACCAGCAAATCGCATTGCAGGATGGTGCTTAATCGCATAACAGAAGCAGAGTTTTAATTCCTGCAGGCAAGCTTCGACTTGCGAAAGGTCCAAATCAATTTTTACTCCCAGTGCCTGTAGAGCTTCTGCACTACCGCTACGTCGCGTGTTGCTCCGATTTCCGTGCTTGGCAACAACAGCTCCTCCAGCAGCGGCAATCAACGCAGCACAGGTGGAAATATTGAAGGTACTGATGCCATTCCCCCCGGTACTGCAAGTATCAATTGCGTCACTTGGAGCCTGGATTTTTTCGGAGCGCTCTCGCATGGCACGCGCTGCACCGACAATCTCATCTGTAGTTGCACCTTTGGCCTGGAGCAGTGCAAGTAACGCAGCTGCCTGTGTAGGAACCGCTTCTTCACTCATGATCCAGAGAATCATCTCCCGAGCTTCTTCCCGGCTCAGATTCTTTCGTTCGAGTAACTTAACTAGCAGTTCTTTCATCAACAGGACTCCACAAAATCAGGGAAATGGATGAGGTTTTTTCGGGAAAGTTGTGGGCCCCACAAAGAGTCCAACCGGGTTGGGTAATTCTCTTGGAATGGTAGTCAAAACTGGAATTTCAATAACTTCTTCTTCCTCCTGATACTGCAACCACTGCTCATATAGCATGGCTGCTTCATTCAGGTTGTTCGGATCCTTGCGTTCCAACTGATCCAGCATCGAGGGATTATCGGTCAGCAAGAAATCCTCTTCTACTTCCTGTACTGTTGCTGGCTTCTTAACTGAGATAGTTTCGGGCATCAGCGCCATGATCCGCAGGTTGTACTTCAACTGTTCCCAAGCTCTGTTTAATCCCCTGGGAATTGCTTCCCAGGGCAACGTATGCACCAGCCCGAAAGCGCCAACAGTCAGCAAAGCAAGACCTCTCAGGATTGGCAGGAAAGGTAGAGCAGTGTAGATACGTACACTCAGATAGAAACAAACCGCACCGATCACTGCAGTAGCCTCTTGGTGAGGCAGATGCTGCAAGATCCACTGTGAACCCAACAGCCCCAAGTAACCGTAGCTCCAGAGCCCTTGGAATGGGACTGTGCTATGTTCCAGTGTCAGCACTAACACATGCAGAATTGAAAGGAACCAGCAAAGCAACAAGGCATGATACCATCCGCTGAGCAGAGAAAAGCGATGCCAATGTGGTCTACTCAGAGGGATCAGAAACCAGAACAGTAAAGGAGTTGGTGGCCCAAATATCTCCAGCAGCGACCCCACAATCAATGCACCTGGCAACCCCAGCCAATTGTGTATTCCCTCCGGCGGAGTCAATGGACTAAATACCGTAGGATCAACAAACTCAGCTGTCGCCAAAGCTACTCCACCGAGCAGTGCCAGTACGAGGAAAAACCAGTCAGACCGCCAACGTAAGCGTGGCGACGCTTCCAAATTGATCGTATCCACTGCGAAAATCCTTTCCTAACATCCCACCAATCCTGGGTGAGGAATCCAAAATTACTTGACAGGTAGCAGTCCCTGGTTTTTCAGAATTGTGTAAATATGTTCTGCTACTGGAGGAATGACATAGGAATCAATGCGCTCTCCCAACAAAGCTACCTCCCTCACAAGTGTGGAACTAACCACAAAAAGATCTGGCCGACCAAACAGGCAGAAGGTTTCTAGTTGAGGATCAATCCCCAAATTGCCAATTGCTTGTTGCAGTTCCCCATGAAAGTCGTTTGTACTGCGCAATCCCTTGATGAGCACACTCGCACCTTTACTTTGTGCATAGCGTACAGTTGGCCCCTGATAGGCATCAACGCTCACGTTCTCTAAACCAGGTAGATGATCCACATACGCCTGCATCATCTCCTTGCGTTCTTCCTGAGTGAAGAGATATTCCTTCTCCGGATTCACAGCCGCCGCCCAGTAGACGTGCTCAAAGTGCCAGGCGGCACGCGTAACGATATCAGCGTGCCCGAGGGTCGGAGGATTAGAACTAGTCGGGTAAATAGCCACACGGGTTGAGGCCATGGAGCGCTTCTCCAAGAAACAAGGAAACAGGAATCACTGCAGGCGCTGCTGCAACTCATGTAGCAGATTTAGTGCCTCCAGTGGGGTGGTTTGCGATAAATTGAGCGCTCGTAATTCCTCAACTAGCCAGGAATCCTCAGCAAACAATGAAAGTTGCAGTTGGGCTCCGTTGACAGATGCTTGTGTTGTTGCTTCTTGATGCATGATTTGATTATCATAAACGGGTGGAACCGCTTGAACTACATGTCCCAAAGTATGGGCCTGCTCAAGAGTCTGCAAAATCTGCTGGGCCCGCTGAATCAACAGGGGTGGCAGTCCAGCCAGTCGAGCAACCTGTACTCCGTAGCTCTTGTCCGCTTCTCCCGGACTAATCCTGCGTAAAAAAACAATGCATTCACCATCTTCCTCTATGTGTACGCTTGCATTCACAACTCCGGCCAATTGCTGCGCCAGTTCTGTGAGTTCATGATAGTGCGTCGCACAGAGTGTCAGTGAGCCCAATTCGTGGAGATGTTCTACAATCGCCCAAGCAATGCTGATTCCGTCAAAGGTACTCGTACCGCGACCAATCTCATCTAAGACGATCAGGCTGTTTTCCGAAGCATTGTTGAGAATTGCTGCTGCCTCGTTCATTTCCACCATGAAGGTACTCTGTCCCTGACTGAGGTTGTCAGAAGCCCCAACTCTAGTAAATACTCGATCTACTAGCGTCATTTCAGCGGAAGCAGCTGCCACAAAACAGCCAGTTTGGGCCATCAATACGTTCAGAGCGACCTGGCGCATGAACGTCGACTTACCGGCCATATTGGGGCCTGTAATCAGCAGAACTTGTCGCCTTTCTTCCTCCAAGTCAATGTCATTCGGGATAAATGGTTCGCCCAGATCCAGTTGCTCAATCACTGGATGCCGAGAAGCCTGTAAACGAAGTTTTCTCGAATGTTCAGTTTCCAGTAAGCAAGGTCTTACATAGTTGGCTGCCAAAGCCAGTTCTGCCCAACCAGACAGAACATCTAAAATAGCTAATTTGCGAGCACTTTCCTGAAGGCGTCCAAGTTGCTGAAGAACCTCCTGTCTTAGTCTAGCAAACAGTGCTTGCTCCAACTCCACACTGCGTTCTTCTGCGCTAAGAATTTTCTCTTCAAACTCCTTGAGTTCCTGAGTGATATAGCGTTCCCCATTGGTCAGAGTCTGCTTGCGAAGATAATGGCTGGGAACCCGATTCTTGTGAGTATTACTGACTTCCAAATAGTAGCCAAAAACCCTATTGAAGCCTAGCTTAAGGCTGGCAATACCACTTCGTTCGCGCTCCTGTTGCAACATTCGATTGAGAAACTCTTTGGAATCTGTGGTCAAGAGCCGTAGGTCATCCAACTCCTGCGATACTCCATCGGAGATGTAACCGCCCTCTGCCAATTTCAAGGAAGGCTCTGGCAGCAACCGCTGTTCCAGTAAAGTAAGCAGGTCTTTCAGGGGATCAAAGGAAGCACCCACCTCGACCAGTAATGGGGTTGACAAGGGTGCCATCAACTCTGGTAACAATTGCAAGGGTTCCAACGAACTACGCAAAGAGAGGAAGTCGCCGATGCCTGCAACTGGCAAACTAATCCGCCCTGCAATTCTGGGCAGATCCTGGACATGAGACAACTGCTCACGTAGTCCCTGTCGCATTCGACCCAACTGCTGGAACTCTTCGATCGCATCATAGCGAGCTTCCAAAGATCCATTATCTAATAGTGGATAGCGTAGCCACTGTCTCAACTGGCGTGCTCCCATCGGAGTCACACATTGATTGAGCACATGAAAGAGTGTATGCCGCTTCTGTCCGGTGGAGGTTTCGAAGATCTCCAGATTGCGGATAGTTGTTTCATCCAGTGGCATTGTCTGACTCCGTTGTAACTGACGGATACTGGTTATGTGCGACAAGCTGCACTGTTGTGTCTCACCCATGTACTGCAGCAATGCTCCAGCAGCCCGTGTTCCTCGCATCAATTCCTCCACACCAAACCCAGCAAGGTTCAGTATGCCAAAATGTTCGAGAAGTCGCTGCCGTGCAGTCTGCGTGTCAAAATCATAAGCCGAGCGGATGGTCACTACCTGATCCCCAACCTTCGGAAGTTGCTTCAGTAGTTGTAGGATGGTCTGTACAAACTGAGCTTCACCCTCAGTTCGAGCCTCTGGAAGCAATACCTCGCTTGGTCGTAGCTGACGCAAAAAGTCTAGGCACAACGACTTTTCACTTTCTTCAAACTCTGTGATTTCCAGTTCACCAGTTGAGAGATCCGCTCTAGCTAGCCCAATACCAGCTGGACGCACCTGCCAAAGCAAGGCAACCAGATAGTGGTTGTCGTCAGGGGGAAGAAGTTCGGGGGAAACGGTCGTTCCAGGCGTAACAATCCGGACAATTTCTCGGTTGACTAGGCCTTTGGCTTTAGCAGGATCTTCCGTCTGTTCACAAATAGCGACCTTGTATCCAGCAGCGGTCAGACGATTTAGATAGCTCTCAAAAGCTCGATAGGGGACACCACACATTGGAATTGCCCCTTCCTGCTGTTTGTTCCGAGAAGTCAGCGCAATCTGGAGAATGGGAGCAGCTGTCACTGCATCATCCCCGAACATTTCGTAAAAGTCTCCCATGCGGAAGAAGAGTATCTTGTCCGGATGCTGCCGCTTAGCATCATGGAACTGGCGCATCATCGGGGTTTCACTGGCCGGCTGGGACATCGACAATTGAGGCTGGAGAGTGGCGTATAGCAGAGGCCTAAAGATACATTCAAAGTACGGAGGGTCAAAAAAGTTGCAAGTGAGAATCCTGTTGCCAATAGCGAGAATGGCAGTCAAATCAGGTGGATTGACCTAGAAAAGAAAGTTGACATCACCGTAAATTTTGCATAATATTGTTCGCTTTCCTTAGCTGGCTTAGCTCAGTTGGTAGAGCAGCTGATTTGTAATCAGCAGGTCGGGGGTTCAAATCCGTCAGCCAGCTCCAGGAAAGATTGTGTGGGGAGATTCCCGAGCGGTCAAAGGGGGCAGACTGTAAATCTGTTGGCTAAGCCTTCGAAGGTTCGAATCCTTCTCTCCCCACCACCAGCGATGGGCCCGGGTAGCTCAGTGGTAGAGCGTTTCCTTGGTAAGGAAGAGGTCGGCAGTTCAATCCTGCTCTCGGGCTCCAGTGACATTGAACTGTCACCTTGTACAGGCCAGTAGCTCAGCTGGTAGAGCAGCGGATTCCAAATCCGCAGGTCGCAGGTTCGACCCCTGTCTGGCCTGCACAGCACCAAGCAATGATTCCCGCCCTGTCTCGGTTCTGGCAGACCCGTTATCACGTCCAATCAAACAAGGCCATGTTCAGTAGAATCCGTCAATTTTTTATTGACGTCCAAGCCGAATTTAAACGTATCCAATGGGCGACCCGCGAGCGCACGATCCGGCAAACTTCGATCGTGGTTCTGGTATCGCTGATCATCGCCATCTATCTGGGGGTGGCTGATCTTGGACTCTCCAACTTGATGCAACTCCTGATTTCTGGCTAAGAGATATGTGATGAGCGATAGCGAACTGAATCCCGAAAATTCAAATATTTTAACTGATACGGTTGAACCTACCGAACCGGTACCCGTCGAAAGTAGCCACTTCAAGTGGTACATTCTCCAGGCCCACACCGGATATGAGAAGCGGGTCCAACAAACGATCGAAAAACAACTAGAGATCAAAGGACTTCAGCACTTGGTCGGAGAGATCTTCATCCCCTCTGAAGAAGTTACTCGCAGCAAAGGTGGGAAACAGCGTGTTGTTACGCAGAAATATTTCCCTGGCTATCTGCTGTTGCACATGGACCTGCAGGAGGATCTCTGGCACCTGATTATTAAAACCAATCGGGTCACTGGTTTCGTTGGACGCAAGCATCACGAAGAAAACCGCTACATTCCTCCGATACCTCTCAGTAATGAAGAATTGATGGCGATCAAGGAACAGATCAACAGCGGTTTCCAGCAAGCCAGCGTGGAAGAAGAATTTGTTCGGGAGCAGAAGGTGATGATCACCGAAGGCCCTTTCAGCAACTTCAGTGGTGTGATCGACGAGATCAGTCACGAACGTGGCAAGCTTAAGGTGCTTGTCAGTATTTTTGGCCGCCCAACCCCTGTCGAAGTCGATTTCGACAAGGTGGTAAAGGCCTAAACAGTAGGAGTTGGGAGTTCTACCCAACGCTGACTACTCCAACAGGTTTTCATGGCAAAAGAAGTAAAGGCCTTCATCAAGCTGCAAGTTGCTGCTGGGAAGGCTAACCCCTCGCCGCCAATTGGACCGGCCCTTGGCCAGCATGGCGTCAACATCATGGAGTTCTGCAAGGCATTCAATGCTCGTACGCAGGGACTCGATACGATCATTCCAGTCGTGATCACAGTCTACAAAGATCGCTCATTCAGTTTCATCACAAAGACCCCACCTGCATCGGTCTTGATCAAGGAAACCCTCAAGCTCGGCAAAGGTTCGGCCACACCCAATACCTCCACGGTTGGAACTCTCTCACAAGACCAGTTAGCGGAAATTGCAAAAACCAAATTACCAGACCTCAACTGCTACGACATTGAAGCTGCCAAAGCGATCATCGCTGGAACAGCTCGTAGTATGGGTGTGGCAATCGGCGATTAAGGAGATAAAAATGAAGAAGCTGAGTAAGCGCCAGAAGGCAATCCGTGAAAAAGTTGAACTAGAAGAGCAGTATTCACTTGAAGCAGCACTGCAGCTCCTGCAGGAAGTGAAAGCAACCAAGTTTGACGAAACTGTAGATGTCGTCCTCCGACTCGGTGTGGATCCTCGCAAGGCAGATCAGATGGTTCGTGGAACCTGCTCTCTGCCTCACGGGCTGGGTAAAGAAGTCCGCGTACTGGTCTTTGCCAAGGGAGAAAAAGCTCGTGAAGCTGAAGAAGCTGGAGCCGATTATGTTGGAGCCGAAGACATCGCTGAGCGAATTCAGAAGGAAAGCTGGTTCGATTATGAGCGTGTTGTCGCCACCCCCGACGTGATGAATATTGTGGGTCGCCTTGGAAAAATCCTGGGACCTCGTGGTTTGATGCCGAACCCGAAAGTGGGAACTGTCACCATGGATGTGGCCAATGCTGTAAAAGACATCAAGGCTGGTCAGGTTGAATTCCGTGTTGACAAGCAAGGTAACCTACATGCACCTGTTGGCCGGATCTCTTTCGATGTGAACCAGTTGTCCGAAAATATCCACTCCTTTGTTGATTCAGTTCAACGGCTCAAGCCTTCGACCTCTAAAGGGGTCTACATGCGCCAGTGCTTTATCAGTTCCACGATGGGACCCGGACTGCGCATAAGTTTATAAAATTTTATTGAATTGACTCCTGATAGGGAGTCACCGGCGAGCCCTAAAGCTCACCTTCACATATCTGGCAAGCAGTTGTTGAAGACAGCTGGGGCCTTAACTGGCTTAATCTTCCCCGCCGAGACAATTGTGGTGCTGGAGCAAGCCCTACCTTGCTCTCTTCAGAACTGCCCTGCCTGATCATCAGCAGTTCCTGCGTAGTGCAGTAACGACCTGATGTACTCTCTCCGGTCTTCTTTGGAAGCCCGGTTTACTCGTGAAATTTCTATCAGAGGTTCTCGTGGATCGTTCTCAAAAAGCAACGGTCGTGGACGAGATCCGGGAGATCTTTAACAACGCCGCCGCTGGCGTATTAGTCGACTATCGAGGTCTGGAAGCTAACAAGATTGTGGAACTGCGACAGCAGTTGCGCAATTCAGCTTCGACTATGAAGGTGCTCAAAAACACTCTAGCTCGCATTGCCTCCGAGGGAACTCCCTTTGGTGTTTTGGAGAAAGATTTTGTTGATACCTGTGCCTTGGTATACTCGCCATCTGACCCTGTGGGTCAGGCAAAGATTCTCACGGAATTCGCCAAGACCAATCCTCAGTTGGTAATCAAGGCGGGTGTGCTATCCGACGCCAATCGTGCATCCCTGCTGAATGCAGGAGAGGTCGAGGCACTGGCCAAACTCCCAAGTCGGGAGGAACTGATTGTCAAGGTGCTCTTTGTATTGCAGGCACCGTCTACCCAGTTGGTTCGCACACTCAACGAGGTTCCAGCCAAGTTTGTTCGTACGTTGACAGCTGTTGCCGAATCAAGGTCTGCTGCCTAATCCAAGTTATTGAAAGGAAATCGAAATGTCTGAAATTACCAAAGAGCAATTGATCGAGCATATTGCTAACATGACGGTGCTGGAATTGTCTGAGTTGGTCAAGGAGCTGGAAGAGAAGTTTGGTGTGAGCGCTGCCGCTGCAGCGGTTGCTGTCGCGCCCGCGGCTGGTGGTGCTGGTGGTGGCGAGGCTGCAGCCGAAGAGAAGACCGAATTTGACGTCGTCCTTGATGCTGCTGGTGAGAAAAAGATTAACGTGATCAAGGAAATCCGAGCGATCACCGGACTTGGCCTGAAGGAGGCAAAGGAATTTGTTGAGAGTGCGCCGAAGACCGTGAAGGAAGGCTGCCCTAAAGAAGAAGCTGAAGAGATCGTCAAGAAGCTCCAGGAAGTTGGAGCCTCTGCGTCCATTAAGTAAATATGGTTCGAGGGACCGGACTTGTGCTGGTCTCTCATTTTTGTTCAATCAGCCTCGACAATTCCTTCCAGAAATTTACGCATCATTGTCTCGCGTACCTTCCCGTTCCAGTCCTGGTTTTTTCTCCTCTCTCGGCGCAGGTTGGCTTCACAGAGCAAGACATTCGATTGAGCCTCTGTATTTTTATCCAGCATGTTTCTCCTTACCCAGTCGTGTCTTCTCAGACACCAGTTTTGCAAAACTCTCTCTATCCTTCAAATCTCTTCAAGAGCCTGATCTGACAGAGATGTTTCTGAGAACAAATTCCGCAAGAATGGTACCATTTGTTTTTGAGAAATCTTCCCCAATACACGTGGCAATTAGATAATCTGTTCTGAAGAATGTATTAGATCACACCGAATATTGAGGTTTTGGGAACTGCTTTTACATGTATGACATGACTGAACTGCGGTAGGTGATGAACTAAGAAGAAATCGGATTATTGGATCAATTAGCCAGAACGCTTTCGAGCCATTCATTGCGAATCGATGTCTCCTCCGCAAGATGAAGGAAGCGAAGCATATTGACTAACTCAACACCTGGTATCAGATGCACTGGATAAGAGTCAGTTAGGAATTCTCTTTGTGCTTGCTCTGTGAAGTAACTCGTAGTGACAAACAAACTATACTCCTGACGACCCAGTCGTGCTACTAGCCTTGATACATGCTTTGGGGTCACAGCGGTAGTTCGTGAGTAACGCTTCACTTCGCCACGGAAATGGATAATGTAATTCAATGGGCGTTAAAGAACGAACCGTCCAAAGAAGTCAAATCCAACATCACCTATCTTTCGAGTATTCTCAATATGATGTGTAACCTCTTTGACCTCCCTGAAAATCCCAACCACCACTCTCTCAAAACCGAAAGGCCCAAAGCTGAAGAGTTGTTGCAGGAGTAAATCATCATCTGATTCAACTCCTCCAACGCCTGGTTTACCTGACGGATGCCGTGTGACTGCTCCTCAGCAGCCTGACGGATCATCTGTGTCATCTCCGCTCGACTCCGTTGTCCCAAAAATCTCTTCTAATGAACCCTGAGCCTCACTCAAGGTCTTCCTACCAGATTGAGCCTTCTCTACCGAAGCTCCCACCACTCTGGCAATATCTTCAGCTTACGCCGCATGGGTATGTCTTGGAGTCGCAAGGTCTTCTCCTTATTACAGGAACAGAACTATAAAGATTTAAACAATTTGGGATTGTTTTTAGAGAAGACGAAAGGAATAGTTGAGAATTAATTGCCAGATTCCAATGTGTAGATGAATTCCTTGGCTTCGTGAAGTGTACAGTCCGTATAGCTGCGAACTAGTTGAATGGCTTCAAATTTACGCCCAGCGCTAAGCAGCGTCAAGACCTCTGCCTCTAGCTCTGCCTCTTCCTCTTGGTCCATCGTCCAATTGTCCCAATCTGGAAACCATTGGTTGTCATATAACCAGTTATTGAGAAAGTACACTTGGGTTCGCAAGACAAGCAAGTTACAAAAGATTGCACTACCAATACTTAAAAGTAGAGCTTCCGCCTGAGTGACAGGAAGATATTGTGGTAAAATAAGGCTAGTTGAGCCAATCAGAGCCGTCCAGGAGAGTGCCCCAGCCCAAGGCAACCATCTTCTAGGCGCTGTTTGGGATGATGGAAGCAAATCTTCCTGGGAGTCCTGCGATCGCTCGTGTTTGGCTGCTTGCATGTCACCCAGTTCCACAAGAGAGAGTGAATAATGAAAGGATATCTTTAAATCTGCAATCACTATTCCTTTTCAGAAAAAGCGCTTAAATCCTGGGCTAGAAGGGAGTTACTGTAGGAAGGGGTTATGTTGCTTCTCGTGACCAATCGTTGATTCAGGCCCATGTCCAGGAACAAACGCAAAGTCATCATCCAAGAGCAGGAGTTGGGTATGAATGGACTCCATCAACTGCGCATGGTTTCCGCGTGGGAAGTCTGTACGACCTATCGAGCCCTGAAAAAGCACATCACCCACCCAAATCCGGCGTGACAATTCATGGATCAGCACCACATGCCCGGGAGTGTGGCCTGGGCAATGACGAACCTGTAGGGTTTGTTCTCCAACGGTTACCTCGTCACCCTGATGGAGCCAACGGTTTGGAAGAAAAGCAGACACCTTTGGGAAGTTGAAGTAGCGACTCTGCTCATCTAAAGCTTCAATCCAAAACAGATCATCTTCATGGGGACCTTCTATTGGAACACTAAGCCGCTCAACCATCTCCCCTGTCGCCCCAACGTGATCTAGGTGACCGTGAGTCAGGATGATCTTCTCCAGTGTAAGATCAGCTTTTTCCAGAATTCCCAGTAGACGATCCACTTCCCCCCCTGGATCCACAAAGGCAGCTTGGCGAGTTTTTTCACACCAGATCAAGGAACAGTTTTGAACAAAGGGGGTGACAGGAAAAATCCGATAACCGAGACCAGACATCAAAGCTCCAAAGGAAGGAAAATTCAGGAAGGGTCCTCACAGACTCGCTCAAAGGTGGCGAAGGTCCAGCCGTAACACTGGCCTAGATCACAGGCCTTGCGCCAGTCAGTACATGCGGGCGCACGCTGTTTCAAATAGTAGTAGGCATTGCCACGCAGATGGTGTCCTTGGGCGTGCTCTGGGAATTCCAAGAGCAGCTGGTTCAGCTTCTCCAAGCCTACTTCATAGCGATGAGCCCGCAGATAGGCTTGCCCTTGACGCAGCAGAGACTGTTCATGGTTGTAGCTACGAGCTTCCTCTTGAAAAGCCGACTGAGCCAACAGCGTAATTGGCCAGCATAACCCACCAAGAAAAAACCCGATCTGCCTCAAATGACTACTATTCCAGACCATCAGGATTGGGAGGCTCTAGCTCGTTCCCAAAAGAAAAAGGCGCCCCAGCCCACCACAACCGGCAACACTCCTACCAGTAGAAAATTGGACACATCGATGCCCTCAAAAAATTGCAATCGATTGTCTTCAAAATTGACCACTAGGCTGGTGAAGACATGAAAAATCACCCACATACCTGAGAATGCAGCAAAGACAAAACGCTTCCCTGACACTATTCTTCCTCCTCCTCTGTTGGGATAGGACTGGGTGGCCGAGCCTGCACTTGATTTCTTAGCCAGATCAAGTGTTCCCAGCGACCACTTTCTCCAAAATCTTCTTTCAATTGTTCTTCGTAGACGGGACGGCGAACTGAAGCGGCACCTTCCACAGACCAACCGACACTGTCCGCATACTTTTCAACATATTCCAGTGCATCTGTCTTGTGACCTTGGTCTACCCAGTCTCCCAAGACCAAGAAGCAATGTCCACCTGATACCGTTACTTGTCGCATTTTCAGCATACAAGTACGGAACACTTCTTTCCACTGTGCAGCTGAATGCTGTCGTCGTGTGCCAATCTCCTTCAGCGCGAGTTCCTGAATGGAGAAGTGCAGCCAACGCAACCGTAAGCGATGATGATCAAGGTAGTCATAGGTTCCTGGATAGGGCGGACTAGTGATCAGACAATCAAACGGATCACAACCTTGTGGCAAGCTCAATTCCCGCACATCCTGCTGCCAGATTTGTGGCCGCATTTTTGGGTCAGGAAGACGGCGACTCAGGTCCTGCTGACGTTCCAGCACCTCTCGGGTCTTTCGCTGCATCCACAAAGAGAAAGCTCCACGCGGAAAGTTTCCTTTTTCCTTTTTTTCGCCGTCATTCCCTTCTTCAATGCGACGGGAAAACTTGCCAACCAAACTGGAAAAAACAAAGCGTAAGGTATCTCGATCTGGACCTGGATATAGTTGTTCCAAACAATCCGACCACTGCAGCATCTCAGCAAAGATGTGGGGCTGGTAGTGAGTTTTCAGCATGGACAAGTGGAGATGCTCAACTCGGATCTTATCACGACGCCGTCGCTCGACTTCATTTTGGAGAAACTCCAAGGCGTTCCAGACCATTACAGCGTGCTTGGGCAGACGACTGCGGCAGCGTTCTCGGGCAACCAGAGCTGCAATCGGATTAATGTCGTTGCCTGTGACCTCCCATCCTCGGCAAAGGCTCTCAACCAATAGCGTTCCCCCACCCATGAAAGGATCACACAAGCGGGGCGGGTGGTCTCCGTGTTCCTGTGCCAACCACTTCAAAATAGTACGAGGCAAATTGGGATGGAAGCGAGCAGGATAGGGATGCAGCCCATGAGTCAAGGAATAGCCCTCACGTCCCTGAGGAGGAGTTCGCAGGGCATTCTCAAGCATTCTACCTTCGCGCCCTTGGTGCCGAGATTCAAGGTTGGCTTGGGAGGCAGAACGTCGAATGCGACGAAACTTCGGTTCAGCTTCAGCGGTCATTAGATCTTGGGAAAGAGTTCTTGTTCAGGCACTACCAGGATCACCAGCCTTTAGGGCAACTCGTCCTTCTGCGTTTCCAAGTGCTTGGTAGGCATGATAGCGAGCCTGATTGCAGCGTTCGCATTCGCAGCCAAGCCCATCCTTTAGTAGGGCTTCTTCTTGGGATGCAAGTAGTTCACGCAGCGCCTCATAGAGTTTCGGTGCAGCAGCCAGTAGGTGTAGCGTGTTTCGCCACTCTTCATCTTCTTGGGCGGGCAGTTCAAGGATGGTCGTTCCTTCCTTCGTACAAATCCGGAAGCAGTGGCGCTCATGGTGATAGTGGATTTGCCAGGGTCCAGGAAGGTACGCCGATTGACTCATTCGGTCTTCTGGAGCAGTATCAGCCGATAGGACTTGTGCTGTGAGAAAGAGGCTCCACTTGTTCCTCCAGAGAAGTACTTGCGATGAATCTTCTCAATTTTCTTACGGTAAATTTTGGAAACGCCCCAAGCCAACCAGGCCGCATTGCTACGGGTGTAGTAGGCAACGGCGTTCCAGATTGGTTGAATAACCTCGCGAAGAAGGCTGCCCATCAGATCCAGAGAAGGAGCGGTTTCTTTAGTGATGTCTTGATCCAATAAGATTTGTAAAGGATATCCACCAAGCACCTGATAGAAATTTTCTAATCGATGGCCACCACTGATCGGACTCTTCGTGTCAGCAGGAATCGTGAAAAAATCACAGATCAGCAGATGTCCTGACGGGTTCAGTCTAGCCAGCGTTTCTTCTAATGCTGCCTCCAGATGGAGATACTGGAAGCTCTCACTGCAGAGGACCAGGTCATACTTTCGATCTGTCTTCAGGTCTTCGTAGCGGCATTCAAAGATTGTCACATCGGGTCCGAGAAGACCTCGAGCGTAATTTGTCAGGTAGGGACTGGGCGAAACACAGTCAACCTCGTAACCATGCCCGATCATCTTTTGGGCAAACTTCCCAGAACCACAGCCAACATCCAAAATACGTTTTGCTCCCTTTGGGATCGTCTCTAGCAACAAGTTGGCGTAGTTTTCCTGAGCCTGCAGCACATTGGCGGGTTCAACACTCAGTTCGGGCGTCCAGAAACCATAGTGCAGGTACTCTGTCTTGTAGAAGTGACGAGCAACTGCGAGACCAACGTCCAGTCCAATTTCTTTGAGTTCAACCTTAGGCGCTTGGGATTCCATGATGGTTTGGTGAAGAGGGAGGCTCGTCAATAGCCTCCGTACGGTAGGGAGATCAGCCCTGCTGGGCCATGTAGCGAATCAGATCAAGAACGCGATTGGAGTAGCCAATCTCGTTGTCGTACCAGGAGACTAGCTTGAAGAAGCGATCACTAATGCCAATTCCAGCAGTTGCATCAAAGATGGAGGAACGAGCATCGCCGATAAAGTCAGAGGATACCACCTGGTCCTCAGTGTATCCTAGAATACCCTGCATGGTTCCTACTGCAGCAGCCTTCATGGAAGAGCAAATCTCTTCGTAGGAAGTAGCCTTTTCCGTGCGCACTGTTAAGTCGACCACTGAGACGTTGGCGGTTGGTACTCGAAAGGCCATTCCGGTCAGCTTACCTTTGACCTCAGGGATACAAAGTCCTACTGCTTTGGCAGCCCCAGTGCTCGAAGGAATTATGTTCTGGAAACCTCCTCTTCCTCCACGCCAGTCTTTCAATGAGGGACCGTCAACCGTTTTCTGAGTCGCCGTGACCGCGTGTACCGTCGTCATTAAGCCTTCCTCAATCCCATAGTTATCTAGGACAACCTTGACAATAGGTGCTAAGCAGTTGGTGGTGCAGGAAGCATTGGAAACTACGTGATCACTGTTCGGATCGTAGTCGTTATGATTAACACCCATTACCAGGGTTTTCAGGTCACCCTTTGCAGGCGCTGAGATTACGACTTTCTTAGCTCCAGCTTGGAAATGCCCTTCTACAGTCTCAGTATTGGTGAAGAGGCCTGTTGATTCAATTACGTAATCAACACCAAGATCCCCCCAGCCAAGATCAGCTGGGTTTCGCTCCGCTTTACATTGGATGGCTTTGTCATTGATCCGCAGATGGTTACCGTCAGAATTGACTTCGCCCTGAAAGCGTCCATGAGTCGAATCGTATTTGAACACGTAGGCTAGGTTTTCTGAAGGGAGCAGATCATTGATTGCTATAAATTCAAGATTCGGATCATTTGCACCTGCTCGGACGACCATGCGCCCAATTCTTCCAAATCCGTTAATACCAATACGAATCGCCATGGACTTCTCCAGTTCTTAGATACTTACAGAGGATGAATCAATTTTTACGTTTTTCGATAACACCATCAGGACTACCTATGATGAGTCGTTCTGTCATGTCCACAAAAAGACCGTTCTCAACCACTCCGGGCAACTGATTCAGCTGGTGGTTGAGCTCAGAGGCATCTTTTATTCGTGACAGGGTGCAATCGATGATGTAGTGACCTTGATCTGTGACAAAAGGCTTTCCTTCTCGTTGGCGCAGATTCGGGACCCCTCCAAATTGTTCTAATTGTCGCCTGGTAACTTCCCACCCGAAAGGAATCACCTCTACTGCTACAGGGAAAGCTCCGAGACAGTCCACACATTTGCAGACATCTACCATGATGATGCGTTCACGAGCTGCTGAAGCGACAATCTTCTCTCGGAGCAAGGCCCCACCTCCTCCTTTGATCAGATTCAACTCTGGGTCCACCTCATCTGCCCCATCCAAGCAAAGGTCAAGTACTGGTTGCTCTTCGAGGGTAGTCAGAGGAACACCTTCCGCTAAAGCAAGTTGTCGTGTTACCTCAGAGGTTGGTACTCCCCGAATACGCATGCCCTGACGGACTCGCTCACCAAGGATTTGTACCAGATAGCTGGCTGTCGTTCCGGTTCCCAGTCCAAGTATCATTCCATCAGTGATCAATTCTGCTGCTGCTGCCGCTGCACGTTGCTTGTTGTTAGATGACACCATCTTCCTTTAACCATTCAATCAGGGTGTCACGAAGTTGTTCTGGCTCAAAACCAAACTGTTTGCGGAGTTCTTTCTCTGGTGCAGAAGCACCAAAATCACTGTATCCCAGAAGATAGTCTGCGTACTTGCGCCACGGTCCTTCACTACCAGCTTCGATCGAAACTACCAATGAATCTGTAGGAAACAAGTAGTCTTGTAAGCTCGGGTCTTCGTATTCCATTGCCTCAATGCAGGGCATCGACACGTGGCGAGTCGGGATTCCAAGCTGCTGAAGTGCCAAGCGTAGTTGCTGGGTTGCTCCACCTTCAGAACCTGTCGAAATTAAAACCAGACCGGGACAGTCTGGATTTTTCAAAGAGTAGTCTGTCTTCTCATCCAGTTCATAAGAAAAATCTTGAACAATGTAAGCACCACGGAGCATATCTCGCGGATCAAAGTCATCCATTCGCTCCAGTACTGTTGTCTTCTGACGAGTCAGCAAGATTGCAGCAGGAGTAAACACATGATCACGACCAAGCACGTAGGCCCATGCTGCAGCAGTCTCTAGAGCATCTGATGGACGCCAAACTTCTAACTCAGGAATCAGACGCAGTGCCCATGCATGCTCGATTGGTTGATGCGTTGGTCCATCTTCTCCAACTGCGTACGAATCATGAGTGAACACAAAAATTGAGGAAATCCCAGAGAGCGCTGCCAGACGCAGGGGAGGGCGCATATAGTCGGAGAAGACCAGAAAGGTCGAACCGAAAACCTGAAATCCTCCGAACAAGGAAATTCCATTGACGATTGAACCCATAGCATGCTCACGAATTCCAAAGTGGATATTTCGTCCAGAGAAAGAAGGATCGGGAAGCACTTGACTGCCTAGGGAAGCTGGAACAATGCTCTGGGCGTTCTTAATCAGTGTCTTGGTGCTAGGTTCAAGATCGGCAGAACCTCCAACTAGACCGGGAAGCAACTTAGCAGCCTGTTGAATCACCAATCCAGAAAGTGACCTTGTTGCGTCTACTTTGTCAGCTACTGCAGGGATCAATTCTTCGAGTAGTTGATCTTCGCCGTAGGGAGGCTCCCAGTGTTGGTTCCAGATTCTAGCTTTTTCTGGATGAGCTGATTGCCACTGACTAAAGAGTTCCTGCCATTGGTCGTATTCTTCAATGTTTTCCGCCTTTCGGTTAGAGAAAACTTCTCGAACTTCATCTGGCACACAGAAGTGTTCACTATGCTCCCAACCAAGTGCCTCTCTCGTGGAAGCCAACTCTTCATCACCCAATGGGGAACCATGAATATCGGACGTCCCTTGCTTGTTCGGAGAGCCTTTACCGATAGTCGTTTTAGCAATAATTAGAGACGGTTTACCCCCCTCAGCTCGCGCAGACTCAACAGCCTGTACAATTTGATCGTGATCGTGTCCATTGCAATGCTGAACGTGCCATCCATAGGCTTCAAAACGCTGTCCAACATTTTCACTCATTGATAAGCGGGCATCTCCTGCGATAGTGATCTGATTGCTATCATAGATCGCAATCAGGTTCCCCAGACCCAAGTGCCCTGCCAAGGCAGCAGATTCTGCAGACACACCTTCCTGCAGGTCTCCATCGCTACAAAGGACATAGATGTTAGCTGTGATTATAGGGAAGTCTTGATCGTTGAAGCGAGCAGTGTGCATTTTGGCAGCTAATGCCATCCCTACCCCATTGCTAAACCCTGCGCCCAGTGGCCCTGTTGTGCATTCCACACCATCTGTCAGTCGAAACTCTGGATGTCCAGGTGTTCGACTGTCCAACTGGCGAAACCGCTTCAGTTCTTCCATCGGCAAATCATAACCGGCTAAGTGCAGCATCGCGTAAAGCAAAGCCGAGGCATGGCCTGCGGAAAGGACAAACCGGTCTCGATTCACCCAGTCTGGCTGATCAGGATTGTAGCGCAGAAACTCCGTCCACAACGCCAGGGTAATATCAGCCAAGCCCATCGGTGCACCAGGGTGGCCGCTGTTGGCGGACTGTACCATATCTGCAGCTAAGAGCCGTATAGTGTTTGCACACTGTTCCCGAAGTTGGGCTTGCATGCAGAGTCTCCAGTGTAACAAGTCAGGGATCAGGCCTATTCGGCCCGATCAAACTTAAAGAGCAGTCTCCGAAACCTGAGGAGGTGTCTGAGCTATTTCGCCATCAACTTCGTATTCCGTATTGCGGAACATATTGTAGCCAGTACCAGCTGGAATCAATCGTCCTAGAATAACGTTCTCCTTAAGTCCACGGAAAAGGTCATGCTTCCCTGAGAGCGCAGCATCTGTCAAGACTTTGGTTGTCTCTTGGAAAGATGCTGCTGAAATGAAGGAGTCCGTACTCAAAGAAGCCTTGGTGATTCCCTGGAGAATTGGCTTGGAACGGGCGGGCGCTCGTCCTTCTTCCAACAACTTCTGATTCTGTTTGTTGAATTCGTTCTTTGAAATGATTTCTCCGATCAGGAAGGTCGATTCACCTGGATCTTCAACATAAACCTGACGCAGCATTTGGCGCACAATCACCTCAATGTGCTTGTCATTGATAGTAACCCCCTGCAGTCGGTAGACTTGCTGTACTTCGTTCACCAAGTAGTTCTGCAGGGCCTTGGTTCCCTTGACCGCAAGTATATCGTGTGGGTTCGGAGAGCCGTCAATCAATGGATCACCAGCTCGTACAAATTCGCCAACATGTACGGTAACATGACGTCCTCGAGGAACCAGATACTCTTTCTCCTCACCCTTGCTGTCCTCCGGACGAATGACCAGACGCTGCTTTTTCTTCATGTCAGAACCGTATTCTACGATTCCATCAATCTCGCTGATGATTGCTTGATCCTTGGGGACTCGTGCTTCGAACAATTCTGCAACTCGTGGTAGCCCTCCGGTGATGTCTTTGTTTTTCGCCAATTCACGAGGGATCTTAGCCAGAGTTTCTCCAGCATGGACTTCACGTCCATGCTCGACTGCCAATTCTGATTTGATTGGTAAGGAGAATTCTGCTTGTGTCTCGTTGTCTCTCATCACGGTATTGCCGTCAGCATCCAAGATCAGAATCCTAGGACGTTTCTCATGATTTGGAGACTCTTTAACCACCCGACGAGATAGGTTTGTCACTTCATCCACCTGCTCCCTGAAGGTCTCTCCTTCTTCCAGATCAACAAATTTGACGAAACCACTCACATCCGTGATGATCGGAATGGAGAAGGGATCCCACTCGGCAATGGTATCGCCTTGAGCCACCTCATCCCCAGCAGTCTTGCGCAACTTTGCTCCTAAAGGCAAAGGACGCCGCTCTTTTTCACGTCCATGCTGATCCACAATAACAGCTTCACCGCGCCGACCAAGGACGATCAGGTTGTTATCTCTGTCACGTACTTCCTTGAGGTCTTCAAAACGAAGAAGTCCACTGAAGCGTGCATCCCAGGTATTCTGCTCTGCTCGTCGACTCGCAGTTCCACCAATGTGGAAAGTCCGCATGGTCAACTGTGTGCCTGGCTCACCGATACTTTGAGCAGCAATTACTCCGACAGACTCGCCCATGTTGACCAAGTGACCATGGGCCAAGTCACGTCCATAACAAAGCCGACAAGCACCGTGATCAGCAATACAGGTTAGAATTGAACGTACACGAATTTTTTCGATGCCTGCATCTTCAATCAGCTTGACTTCAGCTTCCGTGAGTTCATTTCCAGCTTCGACAATCACGTTGTTCTCATCCAGCGGATCAATCACGTCTTCCAGGACTACACGGCCAAGCACACGATCTCCAAGAGCTTCGATGATCTCACCGGACTCGATCAAGGCCGTCATATCGATTCCGTCCAACGTACCACAGTCGTGCTGGGTGATGACTGTATCCTGCGCCACATCCACTAGTCGTCTGGTCAAATAACCTGAGTTCGCAGTCTTCAGGGCTGTATCTGCCAATCCTTTGCGGGCTCCGTGGGTGGAGATGAAATATTCCAAGACGTTCAGGCCCTCCCGGAAATTAGCGAGGATAGGTGTCTCGATAATTTCACCCGAAGGCTTCGCCATCAATCCACGCATACCAGCCAACTGTTTCATCTGCTGGTTGCTTCCACGGGCTCCTGAATCTGCCATCATGAAAATAGAGTTTACCTTCTCAGTCTGATCCTCTGCGTCGATCATTCCTTTGGAGAGACCACCTAGCATCTTCTCCGCAATTTTTTCTGTTGTCTTAGCCCAGACGTCGATGACCTGGTTGTAGCGTTCACCGTCAGTGATCGCACCTTCCTGATATTCAGTATTGATTCGGTTAATCTCTGATTGGGCACGGGAGAGCAGGCCATGCTTTTCCTCGGGGATTACCATATCCATCATGCTGATTGAGAAACCCGCTCGGGTCGCAAAACGATAGCCCAAGTTCTTCATTTCGTCCAGCATGCGAACAGTCTTGATGTTCCCAGCCGTGCGATATGCTGTATCAATCAACTCGGCCATTTGCTTCTTCTTCAGCTGCCGATTGATCGCAGAGTAGGGAACTTCTTCCGGCACAATCAATGATAGAATGGCTCGTCCAACTGTCGTTTCTACCAAAGCCTCACCCGGATTCAGGCGCACATGAATCTTGGCATGCAGGTCAACCTTACCATGATCATGAGCTGTAACT
>AGAU01000510.1 GCA_000224765.2 SAR324 cluster bacterium JCVI-SC AAA005 | reverse complement strand
CGATATTCTTCTTCTGACATTCCCGTCATACTACCAGCCATCTGCTGGAAGCTCTTACCATCAGTGGCGCCAATCTTAGCGAGGAAATAGATATTCCCACCCGTTTGAATACACCAATTAAGATCTCGGGCCAACACTGCCTGTTTTTGTTCCTCGGTCATTGGCCACTCATCAAGATAAGCCCGTTCATTGGCTTTGAAGCGTTCTCGGTTTTCTGCCTTCATCAATGACATGCAGAATTGGTTGAGGTGGTAGCCTTTGCGAGATTGTTCGGTATCGAAAATGGTTGTGCCTGGAATATCAAGATAAGGTTTATCGAGTGCCATCTTTTCTCCCTCAGTCAGCCCAGTAGAGGCGAATTGGATTATCAATCAGCAGTTTGTGCTGCAGTTCAGTTGTAGTCGCAATATGAGGGATCACATCGACCAGATGGCCATCATCTGGCATATGAGATTTCATATTGGGATGCGGCCAGTCGGTTCCCCACAAAACACGATCTGGAAAACTCTCTACAACTTTTTGTGCAAAGGGAATCACGTCGAAATAGTTGGGAGATCCCTGTTGAGAGAGCCGCTCCGGACAACTGACCTTCGACCAGAAATTCGGATGCTCTTCCAACAATTTCAGAAACAGAACAAACTCTGGCCCATCAACTGGCTTGCCGACATCAGGCCTCCCCATGTGATCAACAACTACCGTGGTTGGCAGTGCAGTGAAAAAGTCAAACAGTTCCGGGAGTTCTACAGCCTCAAAGTAGATGACGATATGCCAACCCAGTGGCTGAATCTTGGAGGCAATTTCACCCAGGGCATCAAAGGGCAGAGCATCTACCAGTCGTTTGACAAAGTTGAAGCGGACTCCACGAACTCCAGCAGTATGCAACTCTTGCAGTTCAACGTCTGTGATCGTGCGCTTGACTGTCGCTACTCCCCGAGCCATCCCACCAGAATGCTGCAGAGCATCTACCAGAGCTCGATTGTCAGCCCCGTGACAGGTCGCCTGAACGATTACGTTTCTTGTAAATCCTAAGAAGTCCCGCAGGCCCCAAAGTTGATCCTTGGAGGCATCACAGGGGGTATACTTGCGCTCTGTCGCAAAGGGGAATTGCTCCCCTGGGCCAAAAACGTGGCAATGAGCATCAACAGCTCCTGTGGGAGGCTGAAATTTTGGCTTGGAAGGATTCCGATGCCAGTGCAGCCAGTCTGCGTCTATAGTAAAGGCACTCATCGTTCCAACTCCTTCAAACGTGCATCCAAGCGGGGATACACCTTGCGAGCGTTGCCTTCAAAGACCTTCTGCTGATCTTCTACAGAGAGATTCAAGGCATCAATGTAGCGCTTGGTATCATCAAAAAACTGTCCAGTTTCCGGATCAATACCACGTACAGCTCCTACCATCTCCGAGCCAAAAAGAATATTGTCGCTGTCAATCACCTGGAAGAGCAGATCAATCCCCGGCTGGTGGTAGACACAAGTATCAAAGAAGACATTCTTCATCACGTGTTCAGCAAGAAGCGGCCGTTTGAGCATATCAGCCAATCCACGATAACGCCCCCAATGATAAGGTACTGCTCCTCCGCCATGCGGAATGATGAAACGCAGATTCGGGAAGTCGCTGAATAGATCCCCCTGAATGAATTGCATGAAGGCCGTGGTGTCCGCGTTGATGTAGTGGGCACCTGTAGCGTGAAAGTTTTCGTTGCAGGAACCAGAGACGTGAATCATCGCCGGCACATCCAGCTCAACCATCTTCTCGAAGAACGGATACCAACTCTTGTCGGTCAGAGGCTTTAAAGTCCAGTATCCACCAGAAGGGTCAGGATTGAGGTTGCAACCAATAAACCCCAACTCATTGACACAGCGCTCCAGCTCGGCAATTGAGTTGGCAATTGGCACTCCAGGTGACTGTGGTAACTGACAAACACCGACGAAGATCTCTGGAAAGAGATCTACGACACGCTTGATCATATTGTTACAGGCCCGGGTCCAACTTTGGGAGATAGCTTCGTCGCCCAAGTGATGGGCCATCGCCGAGGCTCGGGGTGAAAAGATCGTCATGTCCGCCCCACGCTCACGAATCAGCCGCAGCTGGTTCTTTTCAATGCTCTCACGGATCTGATCATCAGAGATGGCGCCAAGCTCTGGTGTGGGCAGAGAAGCATCCTGAAACGCAGCCAGTTGTGCATCACGAAATTGCTGCATGGGGGCAGGAGCTGTCGTGTAGTGGCCGTGACAGTCAATGATCAGCATTTGGATTTCTCTTCGTGAGAGTGCAGTTGGGTAAGCATGTTATCAAGCAAGGGCAACAGTTCTTTCTGCTCCAATGCTGCTGAAAATTGGGGGGCCCATTCTTGTCGTTCTGCCGTGGCCTGACTCATCCGTGGTTCCAGCCCAGCTGCCTGAACGGTTAAGGCTACCTCGCGCATCTCCTCGGCTCGTCGGACACCGTGCTCTAGGGTACGAGTAATCATGTAATGAGCACGACGAGACCAGTTTTCCATCGGGAAAAGGTTATTCAGCGAAGATAGTACTTCTTGCTCAACACCATAATGCCGGGCTGAGAGCAGTGATTCTAGGACCAATGCTTCCAAACCCTTGATCATCACACTGCGACACATCTTGGTTGCTGAGGCTATACCTAAAGCTTCATCACAGAAGCGCGTGCCCATGAAGCCAAGCGCCTGACCAATCTCAACAAATTCGCGAGCGTGAGGACCTCCCAACAGAATCGGTGACTTGCTGCGCAGCGGATGAATCGGTGACATCACCGCGGCTTCCACATAGCGTCTACCTGCTTCTTCAATCAAGGCAGCCACACTCTGCTTAGTTTCTGGGGCCACTGAGTTCAGATCCAGGAACCATGATCCTGCTGGTAGGGCATAAGCTACTGACTGGGCTGCCTTCAGATCCTGGGCAGCAGTCACGGCACTGATTACCAACTCAGCTTGAGCCACAGCTTCTACAGCTTGCTGATAGCCCACCACCTGGGGACAGATCTGCAGATTATGACTCGCCGGACTCTTTTTCTT
>AGAU01000511.1 GCA_000224765.2 SAR324 cluster bacterium JCVI-SC AAA005 | reverse complement strand
TCTCGACTTTCCCCTCTGGCCGAGTCAGGGTTCCCTCACCATTCCTTTTGCCGTCTTTAAATTCTCCAACGTAAACACGTCCATCCGGCCAGGAATAGATGCCTCGCCCATGAAAACTACCCTCTTTGAATTCTCCGACATAGATTCGCCCATCTGGATAAGCGTAGGTGCCTAGTCCATTGCGTGGTTTATTGATTGAGTCCTTATTTTGCTTCTTGACTACATCAATTACACCTGACATGAATGCCTCCCGATTGAGTTATTGGATATGTTGGTAGATGGTAGATAACTCTCAACGATTTGGGGAGGATAACTGGGGGAGAGAAAGCTGCATTGAATCAAGAGATATCTAGACTTCTGATCAAGTAATCTATTTAAGGAGTATCCGATGAAAATAAATGGAAGCTGCCACTGTGGAAAAATCACCCTGACTGCTGAAGTAGATCCCTCAACTGCAATGGTCTGCCATTGTACCGATTGTCAGATTT
>AGAU01000512.1 GCA_000224765.2 SAR324 cluster bacterium JCVI-SC AAA005 | reverse complement strand
GATGGCTGGTAGTATGACGGGAATGTCAGAAGAAGAATATCGTGAGATGATGATCAAGGGGGGCCGTTCTCCAGAGGGTAATCGCTACCTAGGAGAAGATGGTGACGCCCAGCCTCATCGTCAGCCACAAGGGAATTCGTAACAAGTCAAGGAGTCCTGATATGGCCTACATTTCAGCCTCGGTTTATACGTCTCATGTTCCTGCAATTGGTGCTGCCTTGGATCAGGGAAAGGCAGAGGAGCCTTATTGGCAACCGCTCTTTGCCGGTTATAAATTTTCCAAGCAGTGGATGCAGGAGGCCATGCCAGATGTGATCATCCTCGTCTATAATGATCATGCGACAGCTTTCAGTCTGCAAATGATTCCAACTTTTGCGATTGGTACCGCTGCCGAATTTCAACCTGCTGATGAAGGATGGGGGCCACGGCCCGTACCGATAGTCCAAGGGCATCCGGAGTTAGCATCACACATCGCTCAATCTTTGATTTTGCAGGATTTTGACCTGACAATCGTCAATGAGATGGATGTAGATCATGGGTTGACTGTTCCTCTTTCACTGATGTGTGGACAACCGAAAACTTGGCCCTGCCCAGTGATTCCTTTTGCAGTCAACGTGGTTCAGTATCCGGTGCCAAGGGGTCAACGTTGTTTTCAGTTAGGGCAAGCGATTCGCCGAGCTTTGGACGAATACGATGAAGTTCTAAATGTCCAGATTTGGGGCACCGGTGGCATGACCCACCAGTTACAGGGGCCACGTGCTGGACTGATCAACAAACAATGGGATAGCCAATTTTTGGACAAGTTGATAAATGATCCGGAGGCTGCTGCCGTAATTCCGCACATTGAGTATGTTCGAGAAGCTGGTAGCGAGGGTATTGAACTCGTGATGTGGTTGATCGCTCGAGGAGCCATGAGTGATGTGGCTGGTGAAGCCAAACCTAAGGTTCGTCACCGATTCTACCACGTACCAGCATCCAATACGGCAGTTGGGCATTTGATCTTGGAGAACAGTAGATGATAAATTGTTTTTTCAGTTAAATGACGATTGGCTGAGAAATTGTTCGGAGAAAATAGATGAAAATCATTTTGGCCGGTCCTGGTGCTTTTGGCAAAAAACACCTGGATGGTCTCAAAAACATTGAGGGAGTCGAGGTGGTTGCGCTGGTGGGACAACCTTTGGAACCGACTCAAGCTGTCGCAGTACAGTACGGGATTCCCCATGCGATGACAGATCTGGGTCAGGCACTTGCGCACCCAGGAGTTGAAGCCGCTATCCTAGCCACCCCAACTCCAATCCATGCAGCTCAGGCGATGCAGTGTCTGAGGGCCGGTGTTCACGTTGAAGTCGAGATTCCTTTGGCTGATAATTGGTCAGATGCTCAAGATGTTGTGGATCTGCAACAAGAAACAGGTCTGGTCTGCATGGTAGGCCATACCCGACGTTTCAATCCCTCTCATCAGTGGGTCTATAATAAAATTCAGGCTGGTGAGTTGAAGATCCAGCAACTGGATGCGCAGACTTATTTTTTTCGACGCAAAAATATCAACGCGGCTGGAGAACCAAGAACTTGGACAGATCACCTGCTTTGGCACCACGCAGCCCATACAATTGATCTCTTTCAATACCAAACCGGAGAGCGAGTGGTCAGGGCCAATGCGATACAGGGACCGATGCATCCAGAATTGGGCATCGCCATGGACATGTCGGTTCAACTTCTTTCACAGTCCGGGTCTGTTTGTACGCTCTCCCTCAGCTTCAACAATAATGGTCCACTAGGAACCTTCTTCCGCTACATCTGTAACAATGGAACGTACATCGCTTGTTACGATGACTTGGTGAACGGTAAGGAGGAAGCGATTGATGTCTCTCAAGTGGATGTCTCGATGAACGGTATCGAACTGCAGGATCGAGAATTCATATCATCGATTCGAGAAGGGCGAGAACCAAGAGCCAGTGTGGCAAATGTACTGCCTGCCTATCAGGTGATGCACGAACTTGAACAACAACTCAATACACAGCCAACTTTCTCATGAAACTACGAAAAATTGGAAACACGGAAGTCCCAGAAATTGGTCTGGGTTGTATGAACCTAAGCCACGGTTACGGGGGTTATCCCAGTAAGGAGGACTCATTCGCACTACTGCAGCGAGCTTACGACCTTGGAGTGAGACACTATGATACCGCGGCTCTCTATGGTTACGGTCGTAATGAGGAACTGGTGGGTGAGTGGATGCAGCCCTACCGCAGTGAGATTCACTTGGCCAGTAAGTGTGGAATGCAGGGAATCGATGGTAAACGTGTAATTGACGGTCGAGCTGTTACCCTGAAAGCGACCTTGGAAGATTCTTTGAGAAGACTCAACACGGATTTCATTGATGTCTACTACCTCCATCGTTGGGACAAGAACAATGTGGCAATTGAAGAGAGTGTGGGGGCACTGGCCGAAATGGTTCAGGAAGGCAAAATTGGTGGAATTGGTCTATCAGAGGTTTCTGCAGCGACCTTGCGCAGAGCTCATGCAGTGTACCCGATCGCTGCCGTCCAAAATGAATATTCTCTCTGGACCCGTAACCCTGAAATTGGCTTAAGCGCAGCTTGCCTGGAACTCGGGGTGACGTTGGTTGCCTTCTCTCCGCTGGGCAGAGGTTTCCTTTGTGCTCCCGAACTGGGTCTTGGCAAGTTTGCAGAAGGTGACATGCGTCTGACGATGCCACGCTTTCAGGAGCCGAATATTTCTCAGAATCGTGAACTCATCAAAAAGCTCAGTCAAGTCTGTACTGAAGTAAGTTGTTCTCTTGCACAGATCGCAATTGCGTGGCTGCTTGCCCAAAATGAGAACGTGCTGCCGATTCCAGGGACAGTCAAGATTGATCACCTAGAAGACGATCTTGGAGCGGCCCCTGTAACGCTCTCAGCCGAAATTTTATCAAAGCTGGATGAACTGTTTCAGCCTGAGAAGATTCATGGTTTTCGCTATCCATCCCTGGGAATGTCAGAGGTTGACACGGAGCGCTTCGCCTGCGAACAGTAGATTTTAATCTCAGACAGAATCTAATGGATGTTGCGTGAGAATGTCATACCTGCTGGAGATGTACTTTCAGGCTTGATTCCGTTCCAGTGCTTCAGTTCTCTAATAGCTCAACGCTTTTGCGATCATCACGGCTTGGCCTACCACAGGTGAAGTTTGGTCTGAAGAAGAAATTCAGACTTTGTGATTCAGTACGGCAGCCTATTCTGGTAGGTACTTCCGAGATAAGTTGGATAGAAAATTCTAGATAAGAACGGTGTTTAAGAATTGAATGAGACAAAAAACTTTCATTTACACAAGTAGTCCTCTGCGATCTGTCTTCTGAATCAATGATGGATACCGAAGAAAAACTGCGTCGCTTAAGAGCCAAGGCTGAAGAACGGGAACGAGTTCGCGAAGAACAACTCCAAAATAAGGATTCTCTGGAGGCTATACGAGAAGTCTATGGCCTGAGCGAGTCAGAACTCCAAAAACTCCAGCAGGAAGTTGACGCAGAGTACGCTGCCGAGCGAAAAGCTGAACCACATCAATTCCAGCATCGTTACGGCAATTGGCCGTCCTTCAAGCAGTTATTGTTCACTTCCAAAGGGAGGCTCTCCCGTGGCGATTTCTGGTTGGCAGAATTGGGAGTGTTCGCTATTCATTCACTAATTACTGCTTCAATTATAGCATATCCGGTGTTGGGTATTTTAACACTAATTTGTTGGCTGGCGCACATCAATCTGGCGATCAAACGTAGTCATGATCGGGGCTACTCTGGTTGGTTCCTGATACTTGGCTGCGTGCCACTTATCCAATTTTGGCCGATGGTAGAGCTTTTCTTTCTAGCCGGAGAAAACGGTGAAAACCGTTTTGGTCCAGAACCCATAGAATTTGATTCTACGCACAATCCTACCTGACTTCTTCCTTGCGCAATTGCGGGATTACCTTCAAGGTAAGCACTTCTTATTATTGATTTGAATTCTCACTGAAAAATCTGAATGCAAGACCAAATTCGCACTCTCAAACAGCAGGCACTAGAAGCTCTCCAGCAAGTGAGCAACACAGAATCTCTACCGGGTTGGTTCCGTGATTATTTAGGTAAGAAGGGAGCGGTGACAGCGCTGCTCAAACAACTTGGAACAGTTGCTGCCGAAGAACGACCCCAGATGGGTAAAGCTATTAACGATCTAAAAGCTGAATTGCAGAATTCTTTCGATTCGTTGCAGGAGCGGTTGCGCCAGCAGAAAATGGAACAGGAGATTGCTGCCGATTCGATTGATGTTACGCTTCCTGGAAGACCATTCCCCAACGGACATCTGCACCTGACCACACAGACACTGCGCAAAATCTATCAAATCTTTGCTGAGATGGGTTTTCAGGTTTACGAAGCTCCAGATGTGGAAACAGATGCTTATAATTTTCAGGCGCTCAATATTCCCGAGTATCACCCTGCAAGAGACATGTGGGATACCTTCTGGGTCAACAAGGAAGTGGTGCTACGAACCCACACCTCGCCGGGTCAGATTCGAGCCATGAAGGAATTTGGACCAGAACCTATTCGCGTGATTCTACCGGGTAAATGCTATCGATATGAGCAGATCACCCCTCGCTCTGAACATCAGTTCTATCAGGTTGAAGGTCTGGTATTGGGCCATAAAATCCGGATGACAGATCTGATCGGGGTGATGAATGAGTTTGCGCGTAAGATGTATGGTAGCGAGCGCAAGACACGGATTCGTGGTAGCTACTTCCCATTTACAGAACCGAGTATTGAGATTGATATGGACTGCATCCTTTGCGCAGGAGAGGGTTGTCGGGTTTGCAAGTACACATCTTGGCTTGAGGTTGCTGGGGCTGGCATGGTTCATCCAGTTGTCTTAAAAAATGGCGGCTACGATCCAGATGTTTGGAGTGGCTTTGCTTTCGGTATGGGAGTGGAGCGTCCAGCGATGCTCAAGCATGGTATCCGTGATATCAGGTACTTCTACGGTAACAACCTCCAATTTCTGCAACAGTTCTGAGTTTGGTGCTTCTCTACCTGTTGTTCTGCTGGCTATGATCTCACCATGACTGCTATTCTTGGGCTGCGTAACCTGAGCAAGCGCTTTGGTTATCGTACGATCCTCCAGGAGTTGAATCTGGATATTCAAGCGGGAGAATGCGTTCTTCTGCTGGGCAACAACGGAGCTGGCAAGTCCACGTTGCTACGGCTCTGTGCAACCCTGCTCAAGCCGCAGCAGGGGCAAATTCTTTATGAGGGAATGCCCATTGATGAAGATAAGCATCGCTACCTAAGAGATATGGGTAGTATTGCTCACGAAAGCCGCCTCTACGGAGATCTTACGCCAAGAGAGAACCTCCACCTCTTTGGTGTCCTCTACGAATTAAAGGATCTACCACACCGAATTCCCCAAGCCCTGCAAGACGTTCAACTCGGCCACGCTATCGACCTCCCCGTCAATACCTTCAGCAGTGGGATGACCAAGCGGACGGCAATTGCGCGGCTGCTGTTGCAGCGACCGAAGCTCTTATTGTTGGATGAACCCTATACAGGATTGGATCAGAATTCAGTTCGATGGTTTCAGGAATATCTCATTGATTTTAAGAACCAAGGTGGAACCTTGTTGCTTGTGACCCATCAACTGGAACTTGGATTGGAGTTAGCCACCCGGGTACTTCTACTCAATCAGCGCAAGATTGTAAAAAATCAATCTTCTTCCATGGTGAATCTCTCCGAATACCAGCAGTGGCTCAGTCAGTCATGATCCAAACTCTCACCCAAATTGATTCCGTAGAGCAACTAGAACAGCTTCCACCCGATTCTGTTTCAGAGGTAATTCTTGCACACAAGCGATTGAGTCGCCTTGGAAAATTGGAAACAGAACGTTTACTAGAACTTGCCGAACAAGCCTGCAAAAGAGGCCTGAGTGTCTATCTGCAATGGGATCTGCTGGCAACAGAAAACGACTTCCGACAAATGTTGCAGGAGGTTTTGGAGCAGATCCCCTTAAGTTTATTTGACGCAATCCGTGTTCAAGATGTCGGTGCCTTGGAGTGGTTGAGGCAACATCCTGCCAAGCCTAAGATTCACTGGATTGCTGAGACAGGCCACCATAATCTTCCCAGCCTGCAGCGCTGGATTGCATATGTTGGATTGGCGTTAGAACGAATTGTTCTTTCGACAGAGCTACCCCTCCCAATGCTAAGCGAGTACTGTAGAAAACTATCCGCCCCATGTGAATTATTAGCTGTGGGGCGCATTCTATTGTTTTACAGTCCTAGAAAATTACTTTCTCCGGTCCTTGGCTCTATAACTGAGATGACCATGGCCACAGTGACCTCGACAGATCAGCATCATCACGCGTTTCCGGTTTTAGAGCACCAGCATGGAACCCTAATGTTCCACCATCGTGATCTTTTCTTATTGGATCGGATTGAAGATCTTCGAGCGAGTGGGCTTCGCTATTTGCGTTTTGACATACAACACGTGGAACTACAGGTCTGGTTGCCTCAGCTACAACAAGTGGTTAGGGAAGGCCAGGACTTAGATGGTAAACAAATCAGATCTAGTTGGCCAAGGCAAACAACGCAGGGATTTTTCAGAGCAAACCGAACCGAACGCCCGATTGAAAAACTGAAAAATCCCAACTTGCGTTATTTGGATGGAGAAGTGGTTGGATATATTTTGGAAGTAGCGAGCCGGGAATATATGGCGGTTGCTAGTCGGCGTGGTTTTGCTCGGGGTGATGAAATGATTTTGATTACGCCGGAAGGTAAACGAATCCCTTTTGTAGTAGAAAATTTACGGAATTGGGAGCAGCAGGAGGTAGAAGTAGCAGAGGCAGGAGGCTTGTGGCTGCTTCCTCACGAACGTTCAGCCACAGCTCGATCTTTACTTTATTTTGCAGAGTTTTTTTCGGATGGAGGTTGAGGAGAAACTCGAGTATCCCGTAGCAGATCAGAAACTCCTTTTTCTGACATTCCCATGAAGGCCCCAACAGTTGCCCCCATGATGCCAGCCATCGCTGCGCCGATTCCAACACTGGTACTCACTCCCAGTTTCATTGACTCATCCATCATGTCAAATGCCGATTCCGCGAGTTGCTGGCTAGCTTCTGCAGCTTCAATTGCATTCTGGGCAAGCTGTTTGTTTAGTTGTAGAGCCATCGTTGCTGCACTCACTTGAGAGGCTTGTACACGGTGCTTTGGCAGACTGGAATTGGCTAGCTTTTCAATTTCAATTAGGTTGTCGCTGAAAAGACGCTCTGACAGATCACTCAATGAATCTTTATCTAGTTCGCGGATCATCTGATAAAGCAGTTCAATTTCACTACGTCCAAACAGCAAAAACACGGGATTGACGTTGAGGGCTAAGGCAATTCCTGCGATCGTGGAAAGTCTTGGATCAACTTCTCCTCTCTCGATTTGTGCGATGGCAGTGGTGGAGTGCCCTGAATCTTCTGCCAACTGCTCTTGGGTGTAGGTGCGTCCGAGAACCTTTGCTTTTGCCTTGCGTGCCGAAATAATGTTCTTCGCAAGAGTAGCGCGCAACTCTTCTTTAATTTTGGAGGCGTCTAGGGCCTCTGACACGTGACTATTCATGACTTGTCCTGCCAGAAGTTACCCTGATTTGATACGATTCCTGATCCTAGTTGCTGATACTGTCGGACTCGTTCGGACACATTCCCAGTAGCGTTCGATTGTAACTGCTCCAATGCCTTAGTCGATTGGGATAATGGCAAGATTACTCCCCACATTCCATTTGGTAGCCAATCCAAGGCCTTTTGCCAGGCTTCGATTGTGGCTAGGTTCTCATTAAAATTGCGCTGCAGTACTTGCCAAGCTGAAAACATCGGTTCTCCATCGAAAAAGATGTGACAAGACCTGAAAAATGGTGGGAATACTTTGCCTCTGAGATAAGTATTAATTCGCCATTACAATAATGGGCTTATTATTAAATTACAAGAATAATTGCTTTTTAAGTAATTAGGAATGATTTAGTGATATGTAATTGAAAACGGAGGAAAGTGATGAACTTGGGAAGGGGCAGGGCATCCCGTTTTGGCAACTGAGATGCCTTTCAAGAGTAAGGAGACTTAGGAGCAGCCGCTGGTATGACCACAGGAAACGCACTTTAAGCAAGCTCCATTCCGGACCATGGTGAATTGGCCACAATTTCCACAGTTCTCTCCTTCGTAGCCCTTTGTACGGGCTTCACGAATCAGCTCATTGCGGCTACGTCCTTCCATGTTCCAGTCACCTAGTAGAGAGAGCATTCCGTGATGTGAGAGATCACTGTCACTGGTTTCTGTTGCCAAACCGTTCCCGTTGTAGCTGCCTTGCGCAGTCTCCACATCCCCAACAGCAGGTTCTTCATCAGTCGTTTGAGCAAGGTAGGCCTGACTTTCCTCCAGAGTCAATGTTCGCTCAGAGACAACTTTCTCGTCATGATACTCTGGTGGACTGATTTGCTTGCCATAAGAGTGCAGCGAACTGGAACGCAAGTCTTCTGGAGCGACGTGTGCTAGGTCAGTTCGGTCCAGATAAGTGATGGCTAATTCGCGGAAAATATAATCAATGATTGAAGTACTTACCTTAATCGCATCATTACCTTGAACCATGCCGTTTGGCTCAAAGCGGGTGAAGACAAAGGCCTCAACATATTCTTCCAAAGGGACACCATGCTGTAATCCTAAGGAAACCGCAATTGCAAAGCAGTTCATCATGCTCCGAAAAGCAGCTCCTTCCTTGTGCATATCTAGGAAGACCTCACCCAGTTGCCCATCTTCATATTCTCCGGTTCGCAGGTAGAGCTTGTGGCCCCCAATAGTCGCTTTCTGTGTATAGCCTTTGCGTCTACCGGGCAGTTTTCTACGTTTGGCAATGTAGCGATGAATGACTTTTTCAGCGATGCGCACTTCGCGGGGTTGTGCAGGAAGTAGCTCTTCATCCAGTTCCCCATCAAACTCACCAATATCATCAACGGCACTGGTGTTCAGTGGTTGACTTAGCTTTGAGCCGTCTCGATAGAGAGCATTGCACTTGAGTCCAAGCTGCCACGAGTGATGGTAGACCTCCTTAATATCCTCAACAGAGGCTTGTCCAGGCAGATTGATGGTTTTTGAAATGGAACCTGAGATAAAAGGCTGTGCAACGGCCATCATCCGCACATGGGATTCGGCGGATAGGTAGCGTTTCCCTTTCTTTCCACACTTGTTGGCACAATCAAATACATCGTAGTCGGAGCGTTTCAGATGAGGTGCGTCCTCAATAGTCATCGTGCCACAGACGTAGTCATTAGCGGCGTCGATTTCTGATTCACGGAAACCTAGATGCTGAAGAATGCTGAATTCTGGGTGATTCAGTTGATCTTCACTGGTACCCAAGATCTTTGTGCAGAAATCATCACCAAGTACCCAACGGTTAAAGACAAATCGGATGTCAAAGGCTGCGGGCAATTGCCCTTCGATGATTTGCAGTAACTCTTCGGTGAAACCCTTCTGACGAAGAACCTCAGGATTGATACAGGGACTGCCACTTAGAGAACCGCGGCCCTTGGTGTAATTAACGATGTCCTGAACCTGTTGCTCGTTATAACCCAATTTGACGAGGGCAGGTGGGATTGACTGGTTGATAATCTTGAAATATCCTCCACCAGCAAGTTTCTTGAACTTGACCAACGCGAAGTCGGGCTCAATTCCAGTAGTGTCACAGTCCATCAATAATCCAATGGTCCCTGTAGGAGCAATGACTGTCACTTGGGCGTTGCGGAATCCATACTGTTCACCAAGTGCTACAGCTTGATCTGCATCAGCCTGTGCTGCTTGCAACAACTCAGGAGGGCAATGCTGACTATCAATAGCCACCGGCTTGATGGTAAGTCCCTCGTATTCACGGTCTGAAGCACGATAAGCAGCCCTTCGATGATTTCTCAGAACACGCAACATTCCATCTTTATTTCTTTCATAGCCTGGGAACGGGCCTAGCTCAGAGGCCATTTCTGCAGAAGCTGCGTAAGCGCTCATGTGCATGATACAGGTGATTGCCCCACAGATTGCTCGTGCTTTCTCTGAATCATAGGGAATTCCATTAACCATCAGGAATGTTCCTAGATTTGCGTAGCCAAGACCCAGAGTCCGGAACTCGTAAGACAACTCTGCAATTCGTCGACTGGGGAATTGAGCCATAAGGACGCTGATTTCCAGCACAATGGTCCAAAGCCGAACTGCGTGCCGGAAGCTCTCAATGTCCAGTTCTCCATTCTCATTTTGGAAACGAAGGAGGTTAAGGGATGCCAGATTACAGGCAGTATCATCTAGAAACATGTATTCGCTGCAGGGATTCGATGCTCGGATGGGACCGTCTATTGTGCAGGTATGCCATTCGTTGATGGTTGAATCGAATTGTAAGCCTGGGTCGGCAGAAGCCCAGGCTGCATAAGCAATTTGTTCCCAAAGTTCACCGGCTCTTAATGTCTGGCAGGCTTTGGGTTCACGTTCTTCTTCACGGGACTTGACCAGTTCTGTTCTCCAGTACAAAGACCAGTCTTGATCCTGCTCAACAGCGGTCATGAAATCGTTGGTGATGCGAACAGAGTTGTTTGCATTCTGTCCAGCCACAGTGCTGTAAGCTTCTGAGTTCCAATCGGTATCGTACTCATCAAACTCGACGCCAGTATATCCCTGTTTAGCAAGATGAATGATTCTCTCTACATAGTTCAAGGGCATGTTGGAGGCACGGATTTGTAGGAGGACCTTACGCAAGTGCTTGTTTTTCCGACGGTCAAAGCGTTCGGAAATCTCAGGCCAAGAGTGGCAGGCCTGGAAAAGTTCATTGATCAGCGATTTGATCTGCCTGGAGCCTGCAACCAGAGCAGCAACTTTCTGCTCTTCTTTCACTTTCCAATTGATGAACTGTTCAATGTCTGGATGATCAACATCTAGACAAACCATTTTGGCTGCACGGCGTGTAGTTCCTCCAGATTTGATCGAGCCAGCGGCTGTGTCACCAATTTTTAGGAATGACATCAAACCGGAAGAGACACCTCCGCCAGACAGGGGCTCTTTGCCACCACGAAGATCCGAGAAGTTAGATCCCGTTCCAGAGCCATATTTGAACAAGCGGGCTTCTCTAACCCAGAGATCCATAATCCCTCCCTCTTGGACCAGATCGTCCTTGACGGATTGGATGAAGCAAGCATGTGGTTGGGGATGACTGTAGGCGTCTTCAGATTTTTTGATCTCCTGAGACTTTGCATCGACATAATAATGTCCCTGGGCAGGCCCTGTGATTCCATAGGCCCAGTTCAAGCCAGTATTGAACCACTGTGGAGAGTTGGGTGCCACCATTTGATTGGCGAGCATGTAGCGAAGTTCGTCATAGAAAGCCTGGCTCGAAGATTCATCATTGAAGTAGCCATACTTGTGTCCCCAATACGTCCAACATCCGGACAAGCGATCAAATACCTGACGAGCATCATTCTCTGAAACCATTTTTTCGTCTGCTGGCAGCTTAGCCTGCTTAGTTTGATCGGGTACTGAGGCCTGCAACCAACTTGGGATGCCCTCTTCCGAGCGTTTACGACGATGTTTTGGGATCCCAGCTTTTCGGAAGTACTTCTGGGCCATGATATCAGAGGCCACTTGGGACCAGGTTTTAGGAACCTGTACGTCCTTCCATTCGGCGACAACCGATCCGTCGGGGTTGCGGATGACCGAGCTGCGAGATTCAAACTCCAGAGAAGCATAGGGGTCTTTTGCAGCTTGAGTGAACAATCGATCAATCTTCATAGCCTTACCTGGGAACAGCGTTGTGAACTCAATAGTGTTCTGCGGACGAAAAGGAAACGATGCAGGAACGTGCAAATGAGGGATGCGAGGGAGCGTGTAACGAGAGACGTCTCCGGTGCCCCTGAACGGTCACCGTCCTCATCCATGAGATGAAAGTGGACAATTAAAATAGCCAATTTTCCAAGAGAAAGCAACGTCCCAACTGACCTCGCAGGGCTAAGTTAGGGATATCGCTAATTATTTTTTTTATTTAGAGTAAGTTGTTGATTTATCTATTGAAAAATAAATTTTTAGAAAATCGTTATTAGAAACAAGGATATGCGAAAACTAGACTGGAATCAAAGATAACCAAAGATTTCCAAAAATTAAGACCTGTTATCCTCTGGATCGTCGATACAACACAGGGTTGAGAGTAGAATCATTATACATTTTCATCTGCCGATAGATCTTCATTTGTTTTCGTCCTTGTAATAAATCTTCCCAAAGTTGGCTAAGAGAATTGCCAAGATCAGAACGCTGCTCCTTGAGCACAAACAGCTTTGCCTGACAACGTTGTTGATGGTCCTCAGCAGCATCTGCACGGTTTGCCTGTTCCTCCATGTGGAAGATTTTTAGTGCACTGATAGACAGCCGATCAATAATGCTGCCCGGGGTTTCACTGTTGATGCGCGCATCGGGAGATGGTCTGGCAACTGTCTGCAGATGGCTCAATAGGTACTTGTCCAACTGTTCAATCAAATCGTTCCGTTGCTGATTGAGCTTGTCGATGTTTCGTTTCACTTGGGCGATGATAAGGTCTGTTGCATCAGGATCTCTGGCAAGGTCTTCTTCGTGCCAAAGCGAGAAATTGGCCCAGTGCTGACTGTCCAGCGAGCTCTCGAAGTCTCTGTTTTCTGAGACTTTGTAAGGGGCCCGATGCCAAAGATCCACAAGGTCAAGTTGCCGTGTAAGAAATTCAGGAACGGGGGGGATCATGATGAACACGTGACATGGATTTGAGTCGAGTTTCTGGTGATTCAATCTGTACGATCCGGGCTCCAACCTTTTCTTCGACAACGACCGTTTGCGCTCTAGCAATCTGACGGTCATTAACCCAAACTTCGAGCGGTTCTTTCGGTTTGGAGTCTAGTTCAATGACGGAGCCTTGTCCCAAGCGCAGCACTTCACTGATATTCATCCTGCATTCTCCCAAGATCAGTCTAGTCTCCAGTGGGAGATCCAGTAACTGCTCGGTCTGAGGATGTCTGGTAGCCGAAGGTTTCCCAAGCTTTTGTGTAGAATCGAATTGAGTTGCCATGAAGCTACTTCAGTTGGCCATGATCGAGTAACCACAATCCACATAGATCAGTTGCCCTGTGATCCCACTGGCAGCATCACTCAGCAAAAACGCAGCAGTGTTTGCTACTTCGGCTTGGGTGGCGGTTCGCTTCATGGCAGAGTGTTCCCCAGCAACTCGGATCATCTCAGAGATGTCCTTGATGCCTGCTGATGATAGAGTGCGAATCGCACCAGGAGAGAGAGAGTTGATTCGTATGTTTTCGGGACCTAACTCCCTTGCGAGATAACGCGTACAGGATTCAAGAGCTGCCTTGGCTGGCCCCATCACGTTGTAGTTGGGAACTGCCAAGGTGGAACCAATGAAACTCATACTGACAATACTGCCTCCACCACGCTTACGCATCATTGGAATGAGTCCCTTCGCAAGAGGAAGCAAGGAGTAAGCGCTGACTTCTATGGCTTTGTTGAATCCATCCCGCAAAGTTTCAGAGAAGGGCTTACTGAGATCTTGGGTATCTGCATAGGCGAGGCTGTGTACCAAAAAATCCAACTCCCCCCATTGCTCATCCACCTGCCTAATTAGCGCTTCAATCGACTCGTCAGAGGCCACATCACACTCTGCTATCAACGTAGCGTTGGTCTGCTCTCCCAGTTTGCGGACATTGGCTTCAAAACGGCCTTTGGGGTCGCGCAGAAATGTCAGCCCTAATTCAGCACCCTGTTGGTGCAGTCGTTCTACGACGGCCCAAGCGATACTGCGTTGGTTGCCTACACCGAGTATCAAACCTCTTTTTCCAGAAAAATCAATCATCTGTTTTCATCCATTCCAAGGGAACTTTTAGATTTGCTAGATGAGCCAGGTGCCCAGCAGCAAATATTTTCAAACGCTAAAGCTCTCGTGGGAAAAATCAAGGAGTTTCAGGTGAATGAAAATGTCCAATAACTTCTCCGAGGCGAACCGTTTGGTTTAGCTCAATTGAATTCAACTCGACTTGTTCTTTTCGGAAAAGCAAAACCACGGTTGATCCAAGCTCAAAGCGCCCAATTTCTTCGCCAGATTTCAATGGATACGGTATTGGTAGAGATTCCTTGAGAATTTTAGCACCTGATCGGTTGGAGTAGGCTGTGTGATATACAGTACGGATCCTTCCGACCACAGTAGCACCTACCTTGACCAGTGCGCACTCTCCATGTTCAGTATCAATGTACGAAATCCAACGTTCATTCCGGGCAAATAGCCTCGGTACAAAAGCCAATCCTAGTGGGCTGACAGTCCATAACTCTCCTGGTATGTATACGAATCGGCTGACAGATCCCGTGACCATGCTATGAATACGGTGATAGTTGTAGG
>AGAU01000513.1 GCA_000224765.2 SAR324 cluster bacterium JCVI-SC AAA005 | reverse complement strand
TACATTTGGTAGGTCAATGCTGACCATCTGGCCTTCCTCTGCACCAATCTGGAAGGCAAAGATTTTCGAATTCTTCGCTGATGCCTCCGCAGCTGCCTCTGCTTCTACTGCTGGTATTCCTGCAGCCACTGTCCCGTTTCCATCAAGCAAATTTTTGCTGCCAAATTGAGTGTTGGTTGAGATCCTGTCGATGGTATCCAGGGC
>AGAU01000514.1 GCA_000224765.2 SAR324 cluster bacterium JCVI-SC AAA005 | reverse complement strand
AGTTTGGGAAATGGATGGGTCGCACCCTCTTTGAGGGCTCTTTGCCGGGAGGGAGTGATCCAGCAATTCTGTTTGTCTTGGCTAGTTTATTACTCTACTTCAGATCCTGGAAATCCAACGCAGCAGAACGCTTGAAGGAGTGGCGCCCCTTTTTGGGCTTTATCATTACAACAACCATTGCAGGAGGATTGGGTTTTGTTCACTGTCTTAAATGGATTATCGGCAGGGCTCGCCCACATCTCGTTTGGGATAAGCAATGGCCGTTTAGTGAGTGGTATGAATTTGGGCCACACTATATTGCAGAAGGAATTTATAGAGGAAGTTTCCCCAGTGGGCATACTGCGGTCGTTCTGGTTCCGATGCTCTTGTCTCTTATTTGGTTGACAGACTATAAGTACCGAAAGCCACGGTTAGCTATCTTTTGGGCGATTGGTTGTATTATGCTAGCGGTCAGCATGGCAGTAGCTCGTTCGATGTCGGGTCATCATTGGATTAGTGATAGTCTTGGAATTTTTGGACCTGTAGTGTTAATAGCTTACTGGCTCTATTTCGATTTCTTAAAGATTCCTCAACAGAGGGCCTACTTCCGGAGGAACAAGAAATTACCTGAGATGCCGTGCTTTTGGGAGCTGAAGCTGTGTGGTTGGGGATTTTTTGTAATTCTAGGATTGATCTGCTGGTTTTGGGGGTTGCGCTCTGTTCAACTCCAGACTGTTCCCTATTTATTGGTGTTGGCACCAGTCGGAGCCGTTCTTATGACTTGGGGGTTCATGAGGATTCAACGACTTTATTCAGGTCTCTTTGACTGGATGCACCATTAAAGCGAGATTCCCAAAGATTCATTTGAATCTATATGGATGTATTTCTAAAATGAATCGAAATTTTATTCAGAACATACTAAACAGAAGCATTAAAAACACCAAGGAGGCTGAGATCAAAAGGAACGCGTGGATGAAGAAGTAGAGCCGATGGTGTTCGTGCATATTCTTCAGAACATCTAGGTAATTCTTCAGAAAAGCCCCCATGTTTGATCCTGTTTTTGTTGGAATGGATAGTGCTTTGGACTCCTATTGGATGTCCAACAAATTAACCAAATTATGCTAACTTACGAAGAAGCCAAAGTCATCATTCTTGGGCACGCTTGTATACAAGAATTGGAAAAAGTTGACTTTAGAAATTCAGTAGGCAGAGCCCTTGCCGAAGATCTTGTAGCTTCAGAAGATCTGCCCCCCTTCGATAATTCCGCAGTAGATGGCTACGCAGTCAAATTCAATGAACTGGCAAAAGCTACCAAAGAAAATCCAATAGTATTGAAGTGCCAGGAATATGTTTTTGCTGGTCGATTAGATACAATCTCTCTTCAGGAAGGGGTATGTGTTCAAGTTGCAACTGGGGCACCTCTTCCTCTAGGCACAGATGCTGTGGTAATGTTAGAACAAGTAGTTAGGAATGGTGACCAAGTTTGTTTTTCACATCCCACGCAAATTGGAAACAACCTTCGTCATAGAGGGCGAGACATGTCTAGTGGAGACTCTTTGTTGCCAAAAGGAACAACGATTGCCCCAACTCACCTCGCCGTGCTAGCAGCCCAAGGCTTGGTTGAAGTCCCACTTTATTCACGGCTTAAGATAAATATTTTGTCAACTGGAACGGAACTGGTTGCTCCAAACATCAAACCTGGACCTGGTCAAATTCGTGAGGCAAACAGTTTTTTACTTGAAGCTCTACTACAAACAGAGGCTTGCGAGGTAACCAGGCTTCACCGGGTTGTTGATGATTTGGAAAGTACAATCAAAGTACTCAATGAAGCATTACGGGCAGATGCTTTGTTGATATCAGGTGGCGTATCGGTTGGCGAATCAGATTTTGTCAAACCTGCTCTAAAGGAATTAGGTGTCAAAGAAATTTTCTGGCGGGTCAAAATCAAACCTGGCAAGCCACTATTCTTCGGACAGCTTGGTGATACCAAGGTTTTTGGATTGCCTGGTAATCCGGCTTCCACGTTCGTTCTTTTTGAAGAATTGGTCAGGCCTTATCTGCGTAAATGTCTTGGACACTATCAACTGGAAGTGCCCACACGTTCTGCAAAAATCACTGAAGATTTTGATGAAACCTCAGAGAGGCTGCAACTTTTGAGGGCCCACTGGTACCATCAAAATGGGAATGATTGGGTTCGTCCAGTCACTCAGCAGGGTTCCTTTAGTATTGCCTCTATAGCACATGCTAACTC
>AGAU01000515.1 GCA_000224765.2 SAR324 cluster bacterium JCVI-SC AAA005 | reverse complement strand
ACATCGACTCTCAAAGAACTCACGATAACTCGCGAAAGCTTATGAGAATATAAATATTTCCTGCGGATGTCAAGTGGTGTTTGAAGGTAATTTAAAATTTGTTAGGAGGGATCAACAAGGGAAGATTTGTTGTCAGCAGATCTCGCGCACATTGATTAAAGATGCAATGTCATAAGGAAGATTTGTCAGCCTATTCTCTGAGTGCAAGACCAGTGTGTGAGCGACGTCAATTCGTTCCTGAACCGTATGCTGCTCCCCCGGCATCACCAGAGAATCTTGTAGATATTTAAGGAGATCTTCTTCGTCTTCTATAGACTCGTCCAGCATTGCGACTTCGATTTTTGTACCTGTAGAAACTTCACTAAGTGGCAGTAAGGATTCGTGAAGGTGTTTAACTCCGGGCATTGGAGACCCATGAGGACAAAATTTTGGATGTCCAAGATATTCTTCTAGGCGAGCAGCAACTAAAGGAGTGATCGCATGTTCTAAATTATGTGCGTGTGTGTGGACTAGGTACCATGGGATTTTTAATTCATGCCAGAGAAAATATTCTGCGAGATTATGGCGATGTGCAATGCCTTCAGCAATTTTTTTCCCTTCTTCAGTCAGTTCGATTTTCTTACGGTCGTTTAAATTCACTAATCCGTCACGCTCCAATCGACGTAGTGTCATATGAACAGTAGAGGGACTGCTATCTAATCTTTGAACCAAAGTAGAGGCTTTCACCACCCGGCCCATTCCCTGGATTCGGTAGATCAGATGAAGATATTCACCAACAACAACAGACTGACGTCCTTCCATGATCTTATAAAGCTCTTCAAATTCTTGAAATCATTTCTTTTCAACACGTATTACATATCGAAAACTTTGGTACCCACCGACAGAAGATTTAATATAGCCAATCTCGTCTGAAATCCTTAGAAATAATTTACCATTTTCTGGCATATTTTCGTAATTAATTGTAATTGCTTTTTTTTTCATCATTAATTGCTGGTTTATGCGCTTCCGCTTGGAGTCAAGAAGGAAAATTTCTGGCTGTAGTTTTGTACTTCCAAGCACATTCCATGATATTTTCCAATTTGCTTTGACCTCTTTGGGCAAATCAAGAAAAAACCAGTGACTACTTCCACGGTTAGACAACTCTGCATAAACTGAGGACTCTATCGGCAAATAAAAGATTCCCCGCTCGTTTTCTGGTAAAGTCCAGTCAATGATGGACTTCATCTCTGGCCAATCAGGTGGGTTTTCAAGCGCTTTGGTCAAAGATTGCAGAGATTCGTTCCAATCAAGGCGCCAAAAAATAGTTGCCTGGTCACGACCGAGCTCTCTGGAACGAAATCGTGATTCTTGGAACTCTTGTAGAGACTCAAAAATTGCTGAATGCTGTTGTTCTGGCCTTCCTTGATAAACGGCACTGTAGGGTGTGAGCATGTGTAACTTTGGTTTATTCCAACCGATCTGGCTCCCCACTGATCTGAAGAGTTCATCTTCCATATCTGCAGAAGGAGCATTTAACACTTCAATTCGTAGCTGCCCATCATCTTTTCGTTGCAATTGGCGAAGATCGCGAATGAGAGGAGCCCAATCCAACATTAATTGATCCAACAAAACAGCAATCACAAATCCTGCATTTCGATTGCTGATCAAACGCTGCGCGTAGACCTCACCAAGTGTTTGACCTTGGTGTTGTAGCAGCAATTGAATCCCGATGGTGGCAGAGCTGAAATTCTCATTTAAAAGTTGTTCTGCAGCTTTACTGAAGCGCAGATCAAAGACTGGGGGATCAGAATTTTCCTGTTCTTCGGCGAGAAGAATCCGATAAGGAGCAAGTCGGCGCTGCAACATGCTCTCCAACAATTTTTCTTGATCCGCCTTAACGAACCACTCGCTCTCATCAAAACGTAAACGAATGGAAACTTGTTGCTTAAGATCATTTTGCAGTGGAATTGCCAGCTGTTGTAGACCTCCTATGATTCTGGAGCGATAAAGGCGAGCTTCCATGACAACGAAAAATTCCTGGGCCTTATCATCAGCAAATTCCTCAATCACTCTAATTGACTCGATAAATGAATCAGGTTCGTTGAGTAACCGATTCTCCAAGACAGGATAAAGTTGTTCCAAATCTTCGGGTTGCAGAAATTGGGTCATTGTTCGGGTCAGAATATCTTTTTTAGCGGTCACAATCGCTGACTCGCGAGCTCGGACATAGTTTTCATTGTAAACCCGAACGGCAGCCTGACCACGTTCTGAAACGACACCCTGAGCTAGTAATCCTTGACACCAAAATCCTAGTATTAGCAAAAAGAGGACAAGTCTCATGTGCTGAGGCCCAGTGATACTTTAAGCTGGCTCAATCGTTCTAGTTGAACTTCCCTCTCGCCACTCAAATTGAAATAATATTTCACCTTCGGCTCGGTGCCTGATGGACGAACAATCACTCGTGCGTTCTGTTCCAATTCCAGAATAATCACGTTAGACCTTGGTAAGCCGGGTCCGATCATTATCTCAGGACTTCCAGGAATTCGCACTTGGTCAGTGAGTAGATCAATGATCCATTCGACTTTCAAACCTGCCAGCAGTTCTGGTGGGTTTTCACGGAGCTGTGAAAGTGTTACTTCCATTTGTTGCTTGCCCTCAAGACCACGAAAATTTTGATTGTGTAGAGAGTCCAAATGAAAGCCATATTGTCGATACAACTCTTCCAAACGCATGAGAGGGCTACTACCTTGGGCCTTTAATGATGCCACCATTTCGGCAAAGGCCATCGCAGCCCAGATACCATCCTTATCTCCTGTGTGATTACCCATCAAATAGCCATGACTTTCCTCCATTCCGAAGAAGAATTTCTGGCCTTCAGATTCTGCCTGGAGAGCAACAGACCAAATCCATTTGAAACCTGTGAGAACTTCTTTCACGGCCAAACCATAGTGTTCAGCAATACGCTTACCCAGAGGAGATGTCACGACCGATCCGATGTAGAGACCATTCTCTGGCAACTTACCACTCTCTTGCAGAACCCTGAGTACAAAATCTAGTAAGAGAGCACCGATCTGATTCCCATTCAGCCGAACCCATTCCTGTTGATTATTCCGAACCATCACACCAAGGCGATCAGCATCGGGATCATTGGCAAGAATCAGTTGATGTTCTGCCTGAGCTTCTGCCATTGGTAGTTCGTAGGCCGCTGCATCTTCAGGGTTTGGAGAAATCACTGTTGAGAAGTTTCCATCAGGAACCATTTGACTTGCAACACAGTGCACGTTGGTGAAACCACGTTCCTTCAACAAGCGTGGAACAAGCCGACCCCCACTTCCATGAAGTGGGGTGTAGATTACTCCCAACTGTTCGTTCTGTGATGGCTTTCCAAAACTCAGTGGAAGCAAATTTTCTAGATATTCCAGATCAATGTCATCTTCAATCCACTCAATACGCCCTTGCTGTAAGGCATCCTCAAAGGCCATCTGAGGAATCTCCGCAATGTCGTCTACGCTACGGACTTCATCAATAATCATCTCATCATCTGGTGGAATGATCTGACCTCCATGTTTCCAGTACACTTTGTACCCGTTGTATTCGGGCGGATTATGGCTGGCGGTCAGGATGATCGCTGCTACTGCTTTTTTTTGAAGCAAGGCATAAGAGACCATTGGTGTAGGTATGATGTCACGAAACAGATAAACTTGGATACCATGCTTGGCTAAAACCTCCGCTGCAGCATGGGCGAATACCTCTGAGTTGTTTCGTGAATCAAAGCCAATCACAACTCCTGATGCAACGGTTTCCTGGCGCTTCTCAATGTAGCGAGCCAAACCTTCTGTAGCCTGCATGACGGTGTAGCGGTTCATTCTGTTCAGACCAACTCCCATTAACCCACGCAGACCGCCTGTACCAAACTCCAACGTGGTACCAAAACGATCGATCAACTCTTCTTCTGTTGCTGTTTCCAGCAACAGTTTTGCTTCTTCACGAGTTGTTTCATCAAAGCAATTGGTTTCTGCCCAATACTGAGCAATCTCACGAACATTCGACATACTACCTCAACAGGTGTTTAGTGGCTTAGCTCTTCCTCAGCAGGAAGATGAAGAAGCATTTTTTCATCTGATGCCAACAGACAAATCTGTTGATTTGTTTCGGGATGCACGAAGTCAATCTGGTAGGCGTGCAAGAGTTGGCGTTTCGGCAAGTTCCTAGCTTTTAGAAAAGTTTTTCCTTCTTCCAACCAACGTAGAAAATCTTTCTCTGTCAGTCCATAAAGCTTGTCTCCAACAATCGGAAATCCACTGGCTGCCGCGTGTACACGAATCTGGTGGGTCCGCCCAGTCATTGGATGAATTTGCAGGTAAGCACACCTTCCAATGGGTTTCAATTGGCGAAAGTGTGTCTCGCTTGGTTTTCCATTCTCACAAACCGATTGCTTAATCCGGATGGAGCTAGATGAATCTGGCCCAATGGGTTTTGATACCAGTATTTCTTCCTCAGGTAATGAACCGGCGACGACTGCACGGTACTCCTTGCGGATTTGCTTATCACGGAATAAAGCTGCCATCTGCTGGGCCATTTGATGAGTCTTGGCAAATAACACAACTCCACTAGTTTCTCGATCTAGGCGGTGGATCGTATAGAGTTTCTGCCAGCCAAAGCGTTCGCGAACAAGGTGCATGAGCGTGTTCTTGAAGTACCTACCAGAAGGACTGGTTGGAAGGTCTCCAGTCTTATTCAAACCGATTAGCCACTCATCTTCAAAGAGCACCTCATAATCAGCATCCACAGGAGGTTCAAGCGAATCAGGACGTAGATAGACCACCCGTTGGTTGTTTCGTAGCTTTTGCCACGCCTTCCCTTGCTGACCATCCACTAACAAGTGGCCGGATTTGATGTGATCTACCCATTCCTTAGAACCATAGTAGCGAAAGCGACGAAGCAAAAACTCTAACAGAGTCTCTTCTTGACCATTGACTCGAGCATATTGAAAGCTCAGCTCTGTATGGCCCTCTGTCATCTGCAATGACACTACTTCTGCTCCAACAAAGCAGAACGATCTTTCAACAAAACTTGAATCGAATAGGCAGGGATTGCAAAAATCCATGACCCTATCTGCTGGTTCAGCAACTCTATTTCCTGATTCATCGTTTGATTATCGCTACCGCTCTTCAATTCAAGACTGATCCAATGCTGTTCAGCAACCTCCCTTGCACCTATCGACATTTTCAGGACTCTACCGTCACTAGCAGTTCCTGTAATTTGAAAGATCTCATCACGACCAACTTCTTTAGGAGGAGTTTTATTGGACTTCAGGTCGTCAAACTCTAGACTGCGTAAAGCACGAGCCATCCGGTCAACCATAGAGCCATTGAGTTCTTCGACGGCTTGCTGATCTAAAAACTTCCACTTATCAGTAGCTTCTGCGTCATGTTCCAAAATGTATTCAACACCTCTTGGTGTTTGAATCTTTAGTACTTGAATAGAAGCATTGCCTAGAGAGAAGAGGTTTTTCTGCATCCAGCCGACTTCTGAATCCGCAAGGGGAAGTTGCTTTGTAATTAGAAAAGCCGCTTCTTCACCAAAAAATCGGATGTATTGCCCGTCACCTTGTTCTCTCAGCTTTCCAATCAACAGTTGTAGCACCGATCGTTGCTGCTGGTCTATCAAGTCCAGCCGCTTTGCAGTGCCGCTACCTCCGGCTTCCAGATCAACCAACTCTAGTCGAGGATGTCGCTTAGGATTACTGGTCACTTTGTCACCTACCTTAGTTTCCAACAGAGCCAGTAGTAGTCTGCGAACCTGTTTACTATCAGCAGGCCAGTCCGATTCCCCAACTCGCCACGTCCCATCGACTTGCTTCAATTCAAAGTCTTGATCAGCAGTCCTTATTTGCAGTGTTGCCAACTTTTCTACCTTCAGTTCGTCTAGTAAGGTTTTTGGGCCACTCATTTGATTGGTGGCCCGCGACGAACCTT
>AGAU01000516.1 GCA_000224765.2 SAR324 cluster bacterium JCVI-SC AAA005 | reverse complement strand
GTTGATATTGCTGTGCTCCATCACCAGTTTCTCTTTGCTCACCCTCGCTTTGTTGCTGCGACCATTGGTTTTGGAATGTGTTGACCCCCAGTTCCTGCGCTCAGTTAGCAAGCTCACTGCATTTACCCATTTTACCTTCCTTGTGCTCGTTGTGCCCAATCTTGTAGTATGACATTCTTACAAATTTAACATCATTTTCTGAAAACATTAGCCTGCCGCAAATTTTTTACATCAAGGAAATAAATTGTAGCTTACATGACAAGATTTTCTATTCCAGTCCCACGGTTGTGAAAGAGGCGGTTAATAAAA
>AGAU01000517.1 GCA_000224765.2 SAR324 cluster bacterium JCVI-SC AAA005 | reverse complement strand
ACCGGTACTCGACTGGTCTGCGTCAACTGGCGGTACTTAGCCTCTGTGGAAGCCAGGTTCTGCTCACAAGCCGTAATCTGTTCCACGGTGCGCTGGTAATTGCAAAATTCAGCTTGGACTGCGCAATCAAATTGGTTGCGAACTTCCTCGTTGAACACCAAGTACTCTCTTCCCTTGACCGTACTGAAAAAAGCAGATGAGGCGAAGGGAGTTGGTGGTTGCAATTCCTGGCTCTTTGGGAACCTGTAGATTTCACCGAGCCGGTCTACAAATTCTTTCCGGTCCCCTGGCAAAAAATAAGCGGGGATCTCGTATTCAATTCCGGTAACCATGCGTTCGCGGTTGAGATCTACGACAATCCGAATGTCTCGGCTTTCAAAGACGCCTCCCACGATCTGACCCGCAGCATTTGCCAGTAGCTGTTTGGGCTCTCCATAGCGGCTACGGCATTGGGTCAATGATTCATTCAAACGAGCCTGTGACAGTTGTGGAACCAAAGTCAAGAGGCCTATGGCCAAACAGATGGATTTCCAAGCAACTTTCATCACAAACTCTCTCCCAACAAGCAAAGTGGGGGTCCAAGCGACCCTATTTTTTCAATTGAATCCGAATACTGATCTCGCCTATGGCTTACAAAGGAGGTGCCAATCAGCCTGTTTTCCAAATCTGCACAAAATTTTGTTCAGGATTTCCCAAACAACTGGAGAGGACATAACCCAACAGATTTTTATATCCATCGACTCATGATCTCAAAAAATATTTCGATGAAATAATATGTTTGAGTTCTCAATCTGCTCAGAAACGATTAAATCTGAGGAGGAGATCGTATCACAACTGAGACCATAACCCACTGAGCCGTGGGCACAAAATACGCAGCATTGACTCTAAGGAGTTGTGAGGTCCTGATTGCGGGCATGGCAACAAATACGCTGGAGTCATTGGTCGGAGGAATTGGCTACAAAAATGATATCCCGCATTAGGAACAGGTGAGGATGGAGACCGGCAGAGTTATTTCAAAAGGATCTGTTGTCATTTTAGATTTTGATTGCATCTCCTTACGAATCTCGGATTGCACTTTGCACATCAGAAATCTCTGTGCTACAAAAATGTTACCTTTGATTGCATCTCACTGAAAATCCTAAAACTGCAAACACTACTAGAGGTTTCATGTCCACCAGAATCCTAGCTGCTTTGCTCTTCTCCCCTTTGCTCTTCAGCTGCGGGGATGAGGGTACGATTTCCTATAAGAAGGAGATGCCACCCACCGTTCCAGGCAACTTGGAGGCTGTCGCTGGTTCTCAGCAGATCACTCTCTCTTGGGACGAAGTTAGTAATGCCAGCAACTATAGGATTTACTGGAATACTGAAGAAATTACAGAGAATCTAAAACATATAACGGACGCAGAAGGTGATCCGAATACCAGTATCACAGTTCAAACAATCAAGGATATTGTGACTAACTCATATGTTCATACTGGCCTGACGCCTGGCACGACGCACTACTACCGAGTGGCAGCTTTCAACAAGGCAGGCTCAAAGGGCCTCTCAACAGAAGCTTCATCAAACCCTTCTCTCTAATTCAACTAATTTTTTACCATTATTTTGGCAGCGAGCAATAAGCATTCAAAAGATTAGTCATTGTCGGTAGTAGTCACCGTTACGCTTCGATTGTCCAGAGCATCATACTTCGTATCAGCTGTACTGCTCTGATTGATAGCCACAGTAATGGTGCTCGTCACATTGTCATCACTCACATTGTCGTTGACTCCCGTCACCGTAACCGTCTGTGCAGTGTTCCAGTTTGATGAAGTGAAGGTCAATGTCGATGAGGAGAGGCTGATTTCCGAGTCATCACTGTCATTATCACTCAATGAAAAAACTACATTGCCAGTCGGCTCACTACCCAGTACGACCGTGAAAGTATCGGTACTACCACTCTCCGAAACTGCTGTCGAACCCCCAGTCTCTGCAATAGTGAAGGCAGAGGTGTCGCCATCACTGGTGCTGACGGTCACACTCTGACTGGAAAGTAAATCGTACTTTGAGTCACCAGTACCGTCAGTGTTGATCGCTACTGTAATTGTGCTGTTCACTGAGCCATCATCCACATCATCGTTCACTCCCGTCACTGTAACAGTCTGAGTGGTATTCCAGTTTGATGAAGTGAAGGACAGTGTGTCAGGGGAAACAGTAGCTTCACTGATGTCACCGGCCGTCACTCTGAAAGCTACGTCATCGGTTGGTTGACTACCAAGAACAACCGTGAAAGTGTCCGTACTGCTGCCACTCTCGGCAACAGAGGTGGAGTTGTTGGTCTGCACAATTGTGAAAGAGGCCGTGTCGCTGTCACTGGTGGTGACGCTCACAGTCTGATTGTCGAGCATATCGTAATCTGTGTCGGCTGTATTGCCGGTGTTGATGGCAACGGTCACAGTGCTTGTCACACTGTCATCATCTAGATTGTCACTGACTCCGGTGACAGTGACCGTCTGGGCATTGTTCCAATTAGATGAAGTGAAAGTCAGTGTCGAGGGCGAAATACTGACTTCACTACTGTCACTTGCGCTTAGTGAAAATGCAACGTTGCCCGTTGGCTGAGAACCCAGCACAACTGTGAAATTATCCGTGCTGCCACTTTCAGCGACGGTTGTAGAACCGCTGGTCTGGGTAACCGTGAAGGAAGCGTTATCATCATCAGTGATTGTCACAGTCGTCTGCTGCGTACCATTTTCAGCCACACTATTGGCCCCGGAGACACTACTGATGTCAACAACGATTGCCTCCCCATCATCATCCAGCTGGTCGGTAATCGCTGTCAATGTAGCCGTACCAGAGGTACTGCC
>AGAU01000518.1 GCA_000224765.2 SAR324 cluster bacterium JCVI-SC AAA005 | reverse complement strand
CCATTGATGAATGTAGACCACAATTATAATAGAGGGTGGAAGGTGCATCAGTGGTTACTGTGAAAGTCAAGTTACCATTTGTAGCTCGGCTATTAGTAACTCCTGATAAGTATTCATAACTATAATTTCCTCCCCCTATTGTTGTCCCGATGAATAAAGGGTGATTGTTTGTGGAGGAATCTTCTACGTTAAAATAATAAGTAAAACCTTTCTTCAGACTTAAAGACTTTGTTTCTATGCCATCGACATAATATTTGTTCGAATAGCCGGATGAACTCACAGTGATTTTAAATGTAGTCCCGTTATCACTGTAGGCTGCAGAGAGATTTTCATCTTTTGCACTGTCTCCTCCACTTCCTCCTCCGCAGGACCAGAGAAAGCCGACAAGAATTAATGTGCTTATTGATGTTCTAAATTTATTTAGATAAGTAAATGATTTCATTGTATTAAGTAATTAATGGAGTGATAGATTCTTAATGCTTTTTGGCTGCGTTTTACTACTGAAAAGTATCAGATAGTTTAGTTCAAATCCAATTCTTGGTATCAGATAATTCTTTTCACTAATAGCGAGCTTTAGGCTGTGGAGGTTGCCTAATGATGGCAAAGGGTATGACAAGATTAAGCTGTCAGTAATTTTATTCAAATGTGATTTTAGCAAAGGACCAGGCTTGATAGTTTTTATCTCCCAATCGATAAGTAGACTTGGTCTTTATGTAGTTCAAAATAAGGATCGCTTTTGAAAAGATTTTTTCGATAACTCTTACTTAAGGAATGACATGAGTGCATACATCATCCTAAGGGCTACGCCACACCCCCGAAGAATAAATGAGTTGGAGACTCGGATGAGGACGGTTATGGGAGTCATGGCACAAAAGGGAGCAACCAATTCTCGTCTATTCCGCAACCTAATGGGTGCAAATGCTGGTGATATTGGTATGGGATTTGAGTTTGAGAATTTCCAAAAAGCTATGAGTGCTTTCCATGAAGCTAGGCAAGATCCAATCTTTATGGAGGTCAACAAGAAAAGATGGGATGATCCAGCTGGCAATATATATGGTCCAGTTGTGATGAGAGATGTTTATGAGCAGATGGATGTAACCGCTCCGGTCATGGTTGGTCGAACATATCGAATGTCTAGAAAAAATTTGCCAGAAGCAATTGATATAATCAAGGAAATTGATGATATGTCAGATCATAAAGTTTCTGGTATTGTACCTGTGATGCATTCTGAGATGGACACAGTATATGCTATGTATCATTTTGATTCTTTATCCAGTGCTGGAAAATACATAGATGAAGTCGGGATGAGTGCCAAATTTCAGGAATTAGTAGTCAAAGCAAATGAACTAGGAACGTTAGTTCGATCTAGTATGCATATAAAGATTTGACTTAACCTTGTCAGAGTCTGGGCATGAAGCTGTCCAGGCAAATCATTGAATTATGACTTTGATTCACGCTAGTCTCTGTGATCCATGTTGCCACTCCGAATCGCGAATATTCCATTCTCTTTCACCAAGTTGTGCCCCATGAACTTCAAGTAGAAGCCACTCCAGGAATTGAGCAACAAATTCAGGTTCAAACAAAGAACCTGTTGTTTTATATTCTCTCCACTGTTCAACCATCGGCATAATCTCTGGATCAATTGCTCTTATTTCAGCCTGCACAAGAGTGTCCACCTGTCCCGGGATGACGATGCCAAACCAGATCCCTCGCTTAGCTAGTTCATCTTTGAGTATTTGTCCAAGCATGCACAGTGCTGCCTTGAAGGTACAATACAGCCTTATGCCTTTTTTTCCTTGGTGGGCTGCACCACTTGAAATTTGGATGACTCGACTGCTTTCCACCAGCTTTGGTAACAACTCCTGAGTAAGGAAGAGAGGACCTTCTACATTTGATGCTATGTGGGAGCGCCAGTCTTCTAGACTCACTTCAAGCAAAGGACCAACTGGTCCTAAAACAGCAGCATTGTGTACTTACAGATGCAGAGGTTCTTGAACATTATAAGTGATTATTTGACGATCCTCATGCTTGCCAATGTCTGAAGTTATCGCACGAATACTATCGGGGTATTGGCTAACAACATCTTGCAAAAGTTCGGAGCGTCGTCCAACGATAATGACCTGCCATCCCTTAGCGGCAAATCTCTTCGCCAGCGCACGTCCGATTCCGGTGCCCCCACCAGTAATCAAGATATGCTTTTTGATCATCTCTCAGGCAATCCCTTTGATTGCGTTTGCATGGCCATGGACAACAACAGATCCATTGGAATCATAATCTAGTTCCCTTTCTACATTGGACCGGATCTCAGCAACTGTTTGAGGACTTAACTCATCCAAAACGGTAGTGATTGCTTGAACAGAAGCATTTATATCCCAAAATTCATCAAAGTTTTTGAATGTTCTACTGACCTTGATTTGTTTACATTCAAGGGAACGCATACCCACTTCGGTCCAGAGTTTTTGCAGTTGATGCATGCTCGAAACATCCGAACTGGGAGGCAGAGGATAATCGATCTCTCGTTTACGAAACTCTGCATGGATCGGGTCTAAAGGCAGACCCTTACCGGGAATATCCCAGACATAAGCGGCAAGAGTGCCTTCAGATTTGACGACTCTCTTCATTTCAGCCATTCCAAGAACTGGATCTGGTAAAAAGAAGAGGACCAGGGCCATGGTTGCTACATCGAATGAGGATGGTTCACATGGAAGAGTTGTGGCGTCTCCAGTTTGAAAAGTTGCTGAATGCGCCATGGAGCGTTTACGAGCGAATTCGATTTGATGGTCAGAGGGGTCGATTCCCAATAATTGGGAAGGAGAGCAAAGTTCAGAAATTTGAGCAGTGAAGGCTCCAGTACCACAACCAATGTCGATCCAACTTTGTCCACTTGTAGGGTTCAGCCACTCAATGAATTCTTTGCCAACAATTTGGCTCCAAACGCCCATCACTCTCTCGTAAGTATTCCCGTCTTCAAAAACAATTTTTTTGTCGCTCATCTGATCCCCTAAATTAGTAGAAGTGGATGTATAGTAGCTGGAAAGAGAATTACTGAGAATTCGGATAGTGCTTATTGGTAGCAGTAATATCAAATCTAAATGAAGAAATAAATTACAGGACTTTTCGGTTGTTGGATGAGTACTGGGACATTGAACAATTCTCTGTGGTTGACAATCTAGTGAATTAATTCTGCTTAGGAAATCGGTTTGTCGGGGGTTGGATGAGTGAGCAAGAACCTGAGATATAAATCAAACAGCAATGATTTTTCAGAGAAAGAGAGGGACCCAAAACAACAAAGTGTGCCAGAGACATTTTAGTTGTTATAAAGATCTCCATATCTGTCACCAGCCGTCGAAATTTAATTAGTGCCTACAATCTGATAAATCTTACAAAACCTATTCAAGCCAGTTCTTAGAGCTTTGATGGGTATGTTCAAGATTAGAGTGAATCTGGATGATTGGATAGAGACAGGTGGGATTGGTGATGCTTAAAGCTTCGTGGGAGAAAGGAATTTGGGATCTAGTTGAACTAGATCCCAAATCTAATTTACCGAGGGGAAGTTGCAATAGCTGTCATGAGAGAAGCTTTCAAATCCTCTGTAGGGTTGACCCCATTGGCCACAATTAGTTTGCCCACTGTCATCCTCATTTTTCCTATCGACTCGCAGATACCCATTGGCTTATTAGGATCGGTTATTGTTTTTTGGTCTGCCATATAGGATTCCTTAGTTGGCCATCGAAGCACCATTGTGCCATGGCCTGCTGCATCAATTAGCAAATCTGCGTTAAATCGTTGGGATAGATAACACTCAGAGGTATACATTGTCTGGAAGGCAGCCCTTGCTTCTGAGTGCTGTTGTGGGGTGAACTTGTAGCCAGTGACCATAAAGACCACGGGCATTCCAGCAGCTAATTGATCTGTATTCTCATCATGAAACGCAAACAGAGCAGGAGTGCTGATAATGGCGGCAGTAATCATTGCCAAAAATTTCTTTTTCATCAGGGTGTACCTCAGACTTAGATTCAAAATTTAAGTACAAAAAAAATCTGCATCGTACTTAGTTAACATTTAATATCAATTAGAAGGTAGTGAGAAGCAAGCATTGAATGATTTTCAAGCTCATAAATTTTGAGTTACTTTGCCCGCTAGATAATATCTGTACTTTCAAAAACTATCTTTGTTGAGGAAGAGTTGAGTACCTTTTAGTAGAAAAGTGAATAGATAATAGTAATTTAGAGACTTATAAGAAGACGCTCAGTGTAGAAAAGAATAGCTATTTCAGGCCTCTAGACTGAGTAAGGCCTGCTCATACATCCCTTCTGCATTGCTAGCTTGTTCAAGCTGAGCTTTGAGCTTCAAGGCCTTGAGC
>AGAU01000519.1 GCA_000224765.2 SAR324 cluster bacterium JCVI-SC AAA005 | reverse complement strand
CTGGGTGATACCCGGGGATCTTTGAAAGAAATTTTTAAGACAACACAATCGGTAGTGGAGATGATGCAGATGATCCGTCAGGCCGCCGAGGAGCAGTCAAAGGGAATCCGTCAGGTCAATCAGTCCTTGGAAACTTTGAATCAAGTAACGATAGAGAATGCTCGTTATGCAGATGTGAATGCGAAGTCGAGCTCGCAGTTGTCTCAGCAGGCAGACGGGTTACTGGAAGCGACACGTCAACTCTGTCTGTGGGAAGGAGATTCAAATGAATTCAGATTCTCAGAATCACTCGCAACAGAAAAAGAAAGATGATTTCTTCAAACAAGAAAACAGTAGCGTAGGATTTCCTATCGGCAGACTATTATTTTGGAGGAGACACAAATGTGCGGTTTAGTGAACAAGGCTGTGGAAAGCCTAGTCTTGAGTAAATTTGACCAAGACACATGAGACACCATACGTCTATGTGGGACCACAGTCTGTCGTTGCCCCCCGTAATCCAATCAAATTATTCTCCCCATCTTCCACACGTTGGACAAGCACTCGTTGCTTGTGGATAGCTCCGGTGTCCTGCTTGATGATTCGAAATTCTAGAAGGAATTTCTGAGGTCCTTGTGTCTGAAGAATCTCTAGCCGTTTCTGCTCGCAATACGGCTGATCGTCCAGAAGTACGTAATTGAACAGAAAGTCCTCGTAGCTTGGTGGTTTCTCTTTGCTGATCCCATAGATCTCATAATTTTTCTCACTCATCTCTGTGAACGTCATGGTCTGCAGGTCAAGATACCATGTTCCAGTCGCGGTCAGGTCTTCGAGTAAGTCAACGTGATCTGGATTTTTTTTGACGTGTTTCATTTTCTTTGCTTCAAGCTTTTTATTTCAAAATTGTGACTTACGAAATTGTCGACTTAGTTTAAAAAAAGCGGATTAAGTGGGGATTAAACTATAATTTTGCAATTTTTCTTTATTTTAGTTTCAAAATTGTGACAAAATCTAAATAGATCGTGCTTTATAAATAAGTAAATTTATCTAAATAGTTGAATTTTTATGAGTTATTGTTTTTAATATGTCATAAAAATATTTGACATCAATATTTGGATTTGATAGTCATTTGTAGACCTTTACTGCGCAAAATAATTGCCTAAATGAGTAATATCGGAAATCTCACAAGATGAAGACAGCAGAAGCACAATTAACTAGTAGGATGGGATTTTTGGACTGATATAAGAATTGCCGAAAGCGGTTGAAAGCCCCGCACCCGGAGAGTTTGGCGACGCAACGGATGCAAGGGCTCAGGACAACATGAAATTCCGCAGGAATAACAGTTGAACATATAATATATGAGAATCCTGCCGGTTTTTCCACCAATTTCTGTATACATTCCTGTCAGTTGCCTGGGTAGTTTTTAAAGCCCTCGTACATCCCTTGGCAACGTACCCATTCCACTCATTTTCTCCTCTGTCTCAGTCTAGCTGTTCCGAGCAGCAAAGAATTCAGTGTTTCAGAAGAAAGACCGCTGATTTAAGTCTGAGAAGCCTCCGATTTTGATGCTGATGTTTTTACATTTTGTGGCCTAGATCTACCCACGTGGTTGACTGCAGCCATTCTACTGCAGCTTTCTGAATTGCGTTAGCTGCTCAGAGAACATGGATGTTGGTTTTCTCCACCTATCCGAAAAAAGACACTATGACGTACGTTAAACTATTCTTCTCGACTAAACTAAAGTCAATAGGACTGCTCTTTACGATACTTGTTGGTGGGGCCTGGATACTTGGCTCCTGTTCTCCACCCTGTGGCGATGGTGATCCCTATGGAAACCTAGAAGAGTGTTTAGTCACCGCTGATACAACTTCCAGTGGGGGTGGAACAACAGGAGGGAGTAATTTGCTTACACCGGAAGGGCTAACAGACCGTAATCGCTTATCCGTAGGTGGGATAAAGAATGGGTATGTTCTTGACAACGGAAGTGTGGTCACTTGGGGGCGAGCGAAATTCACACCAGAGGATTTCTACACCGTGGATAACTTAACAAATGCTCGACAAATTTCTGTTTTCGGCACCTCACATGGCAATGTGTTGGCTTGTGCCGTCAAAAATGATCATACAACCGTTTGCTGGGGTGCAAACTATTACGGTGAATTGGGGAATGGAGGATCATTAACATCTGGAACTGGTGGTCCGTGTGGACAATCTTCCAGCGCAACAACCGCTGAGACAGCCTGTGCTGTGCCGATCTTTGATGATAACAGCGCTCAGGGCAACATCAATAGGGTTGCGGTTGGATATTATTTTTCCTTGTGGTTGGACAACAAGGGCAAGGTGTACTCTGCTGGAAAATGTGAAAATGGAGTATTAGGAACAGGCTGCACAGATAATCAAACAACGGCGGTGACGGTGATGACTGGAGTGAAAGATATCAAAGTTCACCCAATGAACCAAATTGCTTGCGCCCTTAAAATTGATAACACACTTCATTGTTGGGGAGAAAACAATACAAATGAAATCACTTCGGCACACGCTAATGATATTGAAACGCCCCTGGAAATAGCTACAAATGTTGCTCACTTTGGGGTTTTTGGGGCATCTACTTCAACTCCCAAGGGCAGTATTGGAATTGTGTATGACAATGGCACGATATCCTGTACCACAGGTTGGTTTAGCTCGGGGGGTACCACTTCTACTTGTCAGGATGAGTATGCCGGAATTACAAATGTCAAACAGATTAGTGGTGACCGCAACGTCAGTATGCTGGTTCTAGACAACGGAAGCACACTGTCCTATGGGTTGAATCAGTATGGCACAATGGCACATGGCAGCGGAAACTCACCCCAGAGCAACCATACAGCAACCGGTTCAAAATTCGCTGATGGTACGCCTGCAAACAATGTCAGCTATATCGCAGGTGGTTATCATGATACCGGTTATACTCACATCTTGGGTATTCTTGATAACGGAAGCGTGGTTGGTGTCGGTGCAAATAATTATTATCAATTGGTTCCAACCAACAGGATGTCATCTACAATTTGTGCTTGGCAAGGAACGGTTGCAGCTACCACACAAGATGCGTCAAAATGCGACCGCTGGGCAATCTTACCAATTGGCCCATCTGGTTGGTAATTTACGCAAACCATTAAACCATAGGTTATGATGAACAAGCATGTTCCTACAAAGAAAACAGATACACTTCATGCAGAACTGCCACCTGTCTTGGTTCTGGTTGCTGTTGGTACCGCGATGGCCATGTTCCTGTTCTTTGCTCTCTTTGGACAGTTGTGAGTAACCACGAAGCATAAGTCGACATAGATCATCGTAGGATGCCTGTGAAGGTAGGCCTGTGGAGGTTGATTGTGCTTAGGTGTGAATGCAGTGCCACTGCGCTACTAGACAGCAGCATAGTGGCACACTTCGAGGCATAGAATTGCATCGGAGGACGATCCGCAAGCAACAGCCAAAACTCCGGATATTGAAATAGTTGTGAAGCTAGTGATTAGGGACAACTTCTGAAGATGCCGTGTTGTGCGAGTATCAGACTCTCTCAGTCTTCTTTCTCAACGAGTCCTTTCCGTGCCGCAACAGCGAGCTCGTCAGCCCGTTCATTTTCAGGATGTCCAGCGTGAGCCTTGACCCAATGCCACTGGACCCGATGGGTTGTTGTCAGGTGAATGAGTTCCTGCCAGAGATCCTGATTCAGTACCTTCCCCTTCCCGCCTTTGGTGCGCCAGCCGTTGCGTTGCCAATTCTCCAGCCACCCCTGTGCGAAGGCGTTTCGCAGATAACTGGAATCGGTGTGCAGCTCAACGGAGCAGGGGCGTTTCAGGGCTTGCAGGGCCCGAATCGCAGCCAGCAGCTCCATTCGGTTGTTGGTGGTTTCCGTTTCAGCTCCCGATA
>AGAU01000520.1 GCA_000224765.2 SAR324 cluster bacterium JCVI-SC AAA005 | reverse complement strand
TTGATCCCACCCGTGTTTTGTTGCCCACATTTACGACTTTTTTGCTACCAAAATCCAACTCTGGTTGGAACGATTTCTCAATACAATTACGACCTTTTTGCTACTTTTTCTTCTTTTTGGATGAAATATCGCATAGAATAGGAAATAAAAAGCATTAAAATCACGGATTACCTATCCGTTGGTTTTTTGTTGTCATTATTGAGATCATCACCTAGCATGAAGTCATC
>AGAU01000521.1 GCA_000224765.2 SAR324 cluster bacterium JCVI-SC AAA005 | reverse complement strand
ACCTTTGCGAATCTCCGAGGAACTAACCGAAGGAAGGTCGAAGTCCAGACAGGACGCGATTAGTTGCCCATCATGCCAAAACTCTTTTTCATCCATTGAATTTTGCCCTACTGGAAATAAACGAGTCAGTGGGCTCCAAAAAGCCGAGACATCACGAACCCTCTCCACCTTGCGCTTAACGATTATTAGCTGAATTTTCATTACAAATTCATCAGCTCGATACCATTGATCAAACTCGGCAAAAGTATCACTGCCAATAACCCAAAACCAGTTTTCTGGCCCGTATTGCTCACACAGTTGCTGCCAAGTTTCATATGAATAACTTAGTCCTGAACGATTAACTTCAATATTCAATAAGTGTAATCGGGGATTTTTTGGCATGGCAATCTCCAACAGTTGCCATCTGGTTTCTGCTGGGATCAGATCTTCTCTCGATTTGAACGGAGATTGAGCGGCAGGAATCACTAAAATCTGAGGTTCACCCCCAAGTCTAAGCAAATTTTTAATCAGCTTGATGTGCCCTTGATGTACTGGATTGAAACTCCCACCAAAAACAAGAATACTTCTTAACGGTAAATTTATGTAACAATCTGAATTATTGTCGGAGATTTCCATGAAGCAGGCACTAAAACTCGTTAGTTGGTTCAGTCTTTGGTTCTTTTTTTCTGGTCAACAAAACTTCGAGATCTCCGATCTTGCTCCAAAAACACAGCAGGTTGAGGTACCACTTGAGTGGATTATTGGCGCAGGAGTATTCATTGTCCTGCTAATCATCATTCTGATCGTTCAAATTCAGCTTAAGCGCAAATCCGAAGTCAAAATGCGCCGAAAGTATAGCTTGGATCATGATAAACGGCAGCTGAATTCGATGATAGGGTCTGGTCCTAATGCCTTTCAACTTCGTAAGCTGATAGAGACTGTGCTAGGAACTAAAGACTCCATCGAAATTATGAATTTTAGTAGATCTTTAGTTGACTTTGATAGGCGCTCTGAAGAATATCTTGAATTGGAAAACAACTCTGCTGAGGCCCAAAAAGCGCTAAGCCAAACGCGGAAGTTATTGAATGTGAGTCTGAACAACTCTAACATCCCGTTCACAAATTC
>AGAU01000522.1 GCA_000224765.2 SAR324 cluster bacterium JCVI-SC AAA005 | reverse complement strand
GATGACTTCATGCTAGGTGATGATCTCAATAATGACAACAAAAAACCAACGGATCAGAAATCCGTGGTTTTTATACTTTTTATTCTCAATTTTAAGCGATATTTCATCTAAGAATAAAAAAAAGTAGCAAAAAAGTCGTAATTGAGTTTGGAAATCGCCAAAATCAGAGTTGAATTTTGGTAGCAAAAAAGTCGTAAATGTGGGCAACAAAACACGGGTGGGATCAA
>AGAU01000523.1 GCA_000224765.2 SAR324 cluster bacterium JCVI-SC AAA005 | reverse complement strand
GTTGTCCGATAGTGTGTAATCAGAGTTGATCGTCGCATTGCCACTGAGACTCAAGGTCACCGAGGTGTTTGCCGAGGCGGCGGCACTCAAGGTTGCTGTCAGCGTAACCGTACCGGCGTTTTCGGCCAAGCTGGCCGCAGACTTTGAAAGGCTGACCGTAGCACTTGCTGCCGGTGTCGCATTGGCTTCATCGGAAACAGCGCTACTGCCTGCTGAGTTGGTAGCTTTAACAGCAAAGTCATAGGAGGTGCCGTTGGTCAGACCCGTGATAACAGTTGTCAGGGAACTAACGGTCTTCGTTCCGTCATAGGTAGCTGCGTTGGCTGGGTCAATTGCTGTCGATGGAGTATCCGTCCAATAGACAGTGTAGTTGTCGGCACCTGTCACATTGTCCCAGGCCACCGTGACTTGTGAAACTCCTGCTGTAGCAGTCAGATTTAAAGGAATATTTGGGGTAAGATTATCACACTGAGAGTAGGCGAGACACTTGTCAACAACTTCTGTGGAGGTTAACGCTCTGCCATAGACTTTGACTTCATCAATATATCCCTTCCAGCCTTTTCCAGCAGCTCGATTTGCACCAACACGAAAACGTTCCGTTGGTGTATGTTGTGTACCTGTTGAGGTAGCTTGTAGAACTCCGTTAATATACATCTGGCCTGTCCCATTATCTTGCTTTACAAAGGTTGCGTGATACCACTGATTCTTTGCATAGGTACTTGTTGTGCTAGTGTGAGTAATGTAAGGATCATTGACCTCTGCACCTTGAGAAGACCTCCAACGAATTTTATCACTTCCATCAGTATCCAATTGGAAACTCCAGTTTCCACCATCATTGCCTACACCTGATACTTGTTTTGAGGCAATCATACTGCTGAATTCTGCCATATCAGCATCAGCGAAAAACCATAAACCAATGGTAAAGTTTCCACTTGTGAAGAGGTTACTGTTGCTTGAATCATCAAAGCTAGTGTTCTCCAGATACCCTGAAGTGGAATCAAAGTACACTGCCTGACCATAGGCACAACTCTGAGCGTATTTGATCGTGCCTCCAGTGTTCGTCAGGTTGTACCTGCCATCTCCATAGGCATTTTTGACATCATTGAGATTGTTATTGAAGTCATAGTGAACAAGCAGATCGGTGTCATTGTCTGTCAAGGTTCCTGAGGTGGAGCAGCCAGGGAAAGCAGTGGGCTGACCATTGGCCTCGGTAGATAAAGCGCTGGAATCTACTCCATCAGTAGCCATGAGCTTGTAGTAATAGGTAGTGCCGGCA
>AGAU01000524.1 GCA_000224765.2 SAR324 cluster bacterium JCVI-SC AAA005 | reverse complement strand
CCAAGACATTCCCATGCGGCGCAAACTGGTCGGTAGCTTTTTGCTTGTGGGCTGTGTGCCAGCTGTCTTGTTAACCTTGGTCAGTTTGCTCGTGGCTATCTTTTCACTGAGTAGCAGTACCTACGAACAGTTGACTGGGTTGCGCCAAGCCAAACAACAACAACTGGACAATTATTTTTCAGAGCAACGCAATGATCTACAGGTGCTGAGCAAGACCGTGGAGAGTTTCCAGAAAGCAGCTGATGACAAGCTTAGTGCAATCATGGAAGCCAAAAAAGTCACTCTGCTAGATTATCTAAACTCCGTTCGATCTCAGGTGCTAGACTTTGCCAAACGCCCGAAAATTATTGAGGCGATGTGGGATTTACCCCAGTATTTTCCTAGTTATATAGTTGAAAATCGCTGGAGCGAAGAAGATCTTCGTCAAATACGTGAAGAGTTGCGAAGTTACTGGGAAAATGAATTTGGCGAACGCTATCGACAATTGAATGAGGGCAAAGATCCGGAGATTGAAAAATACTTTTCCCAGTTGGATGAGCATGCGATTGCCTTGCAGCACTCGTACATTGTCGATAATCCCAACCCGATGGGTTTCAAGGATGAGTTGGACAAATCTGATGAAACTGCCTACAGCCGACTTCACGAACATCTCCATCCTTCCATCCGTAGCTTCCTTCGTGAGTTCGGCTACTACGATATTTTTCTGGTGGAAGCTGAGGAAGGTCGCATCGTTTACTCCACGTTCAAGGAACTCAATTTTGGTACTTCTTTAATCGATGGCCCCTTTGCAGAAAGCAGCCTGGGTAGAATTTTTAAACAAGCCAACGCAGCCGAATTACCAGGTCAGTTTTTTATCGAGGATTTTTCACCCTACTGGGCAGGGTTTGAGGCTCCTGCTGCTTTTGTGGCAGCCCCTATCTTTGAAATGACCAGAAATGGCCCGGTCAAACTTGGGGTGGTAATCTTCCAGTTTCCTGTCGACAAGTTCAAAAGTGTGATGAGTGACCGTAGCGGTCTGGGACAGACTGGTGAGACTTATTTGATTGGCAGTGATCTACGTTTTCGTTCAGATACTTTTCTGGATCCACTTGGATTTTCAATGGAAATTTCATTTCGTGAATTTCTTGAATTGGATACGGCTCCTGTACGCTCTGGTTTGTCCGGTGGATCCGGAGTGGGTGTCAGTCGCAATTATATAAATGAGTATGTGTTAAGCGCGTGGAGTCCTTTCAGCTTTGAGGGGCTCAATTGGGTGATGGTGAGTGAAATGAGTGTGAGTGAGGTACTCAACCCAGTGAATTCAAGTGGTGATGAGTTCTACAAAGACTTTGCAGAATTGAATGAGTACTATGATTTATTCCTGATTCATCCAGACGGGGAGATTTTTTACACCGCAGCTCGTGAAGCTGATTACGCAACAAATATTCTCAACGGTAGATTTGCAAACAGTAGTCTGGGCAGCGTGGTGCGCCAGGCGTTGCTTAGCCTAACAGATTCAGTATTTGCTGATTTTCAACCTTATGAACCGAGTGGGAATGCTCCTGCATCCTTCATTGGTCGTCCGATTCAATATGATTCCTCACGTCAGAATAGTACGAATCAAGGGCTAAGCTTCGGGGTTCAAACCGTGGTTGCCCTCCAACTTTCCGACAGCACCTTGAATGAGGTCATGTTGCAACGC
>AGAU01000525.1 GCA_000224765.2 SAR324 cluster bacterium JCVI-SC AAA005 | reverse complement strand
ACTCAATATCGATGAAGCTGAAGTGCAGGGACTCCTCTGGCAGGCACAGGAACAGCCTGATTCGATGGAGCAAGCCGCCAGGCTGCTGACCAAAGAGATGCAGCAGTATTCGAGCGTCTATGTCTTTCCAATGAAAGTTTCGAAGACTCAGGAGATCACACACCCTTTGCACTGGCCTTCGAAGGACGACTGCAGCAGGAATTAAACACCGTACTCAGCCCTGATCAAGCCAAGTATTGGTTGCATGGGAACTATGTGGTGGGTGACGAGGGAATGGAAATCACTCTGCATCTGAGCAAGGCCCAAAGTCATGCGATCGAATTAACTCAATCTATATTTCTTGTAGCTTCTGCCTACATGGGCCTGCAGGCTATGCCTAGTCAACCTATCTTTGATGAATTGCTGCGTGAAGATGTGGATGTCTGGCTGGCTTCTGACTTCAGAGTTTCAATCAAGACGGATCGAGGGAGGGAGCAACTTCATTTTAGTGAGGGAGATTCATTTGAGCTGCAGGTTAAGTTGAACAAGCCAGGATATTTCTACATTGTCGGCCATACGTTTATGACGGACGAACCGTTGTCTTACCTCGTGGAAATCAATCCAGGTATCCAGAATTCACCGAAGCGCTTTATCCGTAATGTGACTGTTGTGGAAACAGGTGAGTGGATCAATCTCGGTAGGTTTGCTGTGCAGCCCCCGTTGGGTCGTGAAACCCTGCAGTTGATTGCTGCACGAGAGAACCTCAGCCAATTCTTACCAGATACAAATCAAGATCTTGAAACACAGTTATATATCATTGACAACGATCCTGTAGTCGCACTCGAAAAGACAAGGTCGCTGCTACAAAGTGGCAAACTCCAAGGCTATTCAGCCGAAGCACAACTGACCTAC
>AGAU01000526.1 GCA_000224765.2 SAR324 cluster bacterium JCVI-SC AAA005 | reverse complement strand
CACCCTCTATTATAATTGTGGTCTACATTCATCAATGGGAGGGGTTATCAACATCGTTGAATCCAATTCTGTTTTTACTCCCACCTCCCCAGCTATTGATACTAATCGTTGTACAGCAATCAAAAATTCTATTGTCGATGCTGGGTTTGGATCTGAAGTTACTGTCAGTTGCGACAATAACCATGCATATTTGGCCTCTGACACATACCCAAGCCATGACTTGATGAATGGCATTACGGCGACAAACGAGCAGACATCAGTTCCGGCCAAAGACTACACCAGCCCCATTGCACTCTCCTCAAGTCCAATTACCTCCGAAAGCTTCACAACTAGAGATGCGGCTTTGGGCGTTGCAGTCAATGGTGTTCCGATTTACGACTATTCAAGTGGGGGAGATTTAAATATCAACAATTGGAGTTACGATTCAAAGGAAGATACACACGCACTTGGACAGTTGGACAACTGTGGTGGCCACTCAGGTCGCGGGGATGATTATCATTACCATAAAAAGCCCACGTGTATGATTAATCAAATGGCAAACAAGGATGCAAATCCAATTATCGGCTGGGCATTTGATGGCTACCCGATTTATGGAGACAATGCTCCTGATGGCAGTCCTCTTAGCACCTTGGGGTTGTGTAATCACACCACAGATGACAACTTTGGTTACCGCTATCATACCTCTCCTTCTGCTCCTTACATACTCATGTGCTTAGTAGGGATGACCGACTCATCAAAGTTGGAGACCGTAAGGATCTCGCCACTACCAGGGCGAACGAGTGGCAAGCCCATTAATGTCACAGATTTAAGGTTTCAGACCAACGCTAACACTAAGACTTTGAGCTATAAGTATGGAAACACCGATTACTATATTCGCTACACACCCAGTGGTAACGACTGCTATGACTTTGAGAGCAAGACGGTCGAAGACGGTGGGGTTGTCAAGACCGGTACATATTGCAGATAGTCATCAAAGAAAATCCCTTCAATTAGTCTAAATAGGTCTAATGATCTACCAAACAAATACTTTTGAAGACGGTGCTAAATACGAACGGATGATGGGGGTCTGGAGCCAACTGGTTGGAACACATTTCCTTGAATGGCTAAACCCTTCTGGTGGACTGAATTGGATTGATATTGGATGCGGCAGTGGGGCTTTCACAGCCCAAGTGGCTGAGTTTTTCTCTCCTAGTCATTTATTGGGCATTGATCCTTCAGAGGCACAAATCGAATTTGCAAAAAATCGCTCCATCGAACAATCTGTGACTTTCCAGACTGGAGATGCAATGTCTCTCCCGTGTGAGGATAACTCTATGGACACTGCAACAATGGCACTGGTCCTCTTTTTTGTACCTGAACCAGAACATGCTCTGGCTGAAATGAAGAGAGTAGTCAAACCTGGAGGTATCATCGCAGCTTATGTCTGGGATATTTTTGGAGGAGGTATGCCACTTGCGCCGCTACATCGTGAGTTGCAGAAAAGAAAAATCGAATATCAACTGCCACCTAAAGCAGAAGTTTCCAAATTAAATGAACTTGAGAGGCTCTGGAATGACGCAGATCTAAAATTAACTGAGTGCAAACAAATTCAAGTAAGTAGGCAATTTGAGAACTTTGAGGAGTTCTGGAATATCACCTCATCATCACATTCGATGTCACTCGTTTTCAAGAATCTGACCCCCAGTTAATCTCAGATATTCGTCTAAGTGTTGAAAAAGAGTGCAATCAAGAATCATCAAAGCCACTCAAAATTCAAGCACATGTTAATGCTATCAAAGGGTTCGTCTAGCTGAATTTCAGCTACTCTGTCAGCCACAACAATCTCAGATGCTGCCTATCTTTTGACGATTACAATTTAGTCTGCTCCGCCTCTTTTTTCTGAAGATACCAGGCATTCACTCCTATAATTTGAGAGGCTCTGATGAGCGAGAAGACGGTTGTTTTTGAGGACGGGAACGCTTACGAAAATATGACGGGGATTTGGAGCCAATTGGTGGGCAAAGAATTTATTGAATGGCTTAATACTGCAAGTGGGCTGAACTGGGTCGACATTGGCTGCGGTACTGGAGCCTTTACAGCCCAAGTGGCTGAGCTTTGCTCTCCAGGTCATTTGCTAGGAGTTGAGCCTTCAGAAGCCCAAATCGAATTTGCTCGTAAACGCCCCATGGCGCAGCAAGTTGCTTTTCAGACTGGAGATGCGACCGCGCTAGCCTGTGTATCCTCTTCTTTCGATGTAGCAACCATGGCCTTGGTCCTCTATTTTCTACCTGATCCAGCTATTGGAGTGAATGAAATGAAGAGAGTCGTCAAACCTGAAGGCATCATCGCTACTTATGACTGGGATGTCCCAGGAGGCGACTTACCGCACGAATGGCTTCACATAGAGTTTCGAAAACGAGGGATCGACTATCCTTTGCCTCCAAGTTCGGACGTTTCTAGGATGGATGAACTTGAAAAACTTTGGACTGAAACAGGTTTACAATCCATTGAATGCAAGCAATTCAGAGCCACAAGAACATTTGCAAACTTTGAAGAACTTTGGAACCTTACAGTTAAAGCTCCAGCATTTTCGGGGGTTTTGGATGATTTGACTCCAGAAGTAATTTCGGACATTCGCTCAACTGTTGAAAATGAGCTAAAACAAAGCTCTTCTGGTTCTGTCAGCATTCACGCTCACGCCAATGCCATCAAAGGAACCGTTTAGTATAATTCTGGCCGCTACATAAGCTCCGCCAGTCAAGGATTCTAATCGTCTTCGATTGATTGCATCTAGCCTGCTCTCTCCCATACCGACACTCTATATCTTTCTATGCCACGTAAGTAGTAAGCTCACTTTATTAACTGACAAGACGACTCTTGACACCTTTCCTAGCACAGAGTAGAAATCCCAATTGTCGCAAAAAGTATAAACTGTTGATCAGGTTTAAATATGCTGCGTCGTTGTTTACTGCTAGGACTATGTTTACTGCTACTGTTGAGTTGTGGGGAACCTGTCCCAGTCGACTGTACTCCGGATGAAGAACAATGCACTTCTGAAACTGAGGGTGGCTTTGAAACCGGAACAGTTGCAGGAGTTGCTGCCGGAGGAGCAGCAGTTCTTGTCCTAGCTGGTGGCGGTCTTGGAGGCGGTGATGATGGAGGAAGTTCTGGTGGTGGGTCTACTAGCAACGCAAGCCCAGCAGTACCAACAAACCCCACAATACCAACAACAGCTAAAGTCGGAGTCCTACTAGACAGCGTGGTGGCTGGCGTCAGCTTTGAGACCAGTAGCGGTCTAACTGAGCTTACCAATGCCAGCGGAGAGTTTTCCTACCAGACAGGAGATACCGTCAGCTTCCGTCTGGGAGATGTTGAGCTAGGCAGTGTAGCGGCCTCTCCGGTATTGACTCCTGTTGAACTAGTTGGTGCTGTCAGCACAGCAGATAGAAGAGTCATCAATCTCTCCCGCTTTCTCCAAAGCGTCGATGATGACGCTGATCCCACC
>AGAU01000527.1 GCA_000224765.2 SAR324 cluster bacterium JCVI-SC AAA005 | reverse complement strand
CGTTAACGGCTGTGGTAAAAGCGTGGAGGTTGCCAGGGTAGATTCTGGAAAGGAAATCGCGCTTACGGACAAGTGGAATGATGAGGATTCGCGTTTAGTAGCTGAAGAAATGATCAACGATATGCTGAGCTATCCCTGGATCAGTCAATTTAATCAGCGCTTTCCTGGCAAAGAACCACTGGTAACCGTGCAGCGCGTTCGGAATAAATCCCACGAGCATATAGCTGTTGACACCTTTGTTAACGATATTAAACGGGCTGTGATTCGCAGCGGTAAAGCCGGATTTATTGCGACACTTGAAGAACGTCAAGATACCCGTGCAGAATTAGCTGACCAGGATATGAACGCTTCTGCTGATACTCGGATGGAAATGGGTGAAGAAGATGGGGCGAATTTCGCACTTTCCGGGACGATCAATTCCATAGTTGATCAGCTAGATAATCAACGCGTGACCTACTATCAAGTAGATCTGAAGCTGATCAATCTGCAAACAGCTCGCGAAGTTTGGAATGGTAGTAAGAAAATCAAGAAATTCATGGAGCGCAAATCTTTTTCTTTCTAGAGTATGAAACTCTGACTCCCAAACTTTAATCAGTTCTGCTATAAACTACATATTTGTAAGCTGATCAAATTGGAGGAGGGTGAAAGAATATACATTGATTGTTTACTCAACCTTGACAGCTTTTTTTCTATTCTCATTGACAATACGAAGAGTCATCAATTCTTCTCTCACCAACCTCAATGATGCTCAAATTCAAAACTATTCTAGTAATGAGAAAAAATTACGCTTCCCAAAAACTTCTTTTCAGACATAAGGAGTCATTATGAACAAAAAAGTGATTTCCCAACTAGGTGCAGCACTCATTCTGACCGGAGTAGTCGCTTGTTCAAGTTCATCAGAAACAACCAGAATTGAGCCTGTCAAATTAGAGCAAGATCCGAATCTCTGCTACTTTGACGATACTGAAGTGCGTGCTCCTGATTGGATTTGTGGAACCCCAGTTGAGGGATATCCTGTTGCCGCAGTGGGGTCTTTCCGAGATACCAAAGCAGGCACTAGTTTCGCCAGAAACCAGGCGACGATGGATGGACGAGTACAACTGGCCACCGAGATGAAGGCCAAGGTTGGTGCGATGGTGAAAAATCATGCAGAGACAACCGGAGTGGGAGACCAACAGACTGTTGACGCAGTTGCTTCAGTCACGCAGCGACAAATCACTGCAGAGATCCTCTTTGGTGCTAAAGCAATCAATTACCGTAAGGGGCCTGACGGGACGACCTATGCCTTGGTGGTAATGGATCCTCAGCAAGCAGCCGTTGCAGCCAAGCAAGCCCTTCAAACAAGTTACAAAAATCAGCAGGCTCAGTGGCAACGGTTTCTTGGTGAAAAAGCTCAAAATGAGCTAGAATCTGAAATGGATAAGATGATCAACTCCGAATTCGGTGCCATGCCGCAATAAGGTTCTTTGAAGAGTGGGATTCACGCCCGTGCGTCCCACGTATTTCGTCAGAACTTCGCAAGCAGGAACGGTTTTCACCGGAGAAAAGATGATTCTATCCAAACGGCTACTCCCTGTCTTCTTACTGCTGCTTCTTGTTTCTTTCCTGACCATTTCTTGCTCTCAGCAATCTTCCCGCTCTCCCCAGCCAGTCAGCCAGAACCAAAAACCAGATTGGATAAACAAAGTTCCTGTTGGACACTACTTGGGACAGGCAAGCTATGCTCTGCAAACAGTCAAGCAGGCTCGGGAGAAGGCCTTAAATACTGCCGTCAGCCTGTTGGTTGCTGCAAAAGCTGGCAACACTGCCGAAGTGAGCGGTGACGTCCAGAACAAAACGACCAGTGTCATCAGAGGAGGGCGTGAAAGCCTGACAAATTCCTCAAAAATCAACACAACCGTCACCATTTCTGGACAAGAAATCCCTGTTCAATTTCGAATTGTGGAATTTTGGCGTGATCGAGAGGCAGGCTACATTTATATACTTATTGAGGATTTAGCGGTGTGAGGGTGGAATGCTGAAATTGCTGAGTAAACACGTTTTCCTAGTTGGGATCTTCCTGATTTTGACAATACACACCGCTTCCGCGCAATTGCTAGGGTTGGCCCTCTCTTTGGGAAACACTCTGGCAGGCTATATCTTCGATATTTATCTGCGAACCGAGAACACCTTGGACATTGATGGTGCTCCAGATTGGTATTCGCGCAATGACGATGCGGAGTGGGATTGTGCCTTCAGTTATGCTCCAGGGAGCCTGGCCTCCGTGGAAAAAGCAAAAACAGAAGCCACCAAAAATTTAGTTGCACAACAAGAACAGTATGTTCAGTCAGCAATCAGAGATGAAGTCCAACGACGCAAGCCAAGAGATGAGAAGGAGCGTCAGCTCGTAGAGCAGTTCCGAAATGATCCTGAATTGAAAAATTTTGTGACTGGGCAGAGGCAATTTCTTAAGATCACCTACGACGAAGACGTCAGAGCAGCTTTTGTGAAGGCTTGTTTAAGTCGAGAGATCGTCGTTGCCTACCAAAAAGAGCGGATCCAAAAAATCACAACTGAGCTCTCCAAAAACCGAGCTGAATCAGCATTTGGAGAACTGGAAGCTCACTTGGACCAGCCTGAACTGGATTTGAATACCCCTACTGAATTTGATTCAGCAGCCTCCAAAAGCAAAAACGCATTTGAAGAATTGGATCAGGAGATTAGTCTACCGAGCGACTAGCAGACTCTTGTTGAATCAACTCCTCTTCAAATCAGTCTTTCCTCAGCTGACGATCGCCAACCCCTCCAACTAGAATTCACTTCGGTACTCCTAGTCTAGCAACCAGACTACTCTATTAACCCCAATATTTGTTAACCATGATCGCCAGATTTGGTGAGTAGGGTAGCATGTTGTACCGAAGAATAACGCTTGCGAAGCATCTTGGCTCCCAAATCTGCGAGGAACCCACTTAAACATTTTCTGAGGTTGTCATTGAAAGAGTGCAAAGAGTATCAAATCCTAGGGTTGTAACTCCAGAGCTGAATATTTTCCGCTACGATCATAGACAATTCGGAATCCATTCCTCAGGACTCCTACCGTTCCTACATCAAGTGGTAGGACTAGCCAGTCCAACTGGGTGAAGCCAAACTCAACTCCTGGGCCCTCTTCATAGAAAACACGCACAGAGGTGAGCTTGCCGTAGTCTTCAAGACGAACTGAGACTGGCTTGCCAAAGTCGTTGATCCAGCTCACATCTTCCAGATAACTTTCGTACTCCGTGCAAAGCAGGACCAGATCAATGTCGGAATCTTGCCGGGCCCCACCTCGTGCATGGGAACTCACCAGGATTGCTCCCTCCACCAGGCGCTGAGACTCAACCCACATCAGAAATATCTTCAGAAAAACCTTAAATGGATCTTCCAGGGTAAAT
>AGAU01000528.1 GCA_000224765.2 SAR324 cluster bacterium JCVI-SC AAA005 | reverse complement strand
TGCTTTGTTTATTAGATGCTTCGCGGGCAATCAACACCGCTGGTCAATCAGTCGCGGAGTGTCTTCGCTAGTGGAGACAAGGGGAGTCTCAGAATCAATGGTATCTGCAGCAGAAGGAAGTTCAGAATATGAAAAGTTATGGGCGCTACAAAGATGATCATCGGAACCTTGTGAGGCTGCTGCCCAATCTTTTGCTCCGTGACCTGCGTCTCCATCATCTAAACGAATATCGTGACAGTCGCCTATCTGAACCTTCAAAAAGTGGTAGGAGCGAAACGACAGCACGAGCAACGGTTGCACACGAATTAAGTTATTTCCGCAGTGTGTTGACTTATGCGCTGCGACATGAATTTATTTCAGAGATGCCAGTGCAAGCTTGGCCAAAAATCAAAGTGGATAATAAGCGAGATCGTATTTTGACAGCTTTAGAGTGGGCGAAACTCGAAAGGAATCTTCCAAAACACATCAAAGAAATGACTCAAATTGCTTATTACACGGGCATGCGTCAAGGAGAGATTTTGCAGATTGAATGGTCCCAAGTTGATTTTGAAAAGGGCTTTATCCGACTGCGTGCTGACCAAACAAAATCAAAGACTGCTCGTGCAGTCTTCTTGTGTGCGGAAGCAATAGAAGTTCTCAAAAGACTTCCCAAGGACTTGCGTTGCAAGCAGCGAGTATTTGTTTCTACAGTGGGTAGACCCTACACCCGTTTTACGGGTTCATTGCAGCGCGATTGGAAGAAAGGCTTGGTAGAATCGGGTATTGAAGATTTTGCCTTTCACGACCTCCGGCATTGTTATGTCAGCCGGATGCGGCTAGCTGGCATACCTGATTTTTTGATTCAACGACAGGTTGGTCACAAAGATGGCAAAATGACAGAACGCTACACAACAATAGACGAATCAGAGCTAATTCAACTGGGCAGGGTAGGATAATTTGCGCGTGTCCGTACGCGTGTCCGTTAAGATGTGATATGGAATGATTTTGAATCAAATGGAATGATATGACTGAATCTGATTAAGACCAGCAATGGTGCGGAATTATGAGAAGAAATCATATTGAATGATACTATCAAAAAACGGTTGGTGCTGAAGGGGGGACTCGAACCCCCACGAGCGAAAGCCCACTGCCCCCTCA
>AGAU01000529.1 GCA_000224765.2 SAR324 cluster bacterium JCVI-SC AAA005 | reverse complement strand
CTTTGCCAACGGAATGGAATACTTTAACACCTTTGGTGGAAATCCTGTCTCTGCGGCAGTGGGTAACGCCGTACTGGATGTGATTGAAGAGGAGGACCTCCAAAAACATGCACTGACCTTGGGGGATTATCTGCTTGAGCGCTGGCAAGGAATGTCAAAGTGGTGTCCGGCTCTGGGACAAGTTCGTGGAGAGGGTCTATTTCTTGGTATGGAGTTCGTTGCTGATCCCTTGCAGAGAGTACCTTGTGCAGCCCGAGCGAGTTATGTCGTGGAACGTATGAAAGCACAGGGATTCTTGCTCAGTACAGATGGACTGGATCACAATGTAATCAAGTTCAAACCCCCACTAGTTTTTCCAGAATCTGAAGCAGAACGGCTTTGTAAGAATCTCGAACAGATACTCCAGGAAGTCCCTCTGCAGCTAACTGAAAGAGATTAACAAACTCCTGTGTAGATTTGCAATCTCAGATACCTTTCTTATCAGGCATCAAAGGTTGGAACCTGCCAATGAGCCAAACCTTCCAAGACACCCTTCGCATAATTTTGCTGCGCTTGGTAGAACTGCTCCGCTAGAAATTTCTGCAAATATTCTTTCACTTCTGGACGAGCATTTCCAACGAGTATACCTCGGAAACCTTCATCAAACATTGACTGATCGTTACCGCTGTCCCCAGCAACGATTGTATTAGCTTCCTGCCATTTCAGTAATTCTAGCAGGTAGCGCAGCGCTTTCCCCTTATTGACCATCCCCGGTAAAATATCGACATAGTAGTTCTCCCCAAAGGCCGCGCAGATCACTTGGTAACGTCCGACAGGCTCCACCATACGCCTTGAAATTTCGGCTAGCCACCCAAGCGGCTGTTTGGGATCCGTGATCGCGTAAGAGACCTTGTATGGAGTCTGACAATTAACAGCCTCCAGGCTGATCACTTCATTTAAGTCAATCAATCGCTGATGAACTTCCTCCGCAGAGAAGCCAAACTCCTCAAGTTGCAGTTGCCAATCGAGAATGGGTTTTGAGAAACTTTCAAAAGGAGGTAAATAAAGTTCGGCTCCAGTTTGAGCGATGACCGCATCAGGTTTCGGAAGCCCCTCGTGCGTCAAGCCGTGGAGCACATCAGGATAAGGTCTACCTGTGCAGAACAGCACCCGAGCCTGATCAGCTTGTTGGAGACGCTCAAGTTTTTGCCCAAGTTTACGTAACGACGGCAAATCTCCAGTGAGGGTAAAGTCGATGTCAAATACGAGATTCCAAGTCAGCATTCGATACCAGTTAGTAGTGGTTTGATTCAGATGTTTGATTAGTTCAAAGGCCCTGCATGAAGAACGCCCTAGCATAGCGGATAACTTTGTCTTCTATTCAGGAATAGTTTAGCAGGAAAGGCCACAAGTAAATTTGAGCATAGCGCTTGCAGCTAGTTTGTGATATAATATTTAGCTTTTGTTATTTTCCTAGGCTGGAATTCTTTGCACATTGGGGTAATTTTCTATGGATTTCTTTATTCGCGAGGCTTGGGCTCAGGACGCGGCTGTAGGCGGTGGCGACACAACTGCCATGCTAGTACAGTTTGGCCCCCTCATTCTGATCTTCGCCATCTTTTATTTTTTAATCATTCGACCACAGCAAAAGCGCCAAAAAGAATTGCGAGCCATGCTGAGTGCCTTGGGCAAGGGCGATAAAGTCGTGACGAATTCTGGTATTCACGGCACAATCTTTAAGCTCGGAGAAGACACGATCACCGTAGAAATTGCTGACAAAGTCAGGATTCAGATGGATCGTGGGCAAGTTTCCCGTGTTGTGCAGAAGGCCAAGGATGCCAGTGCCTCCGACAATGAATCCAAGGAAGAGTCTTGAGCTGACTTTCCTCGATACTCTTAAGTTTTCAGAATTAAATAAACACCACCCATGAATGTACGTGTCAAAGGCTTACTAATTCTGTTGGTCTTCACGGCAGCTGTTTTTTACAGCCTGCCCACATACAAAGCCTACCAGCCTGGGGTAGACCCTCAAAAACATCCAAACCGTGTGAATCTGGGGCTAGATCTCCAAGGGGGAATGTACCTCGACATCGAGATCAAGGTTGAAGAAGCCGTTAAAGAAACGGTTAGCCGTACCGCCCAGGAGTTGGAGGATTTGCTGCTGGACAACTACGTCAAATTTGTCGAAGTCCGCCAAGAGAATAACGTTGTTATCTTAGAGATGGAAAAAGGGGAGACCGTCAATCTAACTGAATCTCCCTACGATCGCTTATTAGTTCAGTTCACCCCTGCAGAGCAACCCAATAACAGGACAACGTTGACGCTCCTTCCTGAAGAGTTAACTCGCATTCAGGAGAATGCAATCACACAAGCTCTGGAGGTCTTGCGTAATCGCATTGACAGCCTGGGAGTCAGTGAACCCACCCTGCAACGCCAGGGGGATAATAGCATCATCATCCAACTTCCCGGTTTGAAAGACAGAGCACAGGCGATCGAACTGATTGGCCCTCAGGCTGTTCTGGAGTTTCGTATTGTTAACGATGACGCTACCCCAGCTGCCTATAATCGCTACACCGAAATTGTTCGATATGAGGAAATCCGCGACCCCGTCACACAGGAAGTTCTATCCCGCAACCCTTACGTATTGAACAAAGAAGTCTTGTTGACTGGGGAGTACATTCGAGATGCTCGGGTTCGTTTTGATCAGCAAACCAATCAACCTTACGTTTCTCTTTCCTTTGATTCGATTGGCGCCGATCGCTTCGCAAAATTGACTGAAAGGAATCGGGGCAAACGTCTGGCAATTGTTTTGGATGACAAGGTTCAGTCAGCACCTGTGATCAGAGAGAAAATTAGCGGTGGAGAAGCATCAATTTCAGGCCAGTTTACTACAGAAGAAGCTGGCAACCTCTCTATAGTACTTCGATCGGGTTCTCTGCCAGCCCCTATTGAAATTCGAGAAGAACGCACTGTGGGTGCCTCCCTCGGTGAAGATTCAGTTGAGCAAGGCCTTATCTCGCTACTACTTGGCGGGCTTCTAGTCCTGATTTTTATGATGATCTATTATCGGCTCCCC
>AGAU01000530.1 GCA_000224765.2 SAR324 cluster bacterium JCVI-SC AAA005 | reverse complement strand
TTCTGAAAAACTCATTACAACCAACAAAGATTTAACAAAGACTTCTGAGGAACTCACTGCAGCCAACAATGACATCAATAAAAGCATTCAGGCCGCCAGTGTGATCCAAAACGCAATTCTGCCCCGGATTGACTTAGTACACTACGGATTCAGGGATCTAGAGTATGTTTGGCAACCGAGAGACACCATTGGCGGTGACTTTTATTGGTTGGAGAAGAAAAATGGTTGGACCTGTCTGGTGGTGGCTGACTGCACTGGACATGGGATTCCCGGCGCTTTTATGACTCTGATTTCCAGTACACTGCTGGATAGGATCTCTTCCATCAAGGACCTCAGTCAGCCAGAT
>AGAU01000531.1 GCA_000224765.2 SAR324 cluster bacterium JCVI-SC AAA005 | reverse complement strand
GCTGCCCTTCCACTTGGATCTGCCAGCCAAGGACAGTCCAGAGAATTTTGTGCAGAAGAGCATAGTCGACATTCCCGTCTGACCATTGCCAGAAAGTTCGGAAAGCTTCCCTGTGTTTGCGCAGTAATTCTTTGGCGACAATCATAGGCTGCTGGATTCTCTCTGCCAGTGACTCCGCACCCATCCCGTATTGAACAGCCAGCACTGTTGCTTTATAGAGTGCCCTTTGTTCTGGATGGGTTTTCTTTGTCGCATCTGCCGGGACTGCTCCAGCTAGCTTGGCAAACTCCAGATAAGGGTCACCCGAAGCATAAGCTTGTTTCATCGCCAAATCACCAGAGAGTGCTGCAGCAATCCCGAATTCCTGTTGCGACCAGTCGATATAGGCAATGCCCCAACCTTCTTTGGGTTTAATCAAGCTTCGTAGCCATTTTGATGGACCGAAGATGAACTTACTGTTACTCGGCTGATTGCGACCGGTCTTGCTTCGAAAAGGACTTAGCAGTGTCCGATTACAACCATCTGTGCCAACCTTGAACTTGTTTAACCTCATACTTCCCAGAGAATGCCTCAATTCATGTAGAGAAGAGATCTGAGGGTAACTTTTCGCCATAGATCGAAGGGTCTCTTCTCGAAGATCAAGATTTCCACTGGGCAGTTTGGGCCAGGCCATCTGGTTACGATTGAGGTATTGGGCAAAGAGATCTGTTTTGAAGGTTCTGCCCTCGTAAACACCAAAATCTCGATCCACAACTGAGATCAGTTCGTCCTGAATGGACTCCCAGTTAGTCTGCAACCGCTTTAGCAATGGTAAGTCAATTGGAATACCAACAGACTCCATTCTGGCTACTGCCTTCATGTAGCGACCCCGAATGAGTGCATGGTCAATCGAGATCTTTGGAGCCATCTCTGGTAGTAGAGCAACCAGTGCATCGACATCCGTCTGGCAGTAGTCTAGTAGAGCAACTTGCTCTTCAGGACTGTATGGCCCACCTCGCATTGCCAATTCACGCATCTCTTCCTTCTCCACGAGAGAGATATGTTCCAAACCGTGCAGGCTCAAGGCACCTAGTAAATTATTCTTTACTGGTAAACTCAGGCCGTTGTTCTGGCAACGGAATTCAGAGAAGAGATCGAGGAGGTAGTTGGGTAAGGACCAATCAAGTACGAGATGACAGTTCATCTCGGCAGAGGCGTAGTAAGCCACATAGAGGTTGTTTTCTCCTAACGAGAAAGGGCACACCGGCTTAGCTACACCATCCAGCCAAAGACGCTGCAGTTGCCTGCTATAGTACTCACGGGCAACCATGCATCTGAGCTCTGGTGTGAGCTTTGAGCTTTCG
>AGAU01000532.1 GCA_000224765.2 SAR324 cluster bacterium JCVI-SC AAA005 | reverse complement strand
CTACATTATTGTTGATTCGCAGACTCATACTAACTCCTTGTAGGTCTGTTCATTTATTCTTGTGTGGTTTCTTCCTTGGTACCACAGTGTTCGAGATTCATCTCTTCAAGATTGAAAAAAAGTTGCTTCAGTTATCAGTAAAGAAAACTTAAAATTTTATGATTTAATTCATAGAAACCCTCCTAAAAATTACCCACCTTTCAAACTGGTCTAAAACAAGTCCTCTGCTGAATTCATTGCAGACAGTAATCAGTACGGAAATCAGAAAAAAATTGCCTGTCCTCTCACTGGCTAGCTAAGAGAGCCATCACATTCTTGGG
>AGAU01000533.1 GCA_000224765.2 SAR324 cluster bacterium JCVI-SC AAA005 | reverse complement strand
GTGCCGTGGTTGATTGCTATTCCATCAAAGAAACAAACAGGCTGGATGGTGACTTCTTCCTCCACCTCACAGCTGGCAAAAGCATAGCTCCCACTGATGACTCCATCCTTACAACTTCTCAGCTGGGCACTGCAACTCCCTCCGGCGTCCACCTTACTAGCTGCATAGGCGGTAAAGCTGGTGCCATGAGCTACAGGTTCGCCATTGAAGGTGCAGGAGGCTGCGCTAGCTACTTGGCAGGTACGGGCACTGTAAGAACCAGAGAGAACTCCGTTGTTGCAGGTCCTGGTTTGCGATGTACAACTTCCCCCAAAAGCCACGCTGTCACTGGCATAGGCGGTAACGCTAGCCCCGTGTTCAACGGCTTGACCACTTAAACTACAACTGTTGGCACTTCTCGCACTGCAGCTGGTGGCGCTGTAGGAGCCTGAGAGAGCTCCGTTGTTGCAGGTCCTGGTTTGCGAGCTACAAGTCTCTTCAAAGGAGACCAGTGCACTTTGGTAGGCGATGACACTTTGGCCACTGCTGAGCAGGGTGTTGTTGAACTTACAGAGTTCAGGGTTGGAGCTGACTGCCTCAGCAAGAGTGCTATCGGCAACAAAGGCAGGAACTACCTGCTGGATTTCGTCTTCTTCGGCAACCTGAGTCACGAGCCCTCGCTCACCCAAAGTTCCATGCAGATGATTGATTGCAGTGGAGGCATCCACGAGGGTTCGCCCAGAGGCGGCTTGAACTGCGACGCTGGCGGTGATCTCAAAAGTAGAAACGGGAAGGTTGAAGTTGAGGGACCGGCCGGAGAGTGCAGTCCGGGCTGATTTGGTAACGCTTAGTCCATTGGTGGGATCAGCGTCATCATCGACGCTTTGGAGAAAGCGGGAGAGATTGATGAC
>AGAU01000534.1 GCA_000224765.2 SAR324 cluster bacterium JCVI-SC AAA005 | reverse complement strand
GAGCCTTTTTGGAAAGTAGGAAGGCAAATTTCATCACTCCAGGTAGTGGAGGGAAGACCCCTTCGGTTTCTACTTCAAGTGTCATGTCGTCGACAGCACGAATACCCAAAGCAGAGGTTGGCATTTCACCGGCAATCACCTTACTCCAGTTTTTGATTCCACCGGCACCAATAAAGGAGTAGAATCAGGTGAAGTCCCATGCGCTGGATGGGTCAGCTGAGTAGCGGAAGGTTGCTTCGTAATCAGCAGCGGTCAGTGGAGTGCCGTCACTCCACTGAAG
>AGAU01000535.1 GCA_000224765.2 SAR324 cluster bacterium JCVI-SC AAA005 | reverse complement strand
ATTTTGAAATGCAACAAGCAGTGAGGGATAACAATGGTTTCAACAGGCAACTTTCGGAATTTATAAAGGGAAACGGGATTGAAATTAAATTTTCTGAAGTGAATAAATCTAGAAGAAATGATGTTCCAAAGCACGTAAAACGTATTTTAGAAGAAGGCGATAAGGTGAAACACTTTCTTGTAGTGCACAATTGGATTTCTGATGAAGCAAGGAGAAACTGGCTAACTCCGCCAGAAAAACGTAACCCTCCACAAAAAAGAGAAACAGAGCGTGAGTGGTCTAGTGGTTGGTCCGAACGAAACCCTGCTACCGTTGTTCAACATTGGATCCCAAATGACGATTTTTTTTACTGTCACTGGATCGCAAGGAATGAGCAGGATGTATATAAGATATTAGAAGAATCGGGTGCCGAAGGGAATTGGTTTAATTCAATGGTCCAAGAGGCACACCAGTACCTGTCTGCTTACCGGAATTCAGATCAAATTCTAAGGAATTACCCTGAAGACGGAGACAAGTGGTA
>AGAU01000536.1 GCA_000224765.2 SAR324 cluster bacterium JCVI-SC AAA005 | reverse complement strand
TAAAGCCAGCCCTATTGTCAGTTGTGATTTTGGTAATGTTATCGGTATGCTGGGCTGCTGTAACTGCGCTAAGGAAGGTAGATTCAGCGGTCGAGTTATCAGATGCTGCCTCGTAAAGAACATATTGGTAGACATTGCTACCATTGTCGTCATCTAAATAGTTGAATGTGATGCTAACAGAGCTAGTAGTGGTGAAGGTAGTATTATCAACGGCAGTCAGATTGTCCGTTCCATAGGAGCCAGTCGCAGTAATGTTGTCTGTCGGCGGAATCACGTCCAAAAAGATAGTTCTGGTGACGTTGTCTGCGTGAGTTCCATTATCCCCGGCAAATGTTTTGCCGGCATCCGCCACCCAGACGGAGACAGTCTTAGTGCCTGAACTGTTGTCACTGAAAGTGAAATTGACCGTTGTTGTATTATCAGTGGCCCAGGTTGGACTTTGAATCATGCCGCTGGTGACCAACGAGTCGAAGAGTGTCGCATTGTCCCCGATTGTCGTTGCAACATAGCTGTTGGTGTAGGTGCTGTTGTCTGTGGCCAGTACATATTTCATTCCAGTAGAAGAAGCACCTGTAGTACTTGTATTGTCGTTAGCAGTGATTTTGATGGTTACTGTGGTGCTGTTGGTCATGCTAGCATTGTCGGTAGTAGTGCCAACATCTTTCACAAGTGCATCTGTGAGAATCGGTGGGTTGGTGTCTGCGAGCAAAAAGATAGTGTCTGTTTTTGAAGATTCGCTGACTAATCCAACCTGATCTTTGAGCCAGACATATGCTTTCACCGTTGCGTTATCAGAGAGACCGCTCGCATTGTCTGTGATGTTGAGCATATTGTTAGAGCTGTCCAATGTCACAGCGTTCCATGCACTATCGCCCGAACTCGGTGTTGATGGGGCTGTAAAACTTCCTGAAGCATTGTCTGCGTATTTCACAAGATACGAAGTCACCCCAAAGCCAGTGTCTGTTAGGCCGTTTAAATCCAATTCAAAGGTGAGACTGGTCGCATTCGCGCTCCCATTGTTAACAACCACGCTGCTTAGTTCTGGTTCATCACCGTCTACATAGAATTCATTGGTCGAGTAGGGGCCATTTTTGTTCCCGGTACTGTCTTTCGATTCGAACCAGCACCTATTTACGGTAGTGCTGCTGGAACTCATTGGATACAGGGATACCGTGTTGTTCCCAGAATTCATTGCATTTGTCGTGATAGGTGTGGCCCCATCAGCGGTGAAAGTACAGTTAGCGTTAGTTAGTGCAAATAGTTCTAGCGTCCCTGCTTCATCACTGTGAAATTTAAGGGTAGGCCTCTTTGAAATGTCAGTGATAACTGTCTTCGAACCTACAGTAACCGTACTGCCGTCAGCATTCGATATGGTAATATTAGTAATGGTTGGGGCAGTAGCATCTGTTGCGGTACCAGTTCCAGTTCCCGTTCCCGTTCCCGTACCCGTTCCAGTTCCAGTTCCAGTTCCAGTTCCA
>AGAU01000537.1 GCA_000224765.2 SAR324 cluster bacterium JCVI-SC AAA005 | reverse complement strand
AGCAGCTTGGCAGGCTGTTGCCCGTGATCGATGCAGTCGACGGTATCCTTGTGATCACGGCAGATCATGGGAATGCAGATGAGATGCTGGTCAAGAATAAGCAAGGTAACTGGGAAAGCAGTACGAAGCACTCACTGAATCCAGTGCCTTTTGTGATTTATGATCCGAAATACAAGCAACAGTATCAACTTCAAGCACACGGCTCCGAAATCAACCTAAACCTAAGTCATGTCGCAGCAACTCTGTTTGTACTCATGGGGGAAATACCTCCTAATGACATCAACGATTCCCTGTTCAGATTATGACCTTGCACTGGAAAGTTATCTGTAAAGATCACCAGATCACTCTTGGCCATATCGTAGCATTGAAAAACTTAATTTCCGCCCCAACCTAATACAAATGTCACAGATCACCTGTATTGGAGCTGGCTATGTTGGTGGCCCAACAATGGCCATGTTGGCACTCAATTGCCCAGAACATGATTTTACAGTTGTGGACATCAACGAAGAGCGGATTCAGCGCTGGGCTTCTGAAAACCTACCGATCTATGAGCCTGGTCTGCTGGAAATCTTGCAGCAAGCAAGAGATCGTAACCTCTTCTTTTCCAACGATATTCCCAAAGCTATTCAACAAGCTGATATTATCTTTGTTGCCGTCAATACACCAACCAAGGCATTTGGCGAAGGAGCTGGGAAAGCTGCCGATTTACAGTATTGGGAAAAAACTGCGCGGGATATTCTGACACATGCCCGACAACCTGAAGTGATTGTCGTCGAGAAGAGTACACTACCGGTTCGTACAGCTGAGGCAATGTCACAGATTTTATCTTCGAGTTCTAGCTACAGCCGTTTCTCAGTCGTATCCAACCCAGAATTCCTGGCAGAAGGTACTGCAATTCCAGACCTACAGGCACCAGACAGAGTCTTAGTTGGTGGGGAAGAGAACGAATTTGGTCGCCGTGCAGCTAGAACAATTGCCGACCTTTATGGTCATTGGGTTGCGGAAGACCGGATACTACTCACCAATGTCTGGAGCAGTGAACTCTCCAAATTGGTGGCTAATGCAATGCTGGCACAACGAGTCTCATCGATCAACAGCATTTCGGCACTTTGCGAGAGAACGCAAGCCAACATAGATGAAATCAGCCGTGCCGTTGGTATGGATCGGAGAATTGGGCCTCATTTTCTGCAGGCAAGCATTGGATTTGGTGGTTCCTGTTTCCGAAAAGATATATTACATCTGTCATACCTCTGTGAATACTACGGACTGCCTGAAGTTGCTGATTACTGGGCCAGCGTAGTGCGGATCAACGAGTTCCAGACAGATCGTTTCTTCCAGAATATCCTCAAGCAGCAGTTTAACACCTTGGCAGGGAAAAAAATCACATTGCTTGGCTTTGCCTTCAAGCCGAATACTGGAGACACACGTGATTCTCCGGCCATTCCGCTATCCCGAAAGCTATTGCGCGAACATGCCCAAGTAAGGGTACATGATCCCAGGGCCCGTGAAGAAGTCGAGCATGATCTGGCTTCCATGGAAGGAGACATCGCTTTTATCGAGGATCCGTACGAGGCTGCTTTTGGAGCCCATGCTATTGCCTTAGTGACACAATGGCAACAATATCGTGATCTCGACTACGGACACATCTTAGAGAATATGATGCAGCCTGCTTACCTGTTTGATGGCCGAAACCATCTCGATCATCAATATCTCTTCAATCTGGGTTACAATGTCTTCCCGCTAGGGAGTGCCCCCCTAACTCACCTTTAAACCAACAACCTTGGTGGTTAGGAGCCACCACCTTTAACCTGAGGGGAATCCATGAGTAGCTTTGAGGCCAACCTGAAGACGCTGCCCTTTGCAGAACAAACAATCCTGCTCCGCGTCTTTGACTCTAAAGACAAGTTGATGGCGATTTTGCCCAATATTCCAGCCAAGCAGGGAACCTTGCGTGTGTTTTCTCACATAGCCAGTAGCACGGGACAAATTGGACGGAACGAAGCCAACGAAGCGCTCCGTGTTTTTGGAGAGTACACCGAGCGTGCACAACAAAATCCTGGTCTTCATCCTAAGCTGGATCTTCTCCTCAATCTTCATGACGGAGACTTTCTGAGAATTGAGAGGATCGAAAGTTCATACTCCAATCTGCTAGCCAATATACATGATCGCAAGGCAAGCGCAGCAGAATCAGAGGCCTTCATCGAATTACTCAATCAAGGGAAAGTGAGAGCTGCTGAAAAGGTAAGGAATGAATGGGAGCCACAAACCTACGTGATTGATGGAGTCCTGAATTACTTTGGTACTCATGGAAATCGGCGAATGGAATCCACCTACTGGGACAAAGTTCCCTTGAAGTATTCCAAATTCACGGATCAAGACTTCGAAGCCAGCGGTGTGCGTTATGCACCTGGTAGTATCGTCAGAACCGGAGCCTACATTGGTCCACAGACCGTAATTATGAATCAGGCTTTTATCAACATCGGTGCCTATATTGCGGGGGGCGGTGTGATGATTGACGGTGGCAGTAGAATCGCCTCCTGTGCTCAAATTGGTCGAGGGGTTAAATTCGGCGCAGGCTCTGGAATTGAAGGCATCCTTGAACCCGCGGGCCGTCTGGCCTCCATCGTCGAAGATAACGTCAAAATCGGAGCGATGTGTGAGTTAGCAGGTATAATTGGAGAAGGCGCAATCGTTGCCAGCGGGGTCGTAATGGCTTCTGGTAAGAAAATTATTGACGAAGAGACGGGAGACGTTGTCCCTCCACTAGAGTGCCGTGTAGGTAGTGAAACGTTTCTACTTCCTATTATTCCACCGTATCGTCTTGCAGTGGGAGGTTCCCAATTGAGTTCTAATGGACGCATTACGACGGATGCAGTCATCCTGAAACCAGGAGATCTGAGAGAGTCAGCAACCCTAAAGCATTTCCGTAAACAAGGCATTCTTTACAGCTGATTACCAACCCTCTAACGTCCGTGCAGAACTGCGCGGACTTCCTCTTATTGTGCAGCAATTGCCTTGCTATCCCGTAGCTCTTCTACGATTGTTCGATCGATTGGCACCTGGACATATCCAGTTTCTTCACTCCAGAAATAATAGTAACCCGTCGGCGTGCCATCCTCTTTCTCGCCACTGGTAATCTTACCATCCTTGATCGTCCAAGACTTAACGACCTGTCCTTCATCGACGTAACTAACCTTGTAGTCTTTTCCCAGAACATTATCGGCACTTCTAAAAAACTGGTTGCGAGCTTCTTCTGTACAACCTGCAAGAGCTAGGGCTAGGAGGAAGAGACCTGTCAAAATCTTCATATGTCATCTCCATGAGAGTGAATAAATTCTGAAAGAAAGTATGAATCAACCTAGCGAAAGCTAGCAGGGAGCGCAAGTGAATCTGGCTAAGACGGCAGATCCTGTCACTGGGAGTGAAGGATCTGCTGCACAAGGAAAGGAATCAGCCGAGCAGGTAATAGAAGCCCATGTAGCTCACACCCATAATCACGGTAGGAATAGCCGCACCCATAGCGAGGTTGGCTGGATTCACACCACCTGGGAAGTAGCGGGACAGAATGGATTGACCAGCAGGGTTTGGAGCGTTGGCGATGACAGTCAGACCGCCACCCGTTACGGCACCTGCGACAACTGCGTACTTCTGGCCATCGGTGAAGCCAGGTACTAGTGTAGCCAAGAAGGTGATTGCTGCGTTGTCATTGAACGCTGTTAAGACTGTTGATCCAATCATCAAGGGCAACTCGCTCAAACTTTGCAGCACAGGTGCGATCCACCAGGCCTGAACCCCACCATGAGTTACAAGACCAGCCAGGAAGAAGCCAACCAACAAGGGCCCTTTGATCTCCAGTTTGTTCTGGTAGGCCTTAGACGCCATGCTGAAGCCAATAAAGAAGAGGAAGCCACCAATGAATAGTGGTGGGTAGTGCGCATTGTAAACAGTCCAGGCCATGAAGAGCAGATGAGTTACTGTGACCCAACCTGGAATTGGATCTTCACGGTCTTCCCACTTGACTGGCGCATTGGTTTCGGATGATTCACCAGAGTCCGACTTCTTTAGGTTGGCAAATTCATTCTTGAAAATGATGTAGTAAAGAATGTTTGCTATCACAACACCTATGACAGCCTTCCAACCAAAGTTGACCATCATGAAGGCAATATCCCAACCCCAAGGAGCGGCAACCATCAAAACCGGTGGTGCTGCAAAGTGGGTCAGTGTACCCCCGACAGAAACGTTAACAAACAGGAGCCCAATCGTCGCATAGGCGAATTTGGGAGTCGGGTTGTAATCGTAGAATTGCTTGGCGAGCAATAAAGCCGCAATTGTCATCGCAGCTGGCTCAGTGATGAAGGAACCGAGCAACGGTGCGACAGTCAAAATAGAGAACCACCAAGCCTGAGTTGTAGATTGACCAAAAGCGGCTATTCTACCCATAATTTGTTCCGCTAGCCTCACGATCGGGCGAGTAGAAGCGATAGCCATAATCACTACAACAAACATCGGCTCAATGTAGACCACCGTGTGTGCGATATAGTCTTTAAAGGTAGACCAGTCGTAGAAGCCGATGACAGCAACCATCAGCGCAATCACCCAAATTCCAAAAATCGCCTCTACTTCGCCAATGAAGTGAAACAATTCCGCTTTGAAAGATGGGCTGTTCTTGATGAACTCCTCGGACTTCCCTGCTTTGCGAAGCTCTTCTTCGTGGTGGTGTTTGAGGTGGTGAGCTTTCTCTGTTAGTGGAGCAGCCGCAAAAGTGTGGCAAATTGCTAACAGGAACACCAATGAACCTACCAGATTGAAAGGACTTTCTGCGATACGAGAAGCCAGAATAGATCCGATTCCCCCTCCTTCTGGGTCGTTATAATCTTCTAAAGCTATTGGGAAGTTTGTTTCCACAGTTCCACCACCACCACCGGCCGCAATCACGAAGCCAGCAAGCAGAACGAACAAGACTGGGATCATCCAGGCTCTTCGTGACAAGGCTACAGCAGCCAAAGTAGATAGACTCCAGTCACGAATTCCGAGCTGTCGCTCAATTCCATCCAGCATCTTTTGGATTGGTACTGGCAAGCTGGGGCTTCCTAGCACTTGATCTCGAAACGCTATCGAACTTCGGCGAGTTCGGTTCGCTGACGCTCCTGAGGACCGGCGTCGAAAGGAGGGATTTCTCCGCATTTTAGGCTCCATTACTGAAAATATTATAAGAGGGGAGGTGATCGGGGGCGAAATTGATTTGGCTTTTTTCTGGCATGCCAACCTGAGATCAATTGGCAAATGCTGAAAACAGCGAAAGCGGCAGCGTCTGAAACCCCCCTCTCCTGATTTGTCTGCAAGGATACATTGATCAGTTCCGAAAGCAATCCGAAATTCCTGCAGCAGGGCTATTGTGTCAACTGATTCGCTAACTATCTTGCATCTGTCTGACTTACACTTCAGTGCATACCCCAAAAATTGGGGCCAGTGGTTTTCCAAACGACTATTGGGAGCTACGAATTGGTGGTTGTGCCGGAGCTCAAAATATCCGGCACAGCGCTACCATCAACTGATTGAGGTTGTGAGACAGATGGACTGGGATCACTTGGTAATTAGTGGTGATCTCACTCAACTTGCACTCCCTGAGGAATTTGCGCGAGCGCGAATGGCCTTGCGGCCTGTGTTAAAGGACCAAGAAAGAGTTAGTATTGTTCCTGGGAATCATGATTATTACGTAAGCGAAACCGAGGAATCAGATAATTTCCACAGCTACTTTGGAAGTTTTTTTGGCAAGAATGAAATTCACACCCGTCGACTGAATCAGGATTGGCACTTGATTGGTTGGCACAGCGCAATACCAACATCATGGTACAATGCTTCTGGCTGTGTCCGGCGTGAAACGCTGAAGGCCACAGACAAATATATACAACAACAAGCGACAGATACACGGTTTGTTCTGGTCAACCACTACCCAATCAGTTTTCCAGACAGAGAACACGACACGAAACACGAACTGTTGAACTTGGAGCAGGTCCAGTACTGGCTGAGCAATCGGCCAAAGATTCGACTGTATCTGCATGGACACATTCATCACAACTGGCATCATGTGCAGCAGTATTCATCGCATTCACTGCACATTGTCAATTCGGCTTCGTCGACCATGATTGACGAGAACTCTGCATCAAGTTTTCACCGTATTCGGTTGCATAAGGACCAAATACAAGTGGAACCTATTAGTTTTTGAAAGCCCATGTCCAAACTTTGGTTATCCTTCTGCTGTCTAGCTTTTGCTTCTCCGGTGTTTGCTCAAGGAAATAGCATGTCTGACAACCGCTGTGCTGAAGCAATTCGCCAACTGACAGAATTCGAACCAACCGGAATCTACGGAAGTAGTGTCGAACACGAATGGACACCGGCGTCGATGTATTTGTTGCAACGAGAAGCAGAGAAATACCGGATATTACACCGACATTTCCTTGACCAAGTAGAAAATTGGCGTTTTGAGGTGCTGGAAATGAAAGGAGGTAAAACTATGATGTTTGTTTTTGCAAAAACTTTTGAACCTCGCTACTGCGAAGGGCCTAACGCTTTTTTTGTTAAGCGAATCAAGCAGGAACCAATTGGGGAAACTCGCACACAAGTTTCAGACAGAAGGTAATTTTTCTTCCCTATTTCGTTTTCGGGAAATCCATCTGTGGCGCATTCGCTCTAGCGTCTGCTGCCACAGTATCTCTTCAAATTTTCGCAGAGAACGGGGCTGATTTTTCATAAATCGCCTCTCTTTCGGAAGTCTGCATCATTGTTTACCACAGATCGCTTTCCTGGACTTCAATCATTTCCAGGACATCCTCCGTCAGAATTAGGTCATCACCAAAAATTGGTTCTCCAATCACTTTGTCAATCTGCTGAATTTGTCCGCCTCGCTCCAAATAACGGGTGGTAGCTGCCTGAATTTCTTCGCGTGTGATTTGAAGGATCATAAGATTTCCTTGGTAATTTAATCATTTATTAGTTAACAATTTCAGAATCCTAAGTAATCTTAATGAAGATTTTTTTAGGTTGTTTATACACAACCTGCAGTATACATGCCACGAATAAAAAAAAATCTTACCTCCCACAATTTCCCAAAACTTTATTTTTAGTCGGAAATCCGCCAATATAAATTTCTAGTTATTCTTATCCAATAAAATCTTTTTTGGTTTCTTATTCAGGGAGGAAATAGCCCATGGCAGAAACCACATCAGAATCTGCACTTTCCGAAGAAGAGTTAGAATACTTTCGGAAGAAGTTGCTCGCAATGTGCGAAGAGATTTATGCAGAAAGCGCTGCAACTGTTGAGGAAATGCAGAACGAGTCCACTCTCTACCCTGATCCAAACGACCGAGCCAGCCTGGAAGCAGATCACTTCAATACCCTGAGGATCAGAGATCGTGAACGGAAGTTACTTGGCAAGATCGAAGCAGCCTTACAGCGTATTGAAGATGGCACTTTCGGTATTTGCGAAATAACCGGCGAGCCGATTGAAAGAAAACGTCTAGAAGCCCGTCCAGTTACTACTCTCAGTCTGAAGGCAAAAGAAGAGCAGGAACTCGAAGAACGTCGTCAACATCGCTGACTCAGAACCTACCCATCAACTCAACAATGCAAATCAACCAATCATCCTCGCTTTTTGCTAGGGCTCAGCTGCGCATTCCAGGTGGAGTGAACAGCCCTGTCCGAGCATTCAAATCTGTTCGCAGTACCCCCCTTTTCATACGTGAAGGGAAAGGGAGCCACATTACCGATGTTGATGGTAATGACTACATCGACTATATTGGCTCTTGGGGGCCTCTTATCCTAGGACATTGTCATCCTGAAGTTATTGCTGCGATTGAGGAGACACTACATAGAGGCGCTTCTTTCGGAACACCTACCGAAGGTGAAGTGCATCTAGCAGAAATGATCTGTACTGCGGTGAACAGTGTGGAAATGGTTCGACTGACCAACTCTGGCACGGAAGCTTCCATGGCTGCGATCCGAGTTGCCAGAGGATATACGGGTCGTGACAAGATCATCAAATTTGAGGGGTGCTACCACGGCAGTGTGGATTCTTTATTGGTCAAAGCAGGATCAGGTGTTATGACTCTTGGCCTCCCAGACTCCCCGGGAGTGCCTGCGTCCTTCGTTGAACATACTCTCCTTGCTGATTTCAATAATCTTGAGTCGGTCACCGATCTCTTTGATGAATATGGTTCCGAGATCGCAGCAGTGGTTCTCGAGCCTGTCGCAGGAAACATGGGGATGATAGTGCCAGACCTAGATTTTCTAAAAGGATTGAGAAATCTCTGCGATGTCCATGGATCCCTATTGGTGTTTGATGAAGTGATGACCGGTTTCCGAGTTGATTATGGAGGGGCTCAGTCGATCTTTGGGATCATTCCTGACATGACTATTTTCGGAAAAGTGATTGGAGGAGGTCTACCGGTTGGAGCTTATGGAGGCAGACAAGATGTGATGCTGATGGTCGCACCCGCTGGTCCAGTTTATCAAGCTGGCACTTTATCTGGGAATCCACTGGCGGTAGCAGCTGGTCGCAAAACATTGGAAATTTTGCAGGCACCCGACACTTA
>AGAU01000538.1 GCA_000224765.2 SAR324 cluster bacterium JCVI-SC AAA005 | reverse complement strand
TTTAATCTTACTATTGAGTAGTTTCTAATTTTTAAAATTTATTCCATATTGGTTCACGACACCAACTAATTGGTTCTACATTTGATCCTGATGAAGGAAATAGATGAAAAACTTTGGCTTTTTCTTCAGTTGGCCATCTTTCCAGTGTCATTGAATTTTTACCTAGTGGATCAGTGTCAACACCTCTTCTCTGAAACATTTCAAAAATCCTTTCTTTAATTTCTTCTGGCAGTTTTTCGTAATTTGGATGGAACCAAAGGGTAATTAGTAAACGTTCGTTTTCTGTTCTATTTGGTAGCGCTCCGTGTACCATTCTAGCGTCACCGACAACCACATCACCATAAGATACTGGCACCTCAACTTCTCCTTCCATTGAGCAATATAGTGGGTCTTCTGGATTTTCTACTCTTGATACACTATCACTGTGCGCATTCTTATAATCCTGTAAAATTTGAGGATTCCGGTGTGTTCCAGGGATTACTCTCAAGCAGCCATTTTTCTGATCAGTGTCCTGCAAATAAATCATAACAAAAAATTGAGCTATCTCTTCTGTGTAAGAGATCTCGTGCTGCCATGCCCACCAATCCTGGTGCCAAAATAATGCTGGTCCAGCTTTTGGTTTGCTTATAATATAGCCTGAATTAAATTTTGGATTCTGACATTCTAACGTTTTAAGTAAATTCTTTAGCTTTTCATGTCCTATTAACTCTGAAAAATGTGGATAGTCAGCAATTAAAATAAGACTTCCTTGTGACTTATTCTTCTCTCTGTGATCTTTTGATTGTTTCTTGATTGCATCTAGTGAGATTTTTCTTATTGGATCTAAATCTTCTTTTGAGAAGATGTTTTTAAAAACAACATAGCCATCTTCAATTAATATTTTTCTGTAGTTTTTATGATTCTTTTTATTTCTCATAACTAATTATTCCTAATAGTATACAAGTTTTGGGTTCTGCTAAAATGTTGACTGACAATTACTTTCAAATCAAAAAACTTTGCAAGTTTATTAATTAGTAAATCAATTGAACTTTTATTTACAGCCTGGCCTTTAGTTTTCTCAGGATTTTTAAATGCCAATCAATTGAATCTGCTTAGTCAGCAACAGATTGCCAGCTTTTATACGACCCAGTGGATCATCATGACCTTGCGGCCGTACAGATCCATCATTTTGCTGGTTTGTCCCAGCGAGAGCAGACTGGCACAGGTTTCCACGCTGAACATCAAGGTGGTCAGTGTAAGGCTGGATTGAGTTTGCTCCGCTATGAAAATGGTGACGAAGGGCCAGATGAAGCTACTTGACGATACACTGAAGAGCATGCTGATAAAGAGCAGCCGGAAGTGTGGGGGATAAGCGCTCCACAGAGCCAGCAAACGGCTCAACCAACTTCCCACCAATAAGCAGCTCGAGCTGATTCAGGGGGAGGTGTGAATTTGGTTTTAAGGAAGTGGAGAGTCGTTTGTTCCAACAGGGAGAGATCTTCAAAGTTGTGATCCAGTCGCAGGGGGTCTTTGAGCACCACGGGTGGATTACTTATCACCCGGGGACGACCTGCATGATTCGCCGAAGAAGCATGGAGCATGTAGGGATGAATAATGTACAAATCACCGGCCTTACCGACCAGCTCTCGGAAGTCTTGGCACTTGCGAATAATCGATGGAAAGTCAAAAGTTCCTGGATCAATTCCATCAGGATGTGCCAATAACTCCTGGGCTACATGAGTTGGTGAATCTGCTGCAATGAAAGTCCCTCCTCCCCGTGTTTCAACATCACTCCAGAAGAGCACCAACAGCAGAGCCTGCTCTCGACTATCGCAGAAATGCCGAAAGTAACTCCCGTCCTTGTGCCAGTTGAAACCCTCTGCCTGCGGGGCCCGCCAAGGTTTGTCTGCGCCTAGGCTGAAATTGACAATGAAGGCATCTGACCAGACCCAACTATTGATTTGAGTGAAGTGCTGCGATTCAATGCCCAGAATCTTGGTTTCAATCCGCTCTTCTCCTCCAACAACCTCACAGATGGTTTCCCAAGCCGCTGGGGCGATTTGCTGGATTGGAGCCTGGTTGTTATGATTCATCCAAATGATCTGTTCCTCACACTGCTTTGCGGTTCCGTATCCCACTCGTTGAAGAGCAGTTGCTGTCCACGACTGCATCAACTCTGCAGACAATCCCGAAGAGATTTTTAGAAAACCTTCCTGAAGAAACTGTTCTTTCTGTACGTTGGAAAGGGACATCGGAGTTCCTGTTTGATCAATTGCGATGTTGGTTTCACTGGATTACAACCCAACAACAAAATGCTGAAGCCCTGAATCAGCTCAAAGAAAACTGTTCGGATTTTGCTCACTTTTTCGTATGGTTTCAGTGGATGAAAAAACAAATTTCACTACAATCTAAAATATATATCTTTTTTGTTTGAAATCATCTCAATTCATCCAAGTGTTAAATGAAACGAGTGATAAAAAAATCAAAAACAAATTTATTTGAAAGGTTTGTGATGTATGTATATTTTATTTTGCTTTCAAGTATCTGCTCGCATTGAATCTTTTCCACCGAAGCCAGATCCTTCGAATCTCCGAAATCTGCAATGAGCGTTGAATGGCATGAAAAACTTGCAACGATTTTTGAGTCTCTGCTTATCAACAGCCATGCTGGCAATGGCAAGTCCCCTCGGAGCTGCAGAGTTTACTCTGATGCTGCATCATTTCTTTTCGCCGAAAGAACCTGCACAGACCAAAATGCTTGAGCCTTGGGCTAGAAATGTCGAGAAGCTCAGCAAGGGAAAGGTGAAGATAAATATTGTTCCTGGGATGAGTCTTGGTGGAAAGCCATCTGAGCTGGTTCAGCAGGTACGAGATGGCAAGTTAGTTGACCTCATCTGGACAGTCAACGGCTACAGTGGTAAAGAATTTCTGCGTTCAGAAGTTTTTGAACTGCCCTTTGTACACCCAATGATCCAGTGGCTACCAACTTGGCCATGCGCGAAATGTTTGAAACCGATTTGAAGGAAGATTATCAAGGACTAGAGGTGATGTTCCTTCATGTGGCTCAAGGTCAGGCCATCCAATCCAAGGGATATCCTGTGCGCAAGCCATCGGATCTGCGTGGTAAGAGAGCCAGAGTACCAAGTGGTACGGGTGCTTGGGTTCTAGAGGAATTCGGTGCCGAGACTTTCTCTGTTCCAGTCACTAAGATTCCTCAGTCACTTCAGCGAAACATCGTCACAACTGCGCTGATCCCTTTTAACGTTATGCCTCTTCTGGGCTTAAACAACCATATCAGCCATTTCACAGAAGGACATGAGATGACCAGATTCGGCAACGTGATTTTCCAAGTCTCCGTGAATAAGGAGAAATTCAATAGTTTTCCGCCGGATGTAAAAGCTGCGTTTCGCCAAGCCTCTGATGAAGAGTTTTTAAGAGAAATTGGTCAGATGTGGAAGGATGATGAGCAACGTGGAATTAAATTGATGGAGCAGTTTGGAAAAGAGCACATTGTCCTCTCCAAGGAAAAAACAGCTGAATTTCAGAGAACCCTGGAACCAGTTGTTGAGCGCTGGATCGATGAAGTCAGCAAGGACGGCATTGATGGCAAAGCCCTTGTGAACAAGGCTCGAAAACTGATTGCTGAGCACTCACAACAATAAGCTCACAGAGATCTCTCCCCCTCGATTTGAATGATCTTTGCTCAATGGTTTTTTCACTTTCTCAATCAGAGAAGTGGCTTCAATTCAGGGGCACAGATCAACCTTCCTGCCAAGCTATCCAAAAGTATATCTGGGGTTGTGATGTGCACTCCAGCAAGTTTGTCTGTACAGACAAAAATGTCTGCTAACCGTTCTAAGATTTGAGGTCGCATAGATTTCATCAAGCGAGCAGTTGCGGTTTCTTGCTTTTACGTCTTATGATTCTTTTCCAATATAAAATTTAATTTCCACCACTAGTTGGAGAGGTCTTTTGCGACTCCAAGACATTCCCATGCGGCGCAAACTGGTCGGTAGCTTTTTGCTT
>AGAU01000539.1 GCA_000224765.2 SAR324 cluster bacterium JCVI-SC AAA005 | reverse complement strand
ACTAGGAAATACAATTGAAAATATCATTTACGCTACAGCTATAATTAATCTACCATCAGATCTCCACTCTGCTAGTCTTGTTCTTAGCTCAGTGGTTTGATATCAAATTGATTTCCAAAAGATTCGATTTCGAAAGCTTGAGCTGTATCTGGGAAGCAATTTTCAACCTTTCTAGTTGCAGACTTATTCAATGCGCTCACTAGAGCGCCAATCGGATCTCGATGTGAAACTGCTATGAGGTTCCTTCCAGCATGTTTTGTGCGGATCTCCTCAAACCAATTCATCATCCGGCTCAGTACAACCGGTGGCGACTCGATGCCATATTTCTCTGAGGAATCGCTGAAATAGTCTGCGGGTAGTTTGGTAAAAGGCTCCCCCTGAAAACTACCCACATCTGTCTCAATGATCCTTGGTTCCACTTCGACATCTGTCTGGACGATAGAGGAGATTAATTCAGCACTTTGGAGAGTTCGATCCATTGGTGAAGTATAAATCAGCTCAAATGGGTCATTCCCCTTCAGCTTTTCAGATGTGCTTTTGATGTCCTGGCAGCCTTTTTCACTGAGAAAGTAACCTGGAATTTTACCATAGATGATTTTCTTTGGGTTGAAAACCTCTCCATGTCTGACTAAGAACAGTTTCATCGATTTTGCCGTTGGAGTTTTGAAAATAAGAGATGGTTTGTTGAGTCGGGATTTAACGTTTAAAGGATGCCCAATTTCTTAAACAAAGTGTGAGAAAAAATCATCGAACTCGAATCAAATTCGACCTGGATGGGCTTTGACAAAGGCTGATAGTTTTACAAGATATTCTTCAATCCAACATATTTTTGGTTAAGAAGTGCAAAATGACAATAAAACAGGAAGGTAAATCAATTAGAATCAACTTTCGCCAACAAACTGACTTGTTAGGAACCTAAAATCGTCCAGATTTTTCCCACTGTTTAGACTGTTTATTGAAGTTCACAATGGTCCACAACGCTATATCGTTGTTCCGTCAAAACCAAGCAAAACTCTTCCGTCAAACCAAGACTGACGAGACTGTGATCACTCTCAGGCAAAAGGAACTAGGTTCGGATTTTCTTGCAGGATTCTCGGATGCACGAAGGGGGTGGTGGGCACAAAATTGGGCCTCTGCTGACCGAAGTACATTCGGTTCCCACTCACAGGAGAAAATCTCTAGGGGCCTCTCCAAGCAACCCGCCAACCTATAACTGGGACTCCGGCAGCTATTTTCAATTAGCCAGCACCCGCGACTCTTTAGCCCTTAGCAAGAGCCACAGCCGTAGCCTCAGCGGTGAAGACTCTTGCAGTCACATAATGGGCATTGAAAAGGAAATACTTGGCCTAAATCATTAATTTTTTGCACTATAGCTAACCAAAATCTCCTGATATTTTATTACATTCATTGTGGCAAAAGGTGTAACAGAATAGGTTTGAATTCATCTAAACCTGGGGTATTGGCTTCAGGTTGCTTTGCACGGTCATCATACCTACGTAGACGAACAGCTTCCTCTGAAAAAGGTCGCGATTGAAATTCTTCAATTTCTTGGCGGTTCATTGGCCCTCCCTGGAGTTGGAGGCTGACAACTGAGGCTTCAGAAAGTTTTTCGAAATACTCCATTTCCGTAGAACACAGGTAACGCTTGGCAGCTACATGCCATCGAATGGGTTCAGTAACACTAGCTGGAAACCAATTTTTTAAAGTGTCAGCACCCACTGTTTCATGATTCGCATCAATACCTTGCTTCGCTATATTTTCTCCGAGGCCGTGTACTAGATGTCCATAATCATGGAGCAAAGCAGCTGCAATTGTCGAATTCTTCTCACCTGCAACGCTGGCTAATTGAGCAGCTTGAAGAGCATGGGCTAATTCTGTGACGCCCTCTCCGTAGTGTAAATGTCCATATTGATAGTAAGGTTTCAACAAATCATCTAAATGCATTGTATATTTCCTGTTATGCAATGGTTTATTTAAAATCAACCAATTTGATATTGAAGTGACCTGCCTTCTACCAATACATTCCATCTTCGGGAAAGCTCTCTAAAATTTCGTCAGAATTGCGGTAAGCAGACATAAATTCATGTGCCT
>AGAU01000540.1 GCA_000224765.2 SAR324 cluster bacterium JCVI-SC AAA005 | reverse complement strand
AAAAAAGTCCCAAAGCAAGGGCAAAAGAGCTGGTCTGATCCAGCACTACTAAAGCCTGAAGACTCCTCAGTCGAGTCTTCTGCCAAGTTAGCAAAAAAACGGGAGCATGCACCCCACTTTGATTGGCGTCAACGACGAGACGCAGCGATTAGGCGCTATCATCAACTTGGCCTCTGCCCCATACCACTCAAAGGCAAGCGGCCCTACCAAAAGGGCTGGCAGGCACAAGAGCAGTACCAGGAGTTGAGTGCTGAAGCAATCCTTCAACGCTTTGGACCCAGCGACAATGTTGGGCTGCTGCTGGGTATCCCCTGGAGGCAGATGGGACTCTTCCTACGTGGGATTGATTACGATGATCTCGATCTATGGGAAGAGCATATGGCTTGTGCTGGCGATCAGGAGG
>AGAU01000541.1 GCA_000224765.2 SAR324 cluster bacterium JCVI-SC AAA005 | reverse complement strand
CTTGAGTCCGGTACTGAACATCTGAATCGTTCTCCAGAGGATGAGGAAAGCGTGAGCCAGGAGCTGTTGGTTAACTTATCTGAGAGGCACTAAGATAGTGATTTTTTTGCAAGTTGACATCCAGAATTTAACAAGAATGTCGAACTTATGGTTTGAAGCGGGAAATTTAAACAAGATTTCCAGAAGGGGCAGATAATGAATCGTCAAGAATCTGCTTGACCCTCTTCGATGAAAATATCAGAGAAATGAACAAGGAGAGTGCTGGTAATTGGTGTAGTACGATCTCATTCACTTTCCAAAATCACGATGCTTTGTCTTCTTGGGATTCAGCCATGATTTCATATGAATGTGTTACCTCTGCACCGGAGTGTCCCATGATGATTGAGGCTGCACGATACGTTTCCTGGGATAGCTGAATGGCTCGTTATACTTGGTGCTCACTAAGATTGGTACCACTCAGGATGAAGTGCAGGTGGATCTTGCGAAAGATCCGAGGGTAGTCGTCTTCTCGCTCAGCTTCTATCTGAACACGGCAGTCCCGCACTGTTTGGCGGGCTTTCTTCAGAATACTGATCACATCAATGCCTGTGCAGCCTCCCATCCCCATCAGTAGCATCTCCATTGGACTGGGACCCTTGTTGGAATCTGGAGTGTCGAGCACCACGGAGTGCCCGGTTCCTGACTCTGCGACAAATTTTAATTCTTCCAGCCATTTGACTTCTGCTCTCATAAATTCTGCTTCTGTGATGGGTTACAAAGACAATAAAACGAACATAAATCAGCATAGCACCAAGAGCAGAAACAGAAAACGTCTGTGTTTCCATTGCTTGTGAAACGCTAAACGAGTACAAGGAGTGGACAGTTCATAGGATGTTGCTAGAAGTAAAATTCGCTGTTAGCACAGGAAATTCGTTGGATGCCTGTTGAAAAGCTTGGATCCAGACATCCGACATGCGAAAGCAGGGAGGAGTGAAAAATGTCTCGCATTATCATCATTGGCGGCAGTGGTCACGTAGGTAGTTATCTCGTACCTACTCTGTTTACAATGGGACACGAGGTCGTCAACGTGAGCCGTGGGATTTAAGTCCCCTATCGTGCCCACTCCGCTTGGGAGAAAGTAGAAAGTGTGATCCTGGATCGTACCGCTGAGGAAGCCAAGGGCGAGTTTGGGACAAAGATCGCAGCCCTGCGATCAGATATCGTGGTGGACATGATTTCCTTCAATCTGCCTAGCATGCAGCAGCTTGTTGAAGCACTTCACGGGAAGATTGATCACTACCTCTTCTGCAGTACGATTTGGGTCTACGGGAGCTTCACGACAATTCCATCGACGGAAGCAGATTTGCCGAATCCGATTGAACCCTATGGACGAAACAAAGCAGAAGTGGAAGCCTGGCTGGGGGAACAGGCGCGTTGCAGAGGCTTTCCGGCAACGAGCTTCCGACCTGGTCACATCGTCGGGGAAGGCTGGTT
>AGAU01000542.1 GCA_000224765.2 SAR324 cluster bacterium JCVI-SC AAA005 | reverse complement strand
AGAAAATGACCGAGGGAATGACCAGTAAAAGAGTTTGTGGCAATCTTTCAGCAATCACCTGAGCTACAGAAGCTTTGAAGTAATAGGAATCTCCGAAATCACCTTGAAGAACATTTTGGAAATAACGCAGTCCCTGTTTCCAAAGCGATTGGTCTAGACCATAATGTTGAATGATACGTTCACGATATTCTCGCGTTACATAGTCACCGGCGAGTGCTGCGACAGGATCACCGGGGGCCGCTTGAATTAGTATGAAAGAAATGATGAGGATGATCCCCAGAGTGATGGGGATCTGTAAAAACCTTCCAACGATATAGCCCGACAAGTCATCTACCTGCTAAGAAATCTTTAAACTCATTGTGCCATCACTGCAAAATTCCCTGACCAAGATCGAAAATTGGACATATCATTGCGGTGAGCAGTCAAAGATTGAGTTTCTACCAACCACCAATACGGTAGGTCTTTAGCGAGAATAGTTTGAATCTGGGCGTACTTGGCAGATCTTTGCTTTATGTCAGAGGTTTGGCCAGCCTCTTTGAAAAGCTTATCAATTTCTTGATTTCGGTAGGCTGAAGCATTCGAGAAAGGGATATTACCAATATTGCTTGAGACGTACATTCGCTTCACGCCAATGTCTGGATCAGCCCCGTTGCAGTAAGAGATTAAGTTTAAGTCGAAATCACGCTGGTTAAATATGTTATCAACAGCCGCAGAGCGATCCATGGGCCGACTAATCAATTTGATGCCAACTTGAGCCAGATCTTGCTTCATCACTTCAGCGTATTTGTTGAATCTTGGAAAGTGAACGATATCTAAGCTCATTCTGACGCCATCTTCATCTCGAGTAAATCCAGCCTGATCTAGGAGTCTGTTTGCTTTGTCGTGACTGAAATTATAGCTTTCCAGCGTTCCACTAAGGTGAGCCCATTCTATCCCTTTATTTATAGGGGCAGCAGCCACTCTTCCTAAACCAAATAAAACTTGTTCAAGAATCCGGTCACGGTTGATTGCGTGCGCAAGAGCCTGTCGAAGCAAATGGTTTGACGTCTTCTCGCGTTCTAAATTGAATGAGACCGTCATGATGCAGTTACCACCTCCAGGTCCTGCTGTGTTTTTTTGTAGTGAAATATCGCTGTTTGCTTCCATTCTACGAAGTTCCTTGCCAGGAACTCGATCAATGTAATCCACTTCTCCGCTCTCTAAAGCCAGTAATTGAGTGACCCCATCGGGAATCACCTGAATGATCAGATTATCAATTTTTGGCAGACCACTTAAGTAGTAGTTATCATTCTTCTGAAGCTTTACATATTCTCCTTTACGATACTCTACGAATTTAAATGGACCTGAGCCTATGGGGTTTAAGTTCGCTGGATGGTCGTTAGCATCACCAGTACTGAAGATATGAGCAGGAAGAATTGGAGCTTCCGTTACGTCTAGCCGCGAAAGCATAGGTCCATAGGAGTTACTTAGCTTGAAGACAACTTCATGATCTGTGGGAGTTTGAATTTCAGTAACAATTTTTGATAAACCTGCCTTTGTCCTCGAGTGATACTTGAAGAGCACATTTTCAAAAGTGAATTTTACATCCTTTGATGTGACAGGCTTACCATCATGCCAACGTGCATTTTTTCTGAGGAAGAAACGGTAAGTTTTAGAGTTATCCTCAACTCGCCATGATTCTGCCAAGTCCGGAGATGGTTGTAGCGAACGGTCTAACATAACCAGGCCGCTGTAAATAGAATCTGCGAATACATGTACATTGTAGCCAGTTGTGATTCCTGGGTTGAGATGGCCGGGGTCTGCTGAAGTTGCAACAACAACATTTTTTTGAGCAACACCTAGTGCAGGGATTAAAAGAGAGAATAAAATAAAAAACAGTTTCATTTTTTCCTTAAAATTATTGTTAAGTTGTTTTAGGGGACTCCGTACTTTAATCACGATCTATGAGATTGAGTTATTTTGGTTCTTTTGATTAGCTAGCCTTGCAACTAGCAATCGGGTGCAGTGCACGAGGAAGAATTTCCTTCGCGCAAGTTGTGCCTTGACAAGATTTTTGCTGATTTTGGGTCGTACATACTCAGCATCCCCAAAGTCTCTGTTTACATCACCTGGCCACAGGCTGGCTACCGAAGGACGTAATGACGACAATAAAGCGGCCCTTGAAGAACCTAGTCTAGGTTTGGCCTTTGATGAAACGCTGACAATTCAGAGGCAAAATTGAAAATCAAGAGAAAATAATCTCGACAGCTAAACGGGTACATTACCTATCAGAAGGTATTTATTAGGTCAATAGATGTTTGACTAGATTAAGTGATAGGTTTTGCGGTGCGATGGTAAGAATGCTAGAAAATACTTCAAATATTACTCAAGAGACACTCCCCTCAAGGTGATTTAGCAACCTGACTTAAGCCGAAAAGATATAGAGATAAGTAGTTGAAATAGTTTAGTTTCAAATTATCTATTCAGTGAATCTATGACATTGTTCGTAATATGAAGAAAATACTTCAGATCATTGTTGCTCCATTCAATCTCTTCAAAATTTACTTTATAGATTTCTTTCAGGGACTGAGAATTCATCACGTCCCTACACCTTCCGTGTTGATGGTGCCCAAAGCCTAACATCGTGAGTTGATCACAGAACTGGTAGGCTTGATTTGGATCGTGTGTTGAAAATATAATTGTAAGTGCGTTTTTTTCCCGCAGTTCTTTTAAAATTGAAAATAGTTTTTCTTGATTTTGAAGGTCTAGTGCAGAGCTCGGTTCGTCTAAGATGAGCAAATCGCATTCGGAGGTGAGGGCCTGTGCAATCAAGACTAGCTGTTTTTGGCCACCGCTCAATGTTATGAAAGAAGATTTTGCGAGATTTTCGAGTGACATCACCTGCAACCATTTTTCAGCTTCTGTCCGATCTAAAAAATTAGGTTGCTGATACCATTTCAAATATCTAGCACGACCCAGCAACACCATTTCTAGCACGTTCAAGTCACTTTTTAGGTTTACATCCTGA
>AGAU01000543.1 GCA_000224765.2 SAR324 cluster bacterium JCVI-SC AAA005 | reverse complement strand
TATTTCTGTCTAGTCTAACTTCGACAAGCTGGTTTCTCAAACGAACTGGAAAGTAACGCAGGGCTAACTCGGAAGCAAGTGGACATGTACCTGATAGTAGGTCGAATTCAAATCCATGATGAGGACAGATCAGCAAGCCTTCGTGGACAGCACTCATGTCTAGTGGCCAGCCAAGATGAGGACAGAAATTTTCAAAGCATAGTACCTGGCCTGCGATTTGGGTCATTAGAAGCGAGTAACCATCGTCTTCCCAGAGTAATAGTTTGCCTTCCGTGATCTCATCCAGTTTAGCGATGGGAGTCCAAGGATCAGAAGGTTTCATTTGATTGAAATAGCAATTGATAAGTCAGCTGTGGTCTTTCTCCAGGAGATCAAAAAATCCCTTTCAACTCCGAGAGCAACTGCTGAAAGATCTGATCTAATTCTTGGTGATTTTCCTGGCTAAAGAATCCTTCCTTGTTGAATGACATTCCATTCTCGCCCATAAACGAAACACAGTGAATGAGTGTGTAAAAATTGACCATGATCTTCTGAGTCTCTGTTGCGGAAAGCTGATCCAACCAAATTGCAACTAGATCATTGCTTTCATTGTTCGCCAGGAGTGCCATGTTCATCAGTGATATGTGAAACAACGGGTCCCCAAAAGCCATTTGATCCAAATCTACAAAGCCCATGACAGAGTAATCAGACTTGGAGATTAGTAGATTTTTTGTGGTCAAATCGTGAAAAAAAGCTCTTGGCTGGATGGTGCTGAAATATCCTTTGAACTCATCCTGAAGCTGACGAACTTCCTCCACATAAGTTGGATCGACCTGGCCAACGGTCTGAATCCAACTCCTTGCTCGGTCCAGAGAGTTTTCGATGATTTGGTTCCAGGAAGTAATCAGCTGTGGGCAATTATAATGAAATCCCCAGCCAAAGCCGGAAGCTTCTGGAAGCGTATCAGCATTTCTTTGAAATTCGATCAATTGATCCACTACTTCTGCTTTTTGGTCTCTACTCATCTGATCGACCAGCTCGCCTAGATCGACACCGTCGATGTACTCCAGAATCATGAAGCTGTACTTTTGTTCTTCAATACTGAGCTTGAAAATCTGTGGGATGGGCAGAGATAGTTTCTGGAGTTGAGTTGACCAGAACAGGTAGCCATTTAAGTGGGGAGTATTATCAGGATGACAGATGCGGATAACAAATCGTTGCTGCTCCCCTTGAACATTGAAGACGTAGTGACAGAGACCTATGGGAAGGCGCTGAATGTTCAGCTCGCCCTGGCGAAGAAAAGAATTGGCAATTTGCTGTACATCATCAACTGTCGGAGGAGTAAAGTGATTCGTCATATGTTGTCAGGAAATTCGTGAAAAATGAACTACATATCGAATTGTACATCTTGAAAAGTGCTTATCTGAGTTGTGCCCCTAACAGCAAATGACTTCTTCCAGTAGAATTGTTGTAACGTA
>AGAU01000544.1 GCA_000224765.2 SAR324 cluster bacterium JCVI-SC AAA005 | reverse complement strand
GGAGTAGCGACCTCTCGTTCTCCTCGTTTCCAAAGATCCATTGCTCTTACCCAATTCTCCATGTTGACCATTGCATTATAAGCCACTGCATAGGCTCGTGCTCGATTTCGCTCGATTGCGTTCCAGACAGGAGGGACCTTCCATTCGAGTTCCATTGCAGGCAAATCCGCACCTTTCCCTAGATTTAAAACCAGGCTATTTCCTGTAGATTCAAAGAATTCACTTTTTGGCAACATGTTAGCTAGGGCAGAGATGTACATTCGTGAGTAGGCACCAGCCTCAAAAACGTGACGATCCCAAGTTGGAGTGGTAGACCAACTGTAGCGTTCTTTCCAGTTTTGTTGACCAGGCCGTGGAATCGTTGTTTTGTTCCATGGATGATAGGGACTCAATGGAGCTCCAAGAGGGTCTGTTTTGTAGGGATGGTTCTCCCACATCTCGTAGTATGAGTGCTCAATAAACTCTTCGATCCCTACGTTGAGGTCCTGTAGCCTTGTAGTAACTAACTTGCCATTGATCAGTGCACCTGGTGTAGACCATCGCTTTTCTCCCCAGGCATTGCAGTTCTCATAAGAGGCATCGTAGTAATCTTCGTGATCCCATTGACCAAAATCAACCATTGTCGGATCCAGCTTGCCGACCTCTTTGAAGCGCTCATCACACTCATAGAAGAAGTCATAGATGTCATCCCAAATCCCTACACACTTTTTGGAATAGTCAAAGAATTCAGAGAAACGAATGTAGAATTCATTGAAAGTAGTTGTACTAAGAGTAGTGGTTACTCCACCTGGGATGATTGTTTCTGGGTGAGGGTATTTACCTCCCAGCAGAACATAGGCTTCTCGCGCTATGCGTGTCATCTGAAGAGCTTCGAGATAAAGCTTCCCAGTCAGCGGATTGAGGTCAGTCATTATGTCTGAAATTTTTTGATAGCCATGGAGATGGCTGAAGCGAGTCGGTGTCGTTTGTGCCTTTGCCCATATTTCGGGGTTGGTCTCCCGAACGAGTTGTTCTGAGTAATCTGGTCCTGCAAGTACGAAGAGATGCAATGGGTTGTCATAAAGATATTCGCAACTCAGAAGTAGATTTCTAATGACAATCCCAAGTGGCGGTGGTTTGATACCTAAAGCCATTTCAATACTGAGTGCAGATGCAGTGGCATGAACTCCTCCACAAACACCACAAGCACGAGAACTGATAAAAGCCGCGTCTCGAGGGTCACGACCACGTAAAATCACTTCATATCCCCGGAAAAGTGTAGCCATTGAGTTTGTTTCCACTACACGCCTTTCGTTGAGATCGACTGTGCTGTGGAAGGCAAGGGCTCCAGCTACGCGCGTTACGGGGTCAAAATCTTTGTCAAATAGTTGTCCATTTTTTCGAGCAATTTCACGTAGTTGCTCTTCTTTCTCTTCTGGGGTTTTAATCTGGAACTGGTAAGGATTTGGGACACCACTTTTCAGATGTGCATTGCCAGCGGAATCAAATTCGATAGGGAGATTTTCAAAACACATTGATTGCCTTTTCTTTGTTTTAGGGTTTGATCCCTGAGACCTGATAACTAGTGTGGATAGGCATTGCCTACAATTGAGAACTGAGCAATTCCTATTCAGGATTTTTTGGAGGAGCCCAGTGCTTGGAACCTCCCGGTATCCCCCGTTGTACTCCAGCTAGGACAGGCACTGATTTGCGGTTTGGTGTGGATTCTTTATTTGATGATTGCGTTAACTGGGACAGGTTGCTGAGGGCAGCTTTGAATTCTTCCAAGAGGACGGACAGGCCACCATTGAGCTGACCAATACCCTCACCAAGTGGGACGGTATTTTGATTGATTTGTGCTAGGCCTCCAGCCAGTAACTCCAAGTTGTCTCCGGTTTTTTTGAGATTCAGATAGATTTTAATTAAGTGATAAGCAACGACTAAGACGATTGCTCCAG
>AGAU01000545.1 GCA_000224765.2 SAR324 cluster bacterium JCVI-SC AAA005 | reverse complement strand
AGTGATAAGCAACGACTAAGACGATTGCTCCAGCCAATACCAGTGTGATGCCAGTCAGGACGGTTACAGACATGATCAACTCCTTCCCTTTGCAAGTTCGGTTGTCAATTGATGCAGTCCCTTCGTCTGTCCAACAATTTCTGTTGCATGTTCGAGAGTTACTCCCAGTTGTTGCGTGTGGGAAGTATGTTTGGCAATGCCAAGTCCGCTTTGAAGCATTTCATTACTGTATTCGCTGATAGACTTTGTGTGTGACACCGCCTGATTCAAAAGAGACCAAGCAACAGGGATAATAATGAGAGCGATGATTGCTAGGGTGATAGCCCAGATCCAATATGCTGCTTCAGTCATTCTTCTCTCCGGTTACAGCTTGCGGGGTGAGATTATTTGCCAGGACAGGTAGCCCGCCTTTGATACTTGCTAGAACCGTGTTGGTCTGTTCCAACATAGGTGGCAAGTGTGAGGTTTGTTTCTCTATGGCCCTCAATCCAAGTCTCAGTTTCGCTAGAAAACTTTCCGGAGTTCCTCCAATAGCAGCTAGATGATTGTTGATCTGTATCAGCGCCCATGCAACGACTGCCAGAAATATAAGGGTGACAAGGCAACTGAGCAGAACCATGAGCATCATTTGGACTCTCCAGTTCGTGGTTTGGTGAGCTCAATGCAACCGACAGCATGAGCTAATGTGCGATTTAAGTGGCTGATTGACTGTCCCAAAATAGGGACATGAATCGTATTGTTGGCGACCCGCTGACCGGTATCCCAGATTTTGGAAACCGCTTGATGGATTGTTCGTGCATTGTTGATGATGATCATCAGCAGAATCGTAGCAACTAAAATCACCACAACTCCCAATCCCAAGGCGACCCACCAGAGTAGTATATTTTCGTTCACGGTCATGATGCCCTCTTTTCTTGATCGTCCTTGGGAAGAGGTCTCAAGAGTTCTTCCAATGCCCCCATCCCGTCAGCTACTTCTTTGGTATACCGATTGGTCTGATTTAATTGCCAGATGGGCATAGTGTTCTGTTCAACCTGCTCGACCTGTTCTGAGGCAACCGTCGCCAGCCGAATAATTCTTCTGGTCTGATAAATGATTCCAAGCAGCAGTAGCACAACCACCAAAACAACCAAGATTGCGATGGCGAATCCAATCAGCCAGAAGGGGCTCACGCAACCTCTTCAGGTTGTTTAGTTTTTGAGTCGCTTTTCAAGAATGAATGGCCGCTTTCCTGGAGCTTCTTTTGGGTTTTAGAGTTTGGAGAAAACTTTGTTCCAGAATGTTGCAACTTGTTGTAGAAGAAGCCGGAAATCTTTTCTACTACACCCTGCTTTTGATGTCCCCATCCACTAGGGACATTTTCATTTTCTTTCCAACGAGCCGTCCAGTTGGTTTTGCCTTGTGTCAATCTACGCAGAGGGCGAATGAAGCTACCTACGGTACGACTGGCCATTCCTGAAACGATAGTTCCAGGGGGTGATTTGTAGAAAGGAGCAAAGGCATCTGGGAAACCCGGCATCGTACAGCCGATACAGATCCCGCCAGTATTCATACAGCCGCCATTGTGTCCCAAAGCACCACGAGACACCATATTGCACTGCACCACAGGGCCCCAGCAGCCCAATTCCACCAAGCACTCGGGGTCACCATAGTTTTTGGCAAAAACTCCTTCTTCATAGTTGCCAGCTCTTACACATCCCCTGTGGACAGTGTCTCGGAATAACCAAGCTGGGCGTCCAAGCCCATCAAATTCAGGTAGGGGTCCCAAGCCAACTAGAAACATTAGCACTGCCGCAATTGTCTCAGTCAGATTATCTCCAACAGGAGCGCACCCAGGAATATTTATGGGCGGTAGTCCCAGTGCACTCAGATAGTCTTCTCCAAGAAAATCCATCACAGACATGGAGTTTGTTACATTCCCAGCAGCGGCAGGAATTCCACCCCAAGTTGCGCAGGTTCCAACGGCAATTACAGCTGCTGCGCTGGGAGCGAGATCTCGAAGCCAGTGCGCCGTAGGAATGGGTTTGTGTAATCCATCATCACTATATTCCATCCCCATCGCAGACCAGTATCCACCTAATCTCCCAGCGATGCTCTCATCAGCAACTGAGCCCTCGTACAATACTACATAGGGTGCTTCTAATTCTCCACGTTTTGCTTTGTGATAAGCTTCCATGAACTCATCGCCGGCTGTAACGGAAAGGACAGGATGGTGCAGTACGATTTTCGGTAAGCCTGGAATAGCAGCGCGAATCAACTGATCAACAGATGGATTTTTTGCTCCTACAGCGGCAATACTGCATCCATCACAACTCATCCCTGCTAGCCAGAAGGCATGAACCTCTTCAATAGGCCCCTGCTCCAAAGTAATTCTGCTAAATCCACTCTTGGAATCTGTGGTTGTCTGCATAACTTTCATCCTGATTGATATGGAGATGGGTACATAAATTTGACGTTTTAAAAAACTTTAAACAATTCAAGAGCAAAACATCCCGTTACCTTTAGCCTCATGGATGCGACTTGTCCATAAAAAAAAGAGATAAGTTTAGCAAAAAAACCCCCCACGG
>AGAU01000546.1 GCA_000224765.2 SAR324 cluster bacterium JCVI-SC AAA005 | reverse complement strand
CTTCAAGTACGTCAACTACTTCGATGGAGTTGGAGCAACCGACAACAAGACCACCAGCAATCCGCCAGTTGCTCGCGATGTTTTCTTCGAGTTGGCTGTTGGAGACAACATCACCCGAGTTCTTATCGATAATGTGACTGACCCCGATAACGATACGTTTACCTTTGGGATCGATAATCAATCAGCCAAAGGGGCAACTCTAATTCTTAACGACAACGCCACTGGAAACTTTACCTACATTGCTAATCGCGGTGCCGGGTTGGACAACTTCAGTTACCGAGCTATTGACAACTACAGTGTAGTCTCACATCCGGCCATGGTGAGATTGCATGTAGTCCAGATTGCACAAGCCCCCGCCTACAACGTAGACAACTTCACTGCCCGAGTGGACAACGGCTCTGTG
>AGAU01000547.1 GCA_000224765.2 SAR324 cluster bacterium JCVI-SC AAA005 | reverse complement strand
GCCCCCGCCTACAACGTAGACAACTTCACTGCCCGAGTGGACAACGGCTCTGTGATCACTAACAGTTGGAATCTCTTCCCTGACAATGGCTCCCAGGCACCAGAAGGCTTCCTGCTGCTCTGTAGCAGCGCAGATAACATCAGTGCCAGTATTCCTCAGGATCGGACAACTCTTGGAAATGGGATGAGCTATGATGCTTGTGGAGATGGATTCGGCTATGCCTATCTCGATAACCACACCCAAGGGCACAATGGTATGCACTCCATGCCGACCCAGTTCACTTGGAACAATCTAACGCTGCACCAGCAGTACTTCTTCGGAATTTACTCACTGACGAATACTTCCAATAACTTCAAGTACGTCAACTACTTCGATGGAGTTGGAGCAACCGACAACAAGACCAC
>AGAU01000548.1 GCA_000224765.2 SAR324 cluster bacterium JCVI-SC AAA005 | reverse complement strand
GTCTGCCAGCAATATGATGAAAAGTGCCTACGGCTTAAATGCAGAGGCAAGACTTCAGCCACTGCCTTTTCTGAAAGACGGTATCTTCCAGTTACACTTGGTCGATCGTGAGAACGAGTTCGTAGAAACCTATGAAATTGAGATCCAAGCTGGTCGGGATACGCTAGATGATATTGTACAGCGGATCAATCAGACGGTAAACGCCCCAGAATTACTCTACGCCTCTGTTGAAGAAGATGGTTCGATGTTCATTCAGACAGGTACAGACTATAAATTCATCTTCGGTGATGACAAGACTGATCTGACCCAAGTGCTGGGCTTCAATAGTTTTTTTGAAACTCTCAAAGGTGCTGCAGATCTGAGGTTGAGTGACAGAATCATGCTAGATCCGAACACGATTTCTACAGGTCGTGATCTCTATCCCGGTGACAATCGAGTAGCGCTAAGCATTGCCAAGTTGCAGACCGATCCACATATGCGCAACGACACAATGACCTTTGATGAGTTCTACAACACGATTCTTGCTGATCTTGGTCTGAGGATACAACGTAACCAGACAGAAAAAGCTCAACAAGATAGTTTGGTAAATCAGTTCAGCCAGATTCGCAGCTCGATCAGCGGTGTCAACATGGATGAGGAGCTAGCCAAGATGATGCAGTATCAAAAAGCCTATGAAGCCTCTGCGCGTTTCGTAGGCACTGTCGACCAGATGATGGACACTCTTGTGCGCATGTAAGCCGCACTCTCATTTCAAAGTAAGAGAATCGCCTCATGCGCGTGACTGAAACCATCAAGCGGGATCAAGTCCTCAGCAACATTCAAAGAAACGCCCAGAAGCTGCAAGATCTCCAAATGGAGATGGCCACAGGCCAACGGATCAACAAGCCCTCTGATGATCCACTCGGTGCTACGATGGCCCAGGACATCGTGACCAACATTTCTAAACAACGCCAACGCCTGGCAAATCTGGCGGACTCCATTTCTTGGTTAGAACGCTCAGAGATTGAGTTGATCAAGATCAATGAGTTTCTTGACAAAGCAAAAACACTGGTCATGTCGCAATCGACCAGTTCTGCGAATAAGGATACACGCAACGCAACAGCGGGCGAGGTCAAGGATATCCGAGATGCCTTATTCGATGCCGGTAACGCTCGTTCTGGCAAGTTGTATCTCTTCTCAGGAATCAAATCACTGACTCCTGCCATCAAACACAACTACATTCTCCAACCAGCCAAGGTTGAAACAGAAAAGATTGTCCAGAGTGACATTCGTGACTTGGTTGACGTCACCCAGTTTCAGGCTCAATTTGAAGGCTTCTCGAAAAATCCATATGTCCTGAGAATTACAGAGTCAGGGCCTTGGGGTCGAGCACGCTACCAAATCTCTGACGATGGCGGACAGAATTGGGGACCAGAACTGAGCCTGCGGCCTGTGGTCGATATGATCAATCCATCTGGGAAGGAGAGCGATCAGGTCAAACTTAAATTTTCTGATGATCGAGGAGAATTACAGAACAAAGTCGACTTGTTACCAGATGCCTTCGATTTCAGCGGTGAGAAAGTTGAAGATTTTGATATTTCTGAGCTGGGTCCGGTGTTTCCCGCAGGGATGGAGTTTGTGTTCACCCCTAACCCACCTATTTCTTTCATCGGCAGTCCTCAAAAGAAAGAGACCCTAATCGCAGATGGAATCACCGTTCCTGTGACTGTGACTGCGAATGAGTTGTTGTTGGGAGAGGGAGAAATCGAAGTAGATACTTTCTCTCTGCTGATGTCGCTCGAAAGAGCCTTGGAAACTAATGATGGTTCTGTTCTTGCAGAAAAATTGCAAGAATTAGAATTGGCCTTGGAGCAGGTCTTAAAGCAACGTGCTTTTATAGGAAACACAATGCGTGATCTGCAAGAAGCGCAACAGAAACAGGAAGTTCAGATCTTCGATCAGGAGCGCCGACTCTCCGAGATTCGCGATGCTGATTTGGCGGAATCTGCCCTGCATCTGAAAACTGCTGAACTGAACAACCGTGTTTCTTTGGACGCCGGTAGTCGCCTCATTCAGCCATCATTGACAGATTTTTTGCGATAAGCCTACATTGTTCGCAGAACTCGATTCCAAGCGCCCTGCCAGCATAGGATCGCATACAAATGCCATCAAATGTTTTGAGCGCCCTACTCCCAATAACGGAAAGGCGAGATGCTTATACTGACAAGGAAGTCGGGTGAGAGCATTACGATCGGTGATGATGTCAAGATCCAGGTCATAGAAATCAAGGGGAAGCAAGTCCGGATTGGAATTGAGGCTCCGCGAAACTACGTCATTCACCGGGAAGAAGTGTACATCCGCATTCAGGAAGAAAACAAACGTGCTGCAGAGAAATCACCAGTTTCCTTAAAGAATCTGCGAGATCTTCTGGCTCGTGGACAATAATGAAATTGCTTATCTAAGCAAGATGTATTTTCAGAAATCAAACCCAACTACCCAACACCTAGGCCAGCGATCAAAGAGGCTTCATGAGTATGCAAACCACCCGGTTCGGTAAGGTTGAAATTGATGATAGTCAGGTGCTTACCTTGCCCAGTGGTCTACTCGGCTTCTCAAATGAGCGACATTTCGTTTTGCTCAACGATGAAGAGCCAGAGTCTCCTTTTCAGTGGCTACACTCCATGGATACGCCAGACCTTGCTTTCGTTGTCATGGCCCCAACCTACGCCTACTCAGATTATCACATCAACTTGAACGAAGATCATCTTCGCAAACTGGAAGCAGAGTCGGCTGACCAGATTCAAGTTCGTTGTATTTTGACTATGGCTCGGGAACTATCGAGTATTACCATCAACTTACAAGGTCCGATACTGCTAAATTTGGAAAAACGTATCGGGATGCAGCTAGTGATTCCTGATGGAAAATATAATACTCGCCATCCGCTTTTCGGTGAACAATCTGCATCTTCTTCTGAAAGAAAAGAGCAAGATTCTGAAAAGTTACATGGCAAGAACAAACGAAAAGCTGTCGGCTAGTATGGTTCCGAAACTATAGAAAGCTGCCGATAAATTTCATTCTCTTCTGAAAGCCAGTCCACATCAACAGCTTGTCCATCCGTGAAAAACTCTCCGCACATTATACAGATAGAACCACCCCACCTAATTTTACTCCCTGGTACACACAACTGATGAGATTGTATAGCAATCGCTGCTGCCCTCTCTGTCTTTAATGGAATGAAAAGATCGGGTTCTTCCATCGAAAGTAGATGCCAATAAATGAGCGGGTTTTCTTTGGGAGAAAGATGTTCTGCCAATGTCTGATTTGACGAGACTATACCTTGACGCTTTGTGACGGTAGCAAGCACAATGGAAGCAGTAATCCAGTTCTCAGATTTACAAACCAGATCCACTGGGATTTGCTGGTTGACACATTCTTCCAGAAACGCAATGTTGACCAGCGTTGTACTGGTTGTCTTTTGAATCCAATACTGAGCCCAATTCATTCTAAAATTTTTACTTAACAGCTAATATTACTAAATTTTTTTACTTGTCAATTGAATTATAGTCAAACCATAGAGAATACAGACATCAATGTCTTGGTAAAGACTAAACAATATTCTTATTTTTCAAATTTTTTGTAATAGTTGATAAAAAGAAATATTTGTAGAAAAAAGATCCTATTTTTTTGTTCATGAAGATCTTGTGCGACAAAAAAGCACACAGGAATGATGCCTTTCTATACAACGCAGGAATGTGAGAAAAGCACACGATCCTTGCAAGTTGAGAGAGAATCAATGATTCTGAGGCTCTAAATTTTCTGGCATTCTCTTGTGTAATGAAGCTCATGTATTCCTTCGCTCGACCAGATTCCGGTGACGCTACGATTCCTGAAATCAATGGACGTCTAACAGAAATCATCCGTATGTCTCACGATGTCCCAGAGACTGTCGAAGTAACTGCCGACAATCAAGGCATTCTCATCAAATTTCATGATACAGGCACTGGCCTATGTAGTAATGTAATCTACCAACCAGGGGACCTGTTGACAATGGAGATTCAAACAGAGGCACATCCTGAAGCTGATACACTGAATGCCATCTTTCGCTTAGAAATTCTTTGGTCACGACCTCAGGATGATGAGAACATTCTAGCCATGTGTGTCCGACAACTAATATTTGATACCTACGAGGAGCTAAATTTGAAAATTGATCCTGAGCTGCTTGGACTACTTCACAACAAAAGTACCAACAGTACACAGAGGTTGGTTGAAATATATGGATTAGAAGAAGAACTCAACAAACCTGAACTCAACAAATTGGTCAAAAACTATCGTCTAGTTCATCCAAGTACGCAGTACCGCTACGGTGCCAAGATTTTGCACTCCCACCTCGAAAGCTGGTCCATGGTCTTAGAATATATGGCTAGATACCTCTCCCCGGAGCAGATGCTCTCACTCCATCGGCCCACTGTGGCTCGTAGACCGGTTTGAAATGCGCCCACTGTTCTTGGTTTGTGCCCTAGGCATTTTAGCAGGATGTAACAGCACTACCCGTGTAGGCTACCACGATGCCAAGCAGTTCAAGAATGACGCATACCGAGCCTGCCTGAAGTTCGACCGGAGTCCTCACTATCGCGTAGTCGAATATGATACAGACAGTGCTGTTATTGAATGCCTACCCCCCTATCAGGACAAAGGCAAGAATCCTCGTCAGAGCTGGTGGGAGTAGAAACAACTAGAACAGTACTTGCAGGAACTTTTTAAGTTTTTCACCACAAACAGGAGGTTTGAATGGTTCGTAAATGGATTAAAAGTACTCTATGCGCTACCGTGAGCGCTATCACCCTAATCTTTGCAGCCCCTCAGCAATCTAACGCTCAAACAAATTTAGAAGTTGTTTTCACTGATTCTCTCTGGGGAGGAGGGATTGGCGCTGTCAGTGGACTGGCTTTGTGGGCTTGGAAAGATCAGAAATCAACCGAAGTTACCAGTATGATCGCCCGTGGAGCTGCTGTTGGCGTTTTCGGGGGAATGATGTTTGGCCTCTACGAGATTGGCCAAGGTGGTAGCATCCAAGATGACATGTTCAATGCCCAGCAAGAAACTACACCCAGTATTTTCGATTACAATCGAGCTAAGCATATCCTAGCCATCAACCCAACCCTATTGGCCAACAGCTTAATCCAACAATCATTCAGTGGAGAGCAGTCAACTACGTTACCGCTCTTGCACATTTCTTTCTAAAACTTAATGAGAATTTTGATTACAGGTGGTGCGGGCTT
>AGAU01000549.1 GCA_000224765.2 SAR324 cluster bacterium JCVI-SC AAA005 | reverse complement strand
CGAAGTTGTAGACCTTGTTCGGCCACAGTTCCCTTCGAAATGTCTTTGTGTGCAGCTACTAACCAAGTTTTATCTTCGAAGTTGAAACGTGTCAGCGATAGCAGAAACCAGCGTTGTTCTGTTTCACTATGGCAAGAATACTCCATTTGAAAGGCGTTCTTCTCACCACACAACATTTGTTGGATTGCTTCGGCTGCATTTTTCGCATCTTCAGTCTGAGTTCCGATAGCTTCTTGACAGATTCCCAGGTAGTTGCGCCCTACTCCCCAGTTAGAATCTTCGTAATGGTTTGCTATACCGAGGTGGCGCCAAGCATCATTAACTGCGACTATCACCCCCTGCTCGTTGAGGATAGCGAGGTGGACAGATAGGGAGTCTAGGATCTTCTGAAAGAAATTTGTGGAACTGCGAAATGGAAGAGCTTTTTCCATGAGGAATTTTGTAGCGTCAGGTGCGCTATTGACGAGCAGAAGGCGGAGAGCAAAAGGGATCTCTAGACAACGTGTTTTTCCACTTGCTGCCTCAATTGATAGGGCGCAATGGGTTTCCGCAAATATGCCTGTGCTCCAGCCTTTAAAGCCTCTTCCTCACGGCCACTTTCCTGCTCAGCAGAGAGAAATAGTACCGGAGTTTGGTGATTGTAGCGACGCAACTCTTCACAGAGTTCTATCCCAGTTCGCTGGGCTAGATTCTGGTCCATCAGAATCAAGTCCGGTTGCATCTCTGCGACCGTCTCGTGAAATTTATTTTCTTGCTGCAAGCAGATCAATTTCCAAGTTGGCCTACGAAAGACAGCCTGAACCAAATCCAGGCTGGGTTGCTCGTCGTCTAGCGCTAAGATAATCTTGGGTTTAATAAAATTATTCACATTATGCCAATATAGAAATGGTTGTTAGTGAAGAGCAAACTAATTTTTAGATAAATCTATTATTTTTTTGTTGCGCATGTTTAGGGGCTGATCGAATTTTCTCTTATTTTTCTAATGTTTGGTTTCTACCATGCAGTAAAATAACTCTTTAATATGGCAGCCCAAAATATTAGCTACATACCTTGTGCCATTTCAGAGATAGAAGATGAAGAATCTCAGATGCTGAGTTTACAAAACTTGGCTCGGTTGAAAACCCAATGCGGGCTAGAGGATGCAGGTTTAAAAAGAACAATAAACTTTTTTACGATCCTTTTTGTCATTTTTTGATAAAATAAAAATTCAATAATAAAATTATTTTGAAAGTAAAATTATGAAAATCCTGATAATTGATGACGAACCTTACGTAGAGGCACTGATCAAAGGATGGTTTCGCTCTTC
>AGAU01000550.1 GCA_000224765.2 SAR324 cluster bacterium JCVI-SC AAA005 | reverse complement strand
GAATCTGGATGACTCTAACTATGCTGACGGTACCCTGAGCAACCTGGAGTACTTTTTTATAGAATATCGTGTCGGGACTGATCTCAATCTAAAAATCGGCAAGCAATTTGTGTTGCAGGGTGGCCGCGAGGGAATGAATAATGGTTTGGATGTGTACCAATATTCAATCCAGGGAGAAAGAATTCAAGATTTGTATGGAGTCGGACTTGGGTTGATTCATGAATTTAGATTCCGAGGAAACGAAGTCCCGCAATATGTAGTTATTCAGTTCGTTAACCAACCTGAAGGCAATGGCAAAAGTGATCAAAATCTAGCGTATAACGTAGCATGGTATGGTGTGCTGGGTTCCGGTCTGCTTGAACCTACATTGCAGGTGGGTTTCTTTCCAAAGAAAAGTGAAAAGCCAGTTGATCCCTGCAGTGACTTGAAATGCTTAATACCAGAGCAGTTAATTTCTGCAGGAACAAGGCTGAATTTTGGAACGGCATATTTGGATTTAGATTTGATTCATGGTAGCTATTATGGGATTTCTCCTGCCAAGCAATTGATTGAAAGGGAGGCAATTACGGTTGCTATTGAGTATCGTGTTGATCCAAAATCCAAACCTGTTCAAAGTCCACTGCCATTTGTAAAATGGACCTACGATATGGTTTCTGAGTCAAGATTGAACAGTGCTTTTCTGGATTATCGTAATGAAATTAGTGCCGGAATCGAGGTCTACCCTACTGCAGATGATCGTCTCAGAATTCATGCACTGGGAGCATTTCAAAACTGGAAGGTAAATGCTGGGGCTTTCAATCAGTATCTTTTCAACTTGGGAATGAGCGCAAGATTTTAGGGTTCAATCTTCTTCTTCAGCAAGAACAATTAAGGCGTCACCATCTCTAAGAGTATAGTGTCTATCTTTTGGTGGAATAATGTAAATGCCGAAATTGTGTTCTATATCAGTTTCTAAGCTGCCTAGCTTAATCCCAAAGCACACTTCATCTCTTTGTTGCGCCGCGAAAATACAGTCGGCAAAAGTGACATGAAGCCCTTCAGGCTTTTCGAAATAAAGCGAAATTGGCTTGATGTAAACCTCGCTTCCTTCTTTTTGAAATAGATCAACATAAACACGCATTACGTCTTTTTCTAGAGCCACTTGGGCAAAAATTCTGGAGACGAACTGGTTTGATATCAAGAAGTCCTTCACTCCAACCTGAACAATCAACTCAGTATTCTCAGAGTTGACGATTTCACTAATCAATTTGGTTTCTATAGGTAAACCACTACTTTTCTCAGCTTCTTTGAAAATGTTACGTATCTGCAGAAGTCGCATAATCGTTCGCGCATCAATTTCTTCGGCTTCATCCCCACTTCCTGCTAAGATTGAGACGGTTGTATAGCCAGGTAGCCCCAAGTTATCTAACTCTTCCTCAGACTGAAAATTGATCTCATTAAAGTTCATTTGAATATCTGGAAAGTTACTAGCAATTTTCTCAAAGTCATTTCGAATTTCAGGATCTGCGTTTGCCTCGATTAGTAAGTCGACGGAGGAACCAGATGCCATGTAACCAGCATATTCACTAAGTACAATTGGAGCTTTATTGTTCCAGCCCACAATCAGATGGTTCTCTTCAGGAATTACCTTCTTTTGATTGCTGTAAGGATGAACTTTAGGTTCAAAAACCTTTGTAGATGAAAAGTTTATAGTTGAATCATCTTCTGCCAAAACAACAATTTCATCCTCTTCTCCGAGAACAAACTGTCTGGGTGGATTCAACAAAATCTCACCAGTTGGAAGACGCAACCCCAAAGGCACGCTTTCCATAAATTGAAATTGAAGGTCACCGAAGTTTACACCATTCCAACCCTCGTCAGGTTTGAAAAAATAAAATTCATTTCCTTCAAAGCCAACCAAATCTGCATATACCATCGCCAGACCTTTATTACGCGAGGTTTGCACCAACATTCTCGCGAGAATATCAGCCTCATTCATTGTCGTAACTTTGCCTTGGACGATCGTTTCTGCGAGAAGCCGGTAGCGCTCAATATGAATTTCAGCGATGACAGGTGGTGCTTCATCCCCTCTCGCAGCTACTACTGCCATGATTGTCTTGATAACTCTTGCATCAGCCAATTCCTTGGAGTCGTTGTTGTCTGAAGACTTTGCATTATTGAGGACGACCACTGAGTGGGCATGCTGAATGCCAACTCCTTTGAGATTTCTTATACTAGTGGTAGAACCACTCCTTGTGATGATTTTAGTAGTTTTGAAGTCTTGTATAGAGTCTCGGAGATAGTCATCCATCGCCTCTTTGTCCATCTCTGCAACGATAACGACAACACCAGAGTCTGACTCATTGGCTACAATTAATTCTTTGCTGATCTCAATCACTCTCTCGCTGAAGCCAACGATAAGGACATGATCCTCTTCAAGGACTTGGCTCTTACCTTTCTTGAGTGTGGATATGCGATTTTCAAATTCTTGAGTGATGAATGCAACCATGCTAGAAAAAAGAACCAAGCCTATGAAGATCGTAACGATCGCTACGAGCTTCCCTGGAAAGTTTGACCCTGCGTCTAATTCTGCTAGGGCCCCAGAATCAATTATTTGAAAGAAAGCGTGCCAAAGAAGAAAGGTCCCATCTTCAATTGTTTCATCAGGAAAAATAAGAAACACAACGAAACGGAGTGTTCCC
>AGAU01000551.1 GCA_000224765.2 SAR324 cluster bacterium JCVI-SC AAA005 | reverse complement strand
GCGACACGTTGTTTTTGTCCTCCTGAAAGTTGCTTGGGTTTCCTCTTCAGCAGTTGGTCGATTTGAAGGATCTGGGCTGCCTTCTGAACCCGCTCATCTATAACATCTTTGGGGATTTTCATTGTCTCCAGGCCAAACGATAGATTCTTGTACACGTTCATGTGCGGGTAGAGCGCGTAGGACTGAAAAACCATTGCAAGGTCACGCTTTGAAGAATGAATCTCTGTGACATTCTTATCGTCAATGTGAATCTGGCCTCCTGTTATATTTTCTAGACCCGCAATTGAGCGCAGTAAGGTTGATTTACCACAGCCTGAGGGCCCTACCAAAACAAGAAATTCGCCATTTCTGACCTCAAAGCTGACCTGATCAATGGCTCTCACACTATCGAAATGCTTACTAATGTTTTTCAATAATATGTTTGCCATGTTGCTAACCCTTAATCCCACTCATTGCGATTCCGTGAATAATAAATCTTTGAAAAATTATAAAGAAAATAAACACTGGAATCAGTGATAGAATAGACATCGCAAAGGATTCACCATAAAAAGAAAGATCCTCTGCACTTACAAATGCTCGCAGGGCAAGTGGCACTGTGTATTTCTCAATATCGTTCAGGTAAATCAGAGGGCCAAAAAAATCTTCCCAGGTCCAATAAAATGAAAAGATTGCTGCCGTTCCAAAGGCTGGTATTGAGAGGGGTACAATGATCTTGAAGAAAATTCTAAAGACAGAACATCCATCCATCATGGCAGATTCATCCAATTCCCGCGGTAGTTGCTTAAAGAACTGAACCATCAGAAAAATAAAGAAGGCTTCCTGGGCCAAGAATTTTGGAACTATGAGTGGATAATAAGTATTCACCCAGCCAAGTTTTAAAAACAAAATATACTGTGGGATTAAGACTACATGATAAGGTAGCATCAATGTCATCATCATCAACGCGAACCAGAATCTCTTAAAGTTGAACTCAAGCCGTGCAAAAGCATATGCTGTGAAGGCGCAAGAGATGAGATTCCCGATCACTGAAAAAACGGCAACAATGGCAGAATTTTTGTAAAATATAGAAAAATCTATTCTCAGCGCCTGCCATCCATTGGGATAGTTTTCAAACGTGAATTGGCTTGGCCACAAGCTGAGGTCATTGAAGATAATACTTTCTGGTT
>AGAU01000552.1 GCA_000224765.2 SAR324 cluster bacterium JCVI-SC AAA005 | reverse complement strand
CCAGGCTGTAGGTCAGGTCTACCCACGCAGTCTCGATACAGAAGTGGCGCATTGCTTGTTCGGGTTGAGCTCTGGTATCAGTAGCTTGGCCAAGACACTCCGACTGATGTCAGGGCAAGGATTGTTCACAGAGGGCTTCCAGTCTGGTCAGGTTGGTTCTTCGGCAATGCCCCACAAGGTCAACGCTCGCAATGCTGAGCGTATTACTGGCTTGCATCAAGTGCTCAATGGATATGTGAATATGTTGATGGGGCTCAGTGGGGACCAGTGGAATGAAGGCGACGTTGCTTGCTCAGTTGTGCGGCGGGTAGCGCTCCCCGGAGCCTTCTGGGCTTTTGATGGTCAGTTGGAGACCATGCTGACCATTTTGCAGGAGATGGGATTTTATGAGGATCTGATCCGTCGCGAGGTGGATCAGCAACTCCCCTTCCTAGCGACCACAACAATTTTGATGGCAGCTGTACGCAAGGGAGGAGGTCGAGAGCAGTTGCATGACTGCATCAAGCAGCACGCACTACAAGTAGCGGAAGAACTCCGCAGCGGAATTCGCTTAGAAAACAATCTGCTGCAGCGCTTGGCAGAAGATCCAGCACTGCCTTTGGACCTACAAGAGCTACAGTTGTTGCTTACAGACTCTGAACGTTTGGTCGGTTCAGCTCCAGAGCAGGTGAATGCCTTCCTGAAAAGAGTTGCTCGCTTGGTGTTCGAGCATCCGATCTGCCGAGCAATCAAGCCTGAACCACTTCTCTGAGGTGGATCGCTTAGACAGGTTTCTCGGCCTTGTTGGCGATCTGCTTTTCTTTTGAAAAATTCCTCTCTTTCTTTGCTGGCACGCGTCAAACGTTGGGGTTCATTCAGGTGGGCACCCCAAACTTCGGCAGAATCCAACGTTGCAATATAACCCAGAAGATGACAAAACCAAGCAGTCCAAGAAAGTCCACATTTTCCTCAAAATAAACTTTAATAAAAAATCATAATATATAAATATATATAATATTGTTAGTCTAAATCAAGTCCCATGACTGATCCAACAAAGATTCTGATTCGCATGCCGAACTGGTTGGGCGACCTGATGATGGCGACAGCTTTTTGTCAAGCGGTGTTAGAACGTTTTCCCGAAACGACAGTGGACCTGATCGTCCGTAAAGGTTTTGAAGGATTACCGCTGCCTCATCGGGGAAATCTCTTGCCTTTTGACCGAGAACTAGCCAAGGCAGGAGATTTTGGTACTGAGTTTGTCAACCAAGATTACCAGCGGATCTATGTATTACCGCCCAGCTTTTCTTCCGCATGGATGGCTTGGCGCAGCCGCATTCCAGAACGCATTGGTTACTCTGGTGATGGCAGGCGTTGGCTTTTGCGTCCAGCTATACGACCTGCTTGGAAACCGCGCACACGGCATCTTGTTGAAGAGTACCTGCACCTTCTCAATCCAGGGGATACCAAGACTCCATTGGTGTTTCCGCAGCTTGAGTTGAGCGAAGAATGGGTCAGTGAACAGTTACGAGGTCTACCTGCGCTACCCAAAAGTTTTATCGCGTTGGCTCCTGGGGCGATCTATGGACCAGCCAAGCAATGGCCAGAAGTTTATTATCATGAGGTAGCCGCTCAGCTATCTCAGAAATGGAACGAATCCATCCTGATTCTGGGCACTCCAGCGGATCATGCCAGTGGTGAGAAGATTGCCCAAGGGTTGTCTGGCGTTGAGAACTGGTGTGGTCGTTCTAACTTACCGCAGCTCGTGGCATTGCTATCCAGAGCAAAATTATTGCTGAGTAATGATTCTGGCAGTATGCACATCATGGCAGCGCTGCAGCGTCCTCAACTAGCGGTTTTTGGTTCTACCTCCCCAACGTGGACCCGTCCTCTCAGTCCAAATGCTCGTTTCCTGTATCGAGCTGAGCCTTGTTCTCCCTGCTTCGACCGAACCTGCCAATTTAGCCACACAAACTGCTTGATCAGTATTCAGCCAGCGGATGTAGTCCAAGAGTTGGAAAACATGCTGGTGTGATGGTAGAAAGAAAATCTAGCAATATCGTTAGCTATTCAAATATAGATTTCGCTTCTCTTTGTTAAAGAGTTTGAAACAAAGCGATGGAGTCAACATAAAAAAGATGAACTGTTTTTTGCTAATTTGACTACTTTGGCTGGCAAATGGGTCAGCTTGGGCGTAGACCTACACCATCAGAATTGTACCACAGCAGTCGGCAAGCCAACTGACAAAGTTCTGGGGTTCAAGTTGCAAGCCGGCACAGCCAAGGACATACCGACTTTTGAACAGTGGGTGTTTGATGGACGCTATGATTTTATATACATGAATCCATATCACTATGTGTGTGTTCTCATAGAAGCCTGGATAACGAGCTTTTGCACTAGAAAAAGACAAACTCATTCAGGGGATTCTAGTGGTACAAAAGGATTCTCCGATTAAAGATGTCGTAGACTTGAAACAGCAGCAATTGAGCTTTCCTTCACCTGCAGCCTTCGCAGCCAGAGTGCCGCCAAGAGCGAGCTTGACCAAGTAAAGCATTCCACAGAGTTAGCAGAAGAGCTTACTAGGGTAGTCTCTACATCCGAAAAGAAGATGAACTCAGGTTATAGATTATTGGGTGATACCCAAGGGTTGTTGAAAGAAATTTTTAAGACAACAGAGTTAATAGTGGAAGTGATGCGGATAATCCGTCGGGCCTCCGAGGGGCAGTCACAGTGAATCCGTCAGGTCAATTACAGTCCTTGGAAACTCTGAATCAGTATCAAAACCTTTGCTGCTACGGTAGGCGGTGTGGTTAGTGATGGCTGTAAAGTAACCTATCACCCAAGCAGTAGCTCTTGATGCCTTCCGCTTCAGCGATCGCCAGATTGGCTTTGAGCAATTAGAAATCATTCGTCCATTTCATCTCCTGACTTGGAGAAGATTTCTGCGTTGCGCAGTTGTCGTGCCTTCTCAAGAGACTCTGGTCCGAGTTTTCTGAGGGGAACCCAGGATGCTGTAGTCATTGTCCGACCTCCAGGAGTCCAATGTCAAAGATGTCCGTGAAAGCGCGAATTGCGTTTATCTTGGCCACGCTGATCATCGTCGTTTACTTCTCGGTTCAAGTCCTCACAGTCCTCAAGTTCATCCCCTCCACTTATACCGTTTCGGTTTTTGGTTTGAGTTGTGTGTTGCTGTTCATGCCCCCGTTTCTGGTTCTGGTCATTGACATTGTGGAGAAGCAGCGCCTGGAGAAGCAGGCGTTTAAACAGATTGAGCAGTTGGCGAGTCAGCTGCAGGAAATACTAGCTAAGGAGCGCGAAAGCCAGTTGCTGCTGCAGCAAGCCTCACACGAGGTGCAGCAGGAGTCCAGCATACTAGAGAGTACAGGTCGACAGTTGGCAGATCGAGCTTCGGATCAAGCAGCCTCCCTGGAGGAGATCAACTCCTCAACTTTGGAATTGAATGCACAGGCCAGTCAAAACTATGAATTGGCTACCAAGGCCACTAAAGGGAGTGAGCAGATGAGCCGTCAGGCGCAGGCGAGCAGTGAACAGATGCAGCGCTTTTCTAACACAATGGAAGAGCTTGGATCTTCGATAGAAAGCGTTACAAAGATTACCTCGTTGATTGGTGAGATTGCTGCGCAGACTCGCATGCTGGCTATCAATGCTTCGATTGAAGCAGCCCGAGCTGGTGTACATGGAGCTGGCTTTGCGGTAGTAGCACAGGAGGTTCAAGAGCTCGCAGTACAGACATCAGAGTTAGCAGAAGAGATCACCAGGGTAGTCTCTACATCTGAAGAGAAGGTGAATTCAGGTCGCAGATTACTGGGTGATACCCGGGGATCTTTGAAAGAAATTTTTAAGACAACAC
>AGAU01000553.1 GCA_000224765.2 SAR324 cluster bacterium JCVI-SC AAA005 | reverse complement strand
GCCGAATAGATGCTGGAGATGTGATTGGTCACTTCAGTGGAATTGAAAAAAGAAAAGAGGAATTCCCTCACGTGTGGCCTTGGTGATCAACATTCATATATTTGGGCTTAGAAACTTAGCTGACCATCACGAACTCTTATGGTAGTTGATAGGAAATAATATTTGATTTTAAGCAACGATTCTAATAACTTTTGATTCAGCGCCGATTT
>AGAU01000554.1 GCA_000224765.2 SAR324 cluster bacterium JCVI-SC AAA005 | reverse complement strand
AGTCTATGAGAAGTTGCAGCACTCCATGGTTGAAGTGCCACTACTGCTGATGGATCTGGTGGAGAGACAAAACCTCAATGATGGCGAGGAGAGTGATCTTTCTGGAGCAGCCCAAGAGCAAAATCAGAGTGAGGGATCATTTGCAGCCCTGAGGGAATATTGGAAGGATGCTCTGCAACGCAGCAGAAAGGAGCAGGAGCAAAGGGGGCAGGGGACTCTTCCTTTTGGATTACAACGAGAGTTGGAGGCCCTCGAGGATGCACAGCTGGATTGGAAGAGCTTGCTTGCCAGGTATCTTCCAGACAGCCAAGCCGACTGGCTTGGAATTGATCGGCGATTTGTGGGGCAAGGGCTCTACCTAGAAGAACTACAAAAGACGGCCATGCGAGTTTCGATCTGTATCGATACTAGCGGTTCAGTTAGTCAGAGAGAGCTTAGTCTGTTCTACACAGAAGTAGTGGGATTACTCAATCAGTCACCTGAAACAGAAGTTGAACTCTACTTCGCTGATGCTACTATCTATGGGCCTTACCCTTTGCTTAGCGCAGAAGATCTTCCAAAGCCCAGGGGTGGTGGTGGAACAGACTTTCGTCCATTTTTTGACCAGCTGGAAAAATACCAAGATGCAGAGACCATCAATCTTGCAGTCTACCTGACTGATGGACTCGGGACTTTCCCTGATGAACCGCAGTTTCCGGTGCTTTGGGTAATCAACAACCATCAAGGAGTCTCAACGGTTCCTTGGGGACAAGTACTCAGACTGACGTGTTGAATTATCCCCAATTTGGTATTAACTTCGCTATCTCACTAAGATAATGAGCTGTAAAATTTTCAGAAAGCTCTCTTCCTAGTTCGATAAGCAAAAAAATTTTAAAGCTGCACATCAGTGGCGATTAATTAATCTGACTTACTTCAAGGTTATGGTCAATCATGATTGATTCTATGGCAAACAAAAGTTTTTGGTTAGAAATAAATAACCACTTTTATGATAGAGAAGGAATTTATCTAGTTTGCCCAATACATAGTGATTATGTAAAAAATCATAATAACTATAAAATCATGCTTGAGCCAAGAAGAGGAGATATTGTTTTTCATTATTTTGTTTATCAAAACTCATTAGTTAATGTGATTAAATCTTATTCTTTTGTAGAGAATCAGTTTTACATTTCAAATGAGCCGGACAAGTGGTGCAAGCAGGATCCTCCATATAGAAAGATCGAGTTAGAAAAAAACGTTCAGTTTACAACTCCAATCACGTATCAAACGCTAGTAGAAAGAAGGAAAGAAATAGAACATATCTGTGATTATTCTGAACTCACACGAACTCCATTCGACAAAAACTTTAAATTCAAACAGATGTACCTCACAAGAGTGCCAAGAGGGTTAGCAGAAATATTTATAGAAATAGGTACAAAAGCCTCTTAAAAGAAAAAAATAAACGTAGCTATTTTGTGAGTCAAAAATGGAATCAAGAGATGTAGAAAAGCCAATTGCTTTGAGTTTTTTCAGTGGTGCAATGGGGCTCGATAATGGGATTGAGAGAGCAGGAATAGATATTAAACTAGCATGTGAAAATGATAGAGCTTGTCAAAATACTATCTCCGAAAACAAGCCAAACCTTCCCTTGATATCAGATATTAATGAGTATTCTCCTCGGCAGATACGGGAAGCAGCCGGATTAGGTGAAAAAGATGACATTGATCTTATTGTGGGAGGACCCCCATGCCAGGCTTTCAGTACGGCTGGCAAGAGGCAATCTTTTGTAGATACACGTGGAAACGTATTTCTAACATTTATTCATAGAATCATTGCTCTCCAACCGAAATACGCAATTATCGAGAATGTACGAGGTTTGCTATCTGCCCCTTTAGTTCATAGACCCCATTCTGAAAGGGGAAAGGGATATCCGCCTCTCAACGAGGATGAAGCAAAAGGGGGTGCCCTGCTACATGTTTTAAGTTTACTGAGAAATGAAGGTTACGCGTGCAGCTTCAACTTATATAACGCAGCAAATTTTGGATCACCGCAAAAGAGAGAGAGAGTAATTATAGTCTGTGGCAGAAACGGTAAAAAACCTCCACATCTGATGCCAACGCATTCAGAGGACGGTTCATTCGAATTACCAAAGTGGAGAACATTTCAGGATGCAGTCAAGGGTCTTCCAAAAGATGGACACTCCCATATTAATTTTCCTGAGAAACGGTTGAGATACTACAGATTACTTAAGCCCGGGCAGTATTGGAGAAACTTACCCTTAGAACTACAAAAGGAAGCAATGGGTGGTTCATATGGTTCTGGGGGAGGAAAAACTGGGTTCTTCCGGAGATTGGCTTGGGATAAACCTTCTCCAACTCTTGTTACGCATCCAGCAATGCCAGCAACTGATTTGGCCCATCCTGAAGAAGACAGGCCTCTGAGTGTTCAGGAATATAAGCGTATCCAAGAATTTCCAGATGAATGGAAAATTACCGGAAATATTATCGAACAATATAAGCAAATTGGAAATGCAGTGCCTGTCAGCTTGGGCTTAGCTGCAGGAAAGCTCGTCAAATCTTTGCTCAAAGAGGAAAGTATACCAAAGGTCAAAAATTTCCCTTATTCAAGGTATGAAAACACCTCTGAAGAAACATGGGAAAGAATGATTGGTAATAAACATGTTCAACCATCCTTGTTAGAAATGCATCAATAAATAAACAATGAGTGCTCCAAAATTATTTATAAAGCCAGCATTAAGTAGTAATGAAGTTTTAGAACATGAAGGTAAGACAGTTACTGAAGCATGTTTTGATAGAATAATTGAATCCGATTGCGATATTTATGATGAGGAGGATTCACGACTAGTACTCAGATACCGGACTAGTGTGATTTCTGAAAAAGCAGTTCAAACAGCACAATCAATTTATGGGAATATTGACCAATTATTTAGACCTTCACTCAGCAGAAATTCAGCTGCTGGTGAATTTAATCTTCAAGCATTTAAAAAATATCGGAGAAATGTAGTAGATGCAATCCCACACCCTAGTAATCCATTTAAAGCTTTTCCAGTCACATCAAATGGGAAAGTCCTGAAATCAGCTTACTGTAACCCTGTTACTTCATTCATGGCTGGATATAATTATGACCGATACCGAAAACTTGGTAAACCATCGGGTTTTTCAAAAGAATATCCAGAAAAATGGGAACAGTCGAAACCATTCTTTGAAGGTATTGGTAATGCGTTTTCAGATATAATGAATGATAAATATAGTGAAATGATGCATTGGGCTAAAGAAAATTTAGTGCATCCTAGTTTCACTGTTTTCAACACACCACTTACAACTGTAGCGATTAATGTAAACTATGAAAGTCGGTTACACTTTGACAGAGGTGATTTAGAATTTGGTTATAGTACTTTAACTAAAATCGATGTTGGAGGTGAAGCTAAAGGTGGTTTATTTGTTATGCCAAAATATCGAATTGCAGTTGATGTAGCGGAACAATCACTACTTTTATGTCAGAGTCATGTTGACTTACATGGGAACACTAGTGTAATTAATGCTGATCAAGGAGTTAAGAGAATATCCTTTGTGACTTACACAAAATGGAAGCTAAAACATGCGAAAAATCATAATATTCCTTGTCGCTAGCAAAATTTTTTTTAAAATTTTCATTTTCTAATGTAGATTAGTTTTACCTTCACCAATTTTGATCATAATATTGACTTAGAGAAATAGTTAAATTGTTAAATTCATTTTCGATTCTATTTACTGCTCTATCCAATACGACATCTAAAGATTGTTGCTGTACTTGTTGACTAGCTTCTTCTAGAAGATCCATCATGTAGCTACAAAAATTTGGGTCTTCCGAGATAAATTCCCAAAACTTTTTACCTACAAGAAATTGAATATTCGAACTACTCAACATGGACAGCGTTATATTCTTTTGGCTTTCATTCCCATAGCCTATTCCAATAATTCCATCATAATCTGACTTCGTTGTTTGCACCTTTTCTTCTATCTTTTTTTCCCACTCTTCAACCATACCTTTATTCATTGAATCTGGACCACTTTTATATTGGATCCAAGTAATTTTCCCATTCTTGTGATTTTTTTGAAAATCAAATCCTGCTTTTAACTTTGTTATATTTGAATTTGCAAGTAAACAAAATTTTTCGTATAGAAACCCAAAAGAAGTAACCATACCTCTTGTACTCCTCATATATACATTTAACTCGATCATTTTTCTTACGTTATTAAAACCTAATAGCGAACACAAATGAGGGTTTATATTTAAATCGCTTAAAGTAAGATTTTCTACTTTTTCATTTAATTCTACAAGAAAGACTCTACAACAAGAAAGGATATAATTTTCACTGACTTTTCGGTTCTCATCTACTTTTTTATTCACAATATAATTAATTATCTTTATTATCTTTTGGGCATTTATTTTGTTTTTTATGCTTTTATTTATTTCGTCGTAATCATTTTCAGTAAGAGAAACAAAATCGTGTAGACTTTGGCACTTGCTTTGAATTTTTTTTATTTGACTTTCTGTGAGACCTATTTCTTTTGTTAAAAAATGATCTAAAAATTCGTTTAAACTATTGATATTGATAATTTTCTTCATTATTCTTACCTTAAAAATTTTGTAAAATACTTTTCTTTTTTTAATGTTTAATACAAATGAACGTTAGTCCATTAAAACTACTAACAGACAAGACGATCAG
>AGAU01000555.1 GCA_000224765.2 SAR324 cluster bacterium JCVI-SC AAA005 | reverse complement strand
GATCATGAGTTCAACAAAAAACTAAATATTCGTTTTGGCAGGGACCAATTTGAAGACTACGTCACCTTGAGATGGGGCTTTGGCAAGTCAAATGGGCACTCTATCTTTCATTGAACTGAGCATTGATATCTCTTGTAGAGTTTGGGACTGGCTTTCGATCTTAAAGATATTTTGACACCCACCATATTCTTGGAAAGAGCTCAATTTGATTTAGTATAACATTTTTCATAAATCACAATTTTTCAGTTATTTCAGCAAGCAGCTTCCAGTTTCATAAAAACTTGTTCGGGTACAGCTAGAAATCAGCAGAGACGCTCTTTTTTCAACAGAACTTTTCTCAAAGCATGTTGGAGAAATTCTCTTTCACTTCAGAAGCAGCTCAAACTGCCTCTCGCTCCCCTCTCTCTTTTTTTGAGAAATAGCATACGCCATGAAAGGTTGGATCATTTACCGAAAAGACGTCACAGAACTAATACCAGAAGCTTGCGAAATTTATCGTCTGCTCTCTGAGGCCGAAGCGGACGGGACTAAGCTGGAAGCTTTTCGTCCAGAGTAATTTAACTTAATTGTCACCCACGAAGATGAGAAAATCATCCTGATTAATGAAAAAAACACGAACTACCTGATTTTGTGATGCTCCGAATGGGAGCTAGCACAACCTACTTCATGCTGGTGATCCTTCGTCAAATTAAGCGACTGGGTATCTACACAATCAATAATTCGAACAGTATCGAAATCATCAAAGACAAACTTTTTTCCCAGCAAATCCTGGCTCAAAACGACCTGCCTGTTCCCAAGGCCATACTGGCCAAGTTCCCCATTGACATTGATCTGGTTAAGCCCACTCTTAGCTTCTCCGTGATCATCAAGACGATCGCAGGATTCCAAGGACCTGAAATATTTCTCACTGAAATCAACATAGTTTTCTTGATGCGATGCATCTGGTCGAATCAACCAATCGCAACGCTAACATAATTATGCAAGAATGCATTGCACCATCGAAGGGCATGGATCTCAATATTTACACTCTGGGAGACCGAACGATTACTTATTTCCTAAGGCGCAGCGAAGATGGTGGTTTCAAAGCCAACTTCTCTAGTGGCAGCAAGGTCGGACCATACAAAATCACTCTGGGAATCAAATGTTTAGCAACTCAGACTTCAAATATCCTCAATCTTGATGCAGTGATCAACAGTCAGACAGCAGTCGTTACACGCTTCGTCAAACGACGTGAAACAAAGGATGCC
>AGAU01000556.1 GCA_000224765.2 SAR324 cluster bacterium JCVI-SC AAA005 | reverse complement strand
TAGAGAAACAATGATATTCCACTGCTTGTGACCAACCTTTCATCGGAACAATTGTTCTGATGAGATATGACCAAAGGTATCCTATTATCCAGCCACTGATGATCGAGATCGCATATTGGCTTTATATGATAATGGACTTTCCCACTGGGTGGGTAACGGGAAATAAAAAACGTTAGGCTAAACAGGCTTCAATGAAATGCCCATTTAGATCTACCAGCACAAGTATCACTCGAGTTTCTAAGTTATTTTGAACTAAGAAACCCGGCTGCTGATATACGCTTTTTCTATCAAGGATTTAAAAAAAGTGTGAAATTTGGGTCAACTAGTTCGTTATCAGCCTTAATTGGAGGGACACGGCCCAGAATACCTTTACGAAGAGGTTTCGGCCTATCCGATCGCCGGATCAATCCATCTGATGAATTTGCATACTGGGCTGTGAGATGGAGGATGTCATTAGCGTGAGCTGATGCAACAAGATCACCGAACAGTAGAGTATATTTGGATAGCCCCGATAACGCTATGACGCAGGGCCTCTTACACTGGCTCATACAGCGTATCCCACGCAGTGTAACGCCAAGCTTGGCAGCTTCACTGTCCACAAATTTCGAGTGAATCAGTGTTGTCAGACGATAGCCAGCTCGATCAATGTCACTAGGACCATCATCTTTCTCCTTGCATCTGGTGCAGACTGATAGAGTCGGATGCACGTTAACTTGCATGCATTTGTTTCAACTTTTTCATGAGATTTTTTTGGATCTTGTCCTTAGTAGATTTTGAAATTTGACAACCCTAAGAAATCCTAAGAGTGAAGGTATTAAGGTGCTATCTCCGGAACAGACTCAAAAATTACATTGTGTCCAACACTGGTATCCAGATTGTCAGCTATTAAAAGAAAATATTGTGGCCTAGTTGGTTTTCTACTAAAAATTCAAAAACTATCAAAAGACTAGTTGTCTTCTAGCGACCCAGAAGCCATACAAAGAAAATCCCACCAACTAGACCAGTAACTATTCCGATCGGTATGTCCTCAGGAGCCATTACCGTTCGTGCGGTAATATCAGCCCAAAGAAGGAGGATAGCGCCAATTATTGCCGATGCAGGCAAAACATTTACATAGCTGCCACCTACGATCATTCGCGAGATATGGGGGACCATCAGCCCCACAAAACCAATAATTCCAGAAAAGGCAACCATCACCCCGGTGATCAACGCCCCCACTACAAAGATGCTTAGGCGAAATTGCATCACAGGAATGCCAAGCGTCGCTGCCGTCTCATCGCCCGCAGTCAATGCGTTCAGAGCTGCACTCTGACTGATCAACCAAGCACC
>AGAU01000557.1 GCA_000224765.2 SAR324 cluster bacterium JCVI-SC AAA005 | reverse complement strand
CTTCCCAGTTCCAGTTTTGGCCTTCGCTGGGGTCGTAGTCTAATTTTTCTGTCAGACTTTCTTGAGTAATGATTTTGCTGTCTTTGTAACTAACTGCTGCAACTGAAAATTCATATTGAGGATCTTCTGAGAAAGTTGCTCTAGCGTACCTTTCAACTAGCAAAAAATTGCTGTCTTCATAGATTGTTCGGTAAGGCCCAAAGATGATGTATTCACTAATGGTGGTCATAATTGTTTTATCAGAATCCAAATTGACCCAGATTCCATTTGACCTATCAAAAGATGAGTACTCTGGATGATAGATTTCATCGACAATTGAGAAATCTGCCTTCATCCCTAGTTGCCAAGCTTGATGAAATGCTTCTGCTTTGGTCATTCTCACTCCTCATGCTGGTATTCTGGATTTGGTTGATGCGATCGTGTAGCTCATCAATTGCTTTTCATCTGATTCTTGACAAGTTCTCCCCCAGTCCTCCTCCCCAAGTAGCATTTCTTGAATTATTATCTAACCATCATAATTCAATTACATAACAACTATGGAGGATTTATGAACAGCTATACCAATATCGATCTGAAAGAACTTTTAGCAAGTGCTGCTTTGGAAGATGAAGAGCTTGCAGAAAAACTTGATAAAGAAGGAGCAGATAAACTGACTTTTCAAAAGATTGAATGGAAAGCAGATGAGGAAGCAGGTGGATTTGAGAGGGGATTAGTTGGAATTTATGTGTAGAAAAGCTCTTCATCAGCCGCACTGCGCATCTCCAAGGACCAGATCATTTCCTCATCTTAGAGGGAGAAAATGAAATTAAAAGAAGCAGCCAAACATTGCAAAATGTTTTGGTGCGTTCTATCAGAACCTTTTAACTGCCCTAGGTGTGCTTCATGTGATAAATTCAAGTTCTTCAACACACTACCAGAGGAACCAGCACTTCAAAAAAGAATGCTGTGGCCCCCCCAAAGTTAATCACTCGTAATCTTCCCAGTTCCAGCCCTGACCTTCGCTGGGATCCTGATCCAATGGTTCTCTAATACTTTCTTGAGTTAGAATTAGTCCGTCCTTGTACTTAATCATAAAAA
>AGAU01000558.1 GCA_000224765.2 SAR324 cluster bacterium JCVI-SC AAA005 | reverse complement strand
CACGTGATATCCCTAACGTAAGTGAAGAGGCGCTGAGAAACCTGGATGAGAGTGGAATTATTCGAATCGGCACTTACGTTCGTCCGGGAGATATTCTAGTTGGCAAGGTCACCCCGAAAGGAGAAACTCAGCTCAATCCTGAAGAAAAACTGCTTCGAGCGATTTTTGGTGAGAAAGCAGGCGATGTCCGAGATACCTCCTTGCGTGTATCACAGAGTATGGAGGGTGTCGTCACCGACGTGATTGTTTTCAACCGCGAGGGGGTAGAGCGAGATGAACGGACTCGCCAGATCGAAAAGGACATGCTGCGCCGCTATGAGAAGGATCATCAGGATGAGGTTCGCATTATTCGCAAGAACCTGCTGGATCGAGTCTGCTCAATTGCCAGCGGGCAAGCTCTGGGAGAAGATCTGCGCAACATGCAGGGTGATGTGTTGGTTCCTGCAGGAACAGAAATGACTCGTGAAGCGATTGAGAAAGTTCCCTTTATGCGTGGAGCTATTGATGAGATGCAGATGGAAGACGCCTTAACCAACAACAAGGTTCAGACGTTGATCCACAATGCGTTGCAGCAGAAAGAAATGATGGACAACGTCTTTGAGGATCGTTGTGAAAAGTTGTCCAAGGGTGATGATCTGCCTCCGGGTGTGATTCGGATGGTCAAGGTATACATCGCCACCAAGCGCAAGCTCTCTGTCGGTGACAAGATGGCTGGCCGTCACGGCAATAAGGGTGTTGTCTCCACAGTGCAGCCCATCGAAAACATGCCTTACATGGAAGATGGAACTTCAGTGGACATCGTACTCAACCCACTTGGGGTGCCATCCAGAATGAACATTGGCCAGGTCCTAGAGACACACCTTGGGCGTGTGGCTTCGGGATTGGGTAGCAAAATCGAAGAAATGCTTGAGGAGCAGCAACCCGTCAAGAAGCTGCGTGAATTCATCAGTCAAATCTATGAGTCCAAAGTTGCTCAGGAGCACTTGGGAGCGATGAGTGATGACGAGTTTCTTGAGTTCATGAAGCGCTATAAAGTAGGCATCCACATGTCAACTCCTGTATTTGATGGAGCAACGGAGAATGACATTCACCGGATGGCTGATTTGGCAGAGTTAAATCACTCTGGGCAAGTCTGGCTTCATGATGGATTAACCGGAGAGCGTTTCAGCCAGAAAGTCACAGTCGGTTATGCCTACATCATGAAGCTGCACCACTTGGTGGACGAGAAGATTCATGCTCGCTCAATTGGTCCGTACTCGTTGGTGACTCAGCAACCTCTTGGTGGTAAGGCTCAATTTGGTGGTCAGCGCTTTGGTGAGATGGAGGTCTGGGCCTTGGAGGCATATGGTGCA
>AGAU01000559.1 GCA_000224765.2 SAR324 cluster bacterium JCVI-SC AAA005 | reverse complement strand
AGTTGGTGGGTTTTTGGGAAGGTATCTGCTGGGTATCTTCCAATGAATCCATGATCCAAATAATGGATTTAAGCCAGTTAAAATGGCTCATCAAATTTGTTCTTTGAAAACTTATTATTCTGATTTTGGTCTTCAAGTCTCTTTTTTTGGCTACGGCGATATCTCAGTATCTGACAACGAGTTCAGCCTACTGAATTTACGTACTTGGTATGAACGAGGTTGAATTTGTGAATTGTAGATTTCTAGAAACGGCTTGTGCCAGTTTATCAAAGCTTGCATCCCTGTGACTCTGAAAAATCGACCTCTAAAAAAGCAGTAGTTCCAAAAAAAATTGTCAGAATGCTCAAAAATTCGTTTATAACTGAAGTGTGTGCATCAAAATAGTTGGATGTTCACGAGTCTTTGGTGAGGCTAATTTTCTTGAAGTCCAATACTCAAATCAGCTTACTACGATAATCAAAATTATTTACTAACGAATGTTAGGTAGGGATAACCAGACCTCTAGATTTATTTGGAGGTCTGATTATCTCCATCCTGCGATGTGGAGATTTTTGTCTTAAAAATATTCTTGGAAGATAGGTCTATCTACGTTCTTTCAAGAAGACTTGTGGTCTACCAAGGGGAGTAAACCACAAGAGCTTTCGCATACCCTCTAACGGACACAGGGACGTGGCCGGATAGTGGATTGTGTCTCGCAGTCCAAAATGACCGCGGGGTAATCTAGCGTAACTCAATTCAAGGATGAATCATGTCACTTCGTGTTAATACCAATGTTCCAGCAATTAATACCCACCGAAATTTGACAATCAACAATACTGAACAAGCCAAATCAATGGAGCGCTTGTCCTCAGGCTTAAAGATCAACCGTGGTGCCGATGGTCCTGCATCCTTGGTAATCAGTGAACGCTTGAGAGCTCAGACAGCTGGTTTGAAGCAGGCTATTGATAATTCAGAAGCTGGTATTTCACTGGTACAAACAGCAGAAGCTGCATTGGATGAAGTCAGTTCTGCATTGATCAATGCCCGACAGCTAGCTGTCCATGCCGCCAACGAAGCTGTGAACGATGAATTCATGTTGCGAGCTGACCAGCAAGAAATCGACAACATCCTGGCTACCGTCAACCGGATTGCCCAAAACACCCAATTCGGTAAGAAAAACCTGTTGGATGGAAGCAAGGGCGCTACGGGTGTTGTCTCCGGAGCCAATTTGGAATTTGTGGGAGCTACACAAACAACCAAGAGCTCTGGTCCAACTGGATATGACGTTGCTATCACGCAAGCCTCACGCCGTGCGCAGGTGACTGGTACTGTGGAACTTACAAACGAGATAATTGATCGTGGTGAGCAGATTACAATTACTGAGGGTTCCAAGACCGTCAACTTTTACTCTATCAAGGGTGAGACTGTCGAGAACAACCTGAATGCACTCAATGCCGCAATTCAGGAAGCGGGGCTGAATGTAGATTTGATTCGCCCTGATGAAAAATCTACAAACGCTAACTCACCACAGATCATTAGTCTGCGCCATCAGGACTTTGGTAGTGAGCAAGAATTCAAGGTGGCAAGTTCAACTGCAGGACTACTCTCTGCGAGAACGAACGTCTATGACACGATTGAAAATGGATTAGATGTTCAAGGTGAGATCAATGGTGAGGAAGCCACAGGTAAGGGTCAGATTCTGACAGGCAATGTCGGAAACTCAAATACCGACGGCCTTGCCATTCGCTACACCGGCGAAGCTTTGCCAAGTCAACCGAACCCTCCAGATTTGCCACAGCCTGAAACAGCTCTCAATCAGACCAGTCAAGCTGCAATGGGTAACCTGAGTCCCGTAAAAGCTGGAACAGTTTCGCTGTCACAGAATGCCCTCGTTTTCCAGATTGGCTCAAACGCAGAGCAAACAACTTCACTGGCTTTGCGCAATATGCGTACAAACAGTTTGGGGACTGGTGTAGAAACAGAAAGTGGCTTCCGCTCCCTAGCAGAAATTGATGTAACTGGTCCAATCAAGGCTCAGGACGCTATGCGAGTTTTGGATCGCGCCTTAGAAGAAGTTTCCTCGACACGCGGTGAGATTGGGGCCTTCCAGAAGAACAACCTGGAGAGCAACCTGAACTATCTGCGTATTGCTCACGAGAATGTGATGAGCTCCGAATCAGTCATTCGGGATGCGGATATGGCTGAAGAGATGACAGGCTTTACACGCAACCAGATCATGACCGATTCAGCCACAGCAATGCTGGCTCAGGCTAATTCACGAGCACAGTCTGTTCTGCGACTCCTTCAGTAGAAGCGATTTTTAGGCTGGGTTCTTCAGAAACTGTTCTGAGCAAGAATGTTTTAGAATGAATCCACCTTCAAAGAGGATTCAATAAAGTTCTTCAGGAAGATAGAACTTAATCATCTTCCTCAGTGATTCTCAGCCGGTCAGCAGAGATTCATCGGAAGTGTTTCACCAGATGGACACAGGGACGTGTCTGGTTGGTAAGACAAGCCTCATATGAGCAGATGATGCTTGTTCGGTTCATAAACCATAATTCAAGGATGAAATATGTCATTGCGAGTCAATACTAATGTTCCTGCGATCAACACTCACAGGAACTTGACCCTTAATAATACGGCCCAAGCCAAATCCATGGAACGCCTATCTTCGGGTCTAAAGATCAATCAGGGTGCTGACGGCCCTGCTTCCCTTGTTATCAGTGAGCGCCTGCGAGCCCAGACAGCTGGTTTGAAACAAGCGATGGATAACTCTGAGGCTGGTATTTCACTGGTTCAAACTGCAGAAGCAGCATTAGATGAGGTCAGTTCTGCGTTGATTAATGCACGACAGTTGGCTGTACACGCTGCTAACGAAGCTGTAAACGACGAGTTCATGCTACGCGCTGATCAACAGGAAATTGATAATATTTTGTCGACAGTCAACCGCATCGCTCGAAACACCCAATTTGGATCTAAGACCCTTTTGGATGGCAGTAAAGGTGCCACTGGCGTTGTCTCTGGAACTAACTTGGAGTTTGTAGGAGCTACCCAAGAAACTAAAAGTTCTGGAGCTACTGGCTATGACGTAAAACTGACCCAGGCAGCTCGCCGTTCACAAGTCACAGGTGTTGTAGAACTCACCAATGACATCATTGACCGAGGAGAACAGATAACAATTACTGAAGGCTCCAAAACGGTGAACTTCTACTCTATCAAGGGAGAAACTGTAGAAAATAATCTCAACGCCCTGAATGCTGCTATCAAAGATGCTGGTCTCAACATTGATCTGATTCGCTCCGTCGAGAAAGAATCTAGTGCAAACTCTCCTCAGTTGATCAGTCTACGCCATCAGGACTTTGGTAGTGAACATTCTTTCAAAGTCGCGAGTTCTACCCCAGGTTTGATCTCTAGCCGTAGCAATGTCTACGATACGATTGCAAACGGCTTGGATGTCGCTGGTGAACTCAATGGTGAGGAAGCAACGGGTAAGGGCCAGATTCTGGTTGGTAATAAGGGTAATGAAAATACGGATGGACTCTCTATTCGCTACACTGGCTTGGCTTTGCCAGGTGAATTGCCGCCACCTGATGTCCCCCCAGCAATGACTCCTCCAATCCAGATGTCAGAAGCACGTTTGGGCAATCTCGGGAAAGTGCAGGCTGGAACTGTAACTTTGTCACAGAACTCATTGGTTTTCCAAATTGGTTCTAACGCAGAGCAGACTACCTCCTTGGCCTTACGAAATATGCGTACAGATAGCCTGGGAACTGGTGTGGATAATGAGAGTGGTTTTCAATCCCTGGCAAATATCGACGTGACTGGCCCAATCAAGGCTCAGGATTCAATGCGAGTTTTGGATCGAGCTTTGGAAGAGGTATCTTCAACACGAGCCGAGATTGGTGCTTTCCAGAAAAACAATCTGGAGAGCAATCTCAACTATTTGCGCATTGCTCATGAGAATGTAATGAGCTCTGAGTCTGTGATTCGTGATGCGGATATGGCAGAAGAGATGACGACCTTCACACGCAACCAAATCATGACCGATTCAGCCACAGCGATGCTAGCTCAGGCTAATTCGCGAGCACAGTCTGTCCTACGGCTTCTCCAGTAAAAGCTAGTTCTTTAACTGGTTGGGTTTTCAGAAACCGTTCTATATAAGAGCGGTTTCGCATGAACCCATCCTCATGATTTATTGTATAGGGATCAGGTTGTTTGTTCTTTGACAGTTTGAATTGCTGATAGGTTATAATTCGGCAGATTGTTCCTGAAAGAATTCAGTTTTTATGTATATCTGAATTTGCGGGCCAAAGTTTTATTCAAGACCCTGAATCTATAACAAACTTTAGATAATTAAAGTTTCTATAGTTATCAATTTTTAACTCTGTAGTTTTTTGAAAATTTGGGCACGGCTTGGTGTCCTTCAGTCAATCCAAATTTAGATTTCAGGGGTAGATTTTTTCAGAGAACTCTACAAAACCGATGTCCCCATCAAGAGATGGGAACCAAGTTGTTGCAAAGCAATGCGGAAATGGTCTACCAGAGTGTTTTCTGGGAAAATGGTATGGGAAAGTCCCATTTTGTGGCAAGCAATGTGAGGGAATGACAGACTCTTCCCGCAAGAGTCCAATTTTTTTGTATATCTGAATTTGCGGGCCAAAGTTTTATTCAAGATCCTGAATTTATAACAAATCTTCATAACTAAAGTTTTTAAGGTTATCAATTTTTCAGCTCCATAGTTTTTTGAAAATTTTGGGCACGGCTTGGAGCCTTTCAGTCAATCCAAATTTCGATCCTAGGTGTGGGTGTCCAAAGAAATGTCCACAAAAATGATGTCCCCATCAAGAGATGGGAACCAAGTTGTTGCAAAGCAATGCGGAAATGGGCCACCGAGCGTTTTCCGGGAATGTGGTATGGGAGCATTCCGTTTTGTGGCATGTATTTAAAGGGAAATGACACAGGGAGGTGGTGATTCCCGCACCATTCGGAATGTACAAGGTAGATTCCGATCAGTTCCTGTTTTCAAGGA
>AGAU01000560.1 GCA_000224765.2 SAR324 cluster bacterium JCVI-SC AAA005 | reverse complement strand
AATGAAAATCTTAAAAACCGATAACACTGAGCAACAGCCCGAGCAGCAGTGAGGGTAGTACTCGCGTTTGGATTAGGAGGACAGCATTGCTTGCCGACTTCGTTGTTTGGGAAGACTTATCCACTTCCTTGTCTATCTCAAGCGACACTACGATAATAGTAGCATTTGTTGTATGTCAAACCCGTTACATCTTTCCAATACAATTGGATCTTGAACTGAAGTTGGTTCTGCAAACTGATTTATGAATTTTGTCAGTGAATCTATGGCGCCTGTAGTGAAACCTCTCCACTTGGAGCGATATTTCCTATTCCTCTGCTATTAACTGCAGCAATTCTGAAATAGTACCACTTGTTTGAAGTGAGCCCTGTTAGTGATTGATTACAGGTTCCATATGTACAACCGGCCTGAATATTTGTTGTTGTAATTATACTTGCATCCGATGAAGTAGCATCTGCCTGATCAAAGTAATCACATTTGTAAGTCCTGGAATTGACTGTTCCTTGCGATAAAGCACATAACTTGTTGAGGAGGCAACAGCATCCCAACTCAAATTAATTGTGCCTGATCCACCTCCTGTGGTCGATAATCCTCCTACAATTGGAGGCAGGCTTTGATTGTACAATTGATTGATCTCAACATCTTTCATGGACCTATCATACAGTTTGACCTCATCAATGTAGCCTTTCCAGTTTTTCCTACCCTTACGATTCAAACCAACCCTTATCTGGTCCCATTCTGTATACCATGAATTAGCTGCTTTCTGATTTGTCTGAACACCATTGCGGTATAACCTGCCCCTATTGTCACTTGTATTGACCAGCACCAGATGATACCAGACCCCAATCTCAATCGGCCCAGACTGGCGCATCTTTGAATTTCCACAACTGGAAGTTCCTGTGGTTGAGGCTCCATCCTGTCCAATTTTGATTGAAGCATCCAAATCAATCTGGAAATTTTGTTTTCTCAGCCAGGAATTGTCAAAAAGCTTTTTGAATCTAATTTGCGCGTGTGGAAACTTCAGCAGCAGGAGCAACGTTACCGGTCCCCCTACCATTAACAGCGGCGATCCTGTAATAGTACCATTTG
>AGAU01000561.1 GCA_000224765.2 SAR324 cluster bacterium JCVI-SC AAA005 | reverse complement strand
TGGTATCCACCAATATCGCGTTAGCTGCTTTATGCAGAGGAGCTTCACTACGATTGCGATCCTGCTCATCTCGTTGCTTCAGAGCCTCCAAGACATCCTCGAAACGAACACCGGGATCCTTAGCCTGCAATTCGGTGAAGCGCCGACGAGCTCGGGTCTCTGGACTGGCTTCGACGAAAAACTTACAATCGGCCTTTGGCAAAACGACGGTACCAATATCGCGTCCCTCTAGTACAGCTCCTCGGTAGGCACCTCCAATTTTTGCTTGTTCTACCAACTGACGCTGCTGAAACTTAAGTGCGTGCCTAATCGGAACAAAGCGGCTCACCCAAGAGGCTAGTGCTGATAACTCCTCGGTACGAATCACAGAGCTAATCTCTTCACCATCACAAAGGACTCGTCCGTCTGCTTCCAGCACAATCTGAGTTTGCTCACCAAGCTTCTGCAACGCCTCATCATTCTCTGGCTTGTCCAGACGGTTCCACTTCCAAGCCAAGCAACGAAACATTGAACCAGTGTTGATATAGAGCAACTGATTGCGTTCAGCCAATTGACACGCCAGCGTACTCTTGCCAACTCCTGTGGGACCGTCTAATGCCACAATCACAAAAGCCATTAATCCCTTCCTACTTGCCTTCTAGTCGCTGTAGCGCATTGTCTGCAGCCTGCTTCATCTGCGGATCACTCAGTTCATTGCTGATCTTGGTGTAAATCGCCTTCGCGTCATTGATCCGTCCCAAGGACTCATAGCTCAGTCCCATTCGCTGCCAGGCTGTGAACTTTTGATTTTCGTTCAGCCCTTCTGCATGAAAGTAGGTTAATTGCAGGTAAGCAGCGACCGAACGTTCATGAGCTTGCAGCGCACCCGCAGCTTCTCCACCCAATAGCAGAGCTTCTCGCTGTATCAATGGATTTTCACTTCGACGCAACTGGGCAGACCAACTCTCTGCTTGTTCCCAGGCTCCAGAAGCACCAAGTCGTCCTAGATTCGAGTGTTCCTTGCCAATGCGGAGCATCCGCTGTTCGCGTGCGGCTGGATCGGGTTCAAGATTGTTGCGTAACCGATCCTCCCATAGCCGAATCAAGCCCTGACGATGCGGAATTGTTCTTGTGGGTTCTCCCACGTACTCGTAGCGCTCAACCAACCAATTCCGAATCTGCTCTTCTTGTTCTGGTTTGAAACGAGTGTCCTTCAAATAAATTTCTGAACGCTCCGTAAAACGTATATCCTTCAATTCGTAGTAAAGACGCAAAATCGCCAACTTAGCCTCAATTCCCCAAGTTGGATTCAGAACATCTTGCAGTGAACGTTCGTATGCTG
>AGAU01000562.1 GCA_000224765.2 SAR324 cluster bacterium JCVI-SC AAA005 | reverse complement strand
GCTCATCGATCTGGAGCCGAATCTCCGTCTCGGAAATCATCCCAAAATCTAAAGTCGTATGGTAGTATAGCCGAAACATTAGAGCGCTGTCCCCAAAATCTGCAAAATGTACAACTGGGGCTGGTACAGCGAGGACTTTTGGATGCTGTTCGGCCATCGCCAAAATCTCTTTGCGAATCAATTCGGGCTCGGTTCGATAGGCAACCCCGATATTGACGGTACGACGGACGCGTGGATCTTTGTAGGACCAGTTTGTAACAGTCTGACCGATGAACTCTGAGTTTGGCATGATCAATGGTGCATTATCATAGGTCTGTAACAAGGTTGAGCGAACGTTGATTGTTTTAACAACTCCCCAGATCCCGTTGATTTTAGAATCGTTTCCTACCTGGATCGGTCGTTCGAACAGCAGAATCAGCCCACTGACAAAGTTACTGAAGATATTCTGTAGGCCAAAGCCCAAGCCGATACCCACTGCTCCAAAGGCAACCGCCAAAGAGGCACTGTTCACACCCAAAGCCGCCAAGCCGAATAGCAGCCTAATCTCCTAGATGGCATAGGCTCCAATAGTGGCTACAGACTCTTGAGTACCCTCTTCGATGTGACTGTGTGCCATCAGACGTTGCTTGAACAGGTAGCGCCAGAGGAGCACAAGCACTCGGGTGATCAGCAAAATCAAGAAGGCGTAGACGAAGCCGATCAGACTCAATTCCAGGCCACCTACTGTCAATTTGACAAATCGCTTCCCAAGTGTGCAGGAGTACTTCTTTCTCAGCACCCCAGGCCAAAAAAAAACCTAGACCAATCAATCCTGCTCCGAATAACCAAGCGATTCTTCCAATCAGCCAATTGGTGGACTGTTGTCCTAGGGTTTGAACATCAACTTCCAGTATGTCGGTTTGGAGGGGTTGTGCATCCAAACGGGCATCCCATTCTTGAAGGCATTTCCAGCAAAGGAAGCCCCAGAATAGGACAATCCCTGTCTTGCTCAGAGAAACTGACCAGTAGAGACTGAGGTAGAATAGCCAGCTAGCTCTAAAAGTAACCCACCTCCAACAATTAGTTTTGGGAGTAAACCCAGGACCAGTCTCAAGGTAGTCTGCCTGAGAGCAGGCCAGTGATCTTGAAGCT
>AGAU01000563.1 GCA_000224765.2 SAR324 cluster bacterium JCVI-SC AAA005 | reverse complement strand
CTCCTCTGTAAGAACGGATTGGTGAGCTTGCAATCGGGCTGCCTCTAATTCTAAAAACTTCCCTCCATCCGAGAAAGAATCTGGCGTGACGTTGAGAACACCAAGCAAGAGCGGAAATTGATTTGAGATACGACTGCTCATAAAACTACATCAACTCATCAAGATGGGTTTACTGATTACCAATTGATCGAGATCATTTCTGTAATCACCAGAAAACAATTTCGAAAATACTTTACCAACTCTGAAATTAAGGAAATTTTTCAAGAATCAAAGGCTTGCTAATAAGAGGAGGGGTTCGACTTAGATCTGAGGAAAGTTTAGGGAGGAGAAGAGAGTAGAAGCTAGCACAAAAGAATAATTTCTTTTATGCCAGCTTAGAACAAGAAGCGCACTCAGTCAAATCGACCAAGATCAACCTTACGGAAGAAATCTGTTCGATAGCGAACTACTTTGAATGCTGCGTCACCAGGTAGAATTTCTTCACCCTTCGCGGGCTCTAGCAGGGCCCAGGACTCATTCTGCTTGCTGCGGAAGATCTCCAAGGTACCGACCATTTTGCCATAGTCTTCACTGTAGATTGTAATGCGGCTAGATTTGCCGCCGCCATGATCCACTATTTCAGGTGGGCTGGATCGTTGGTCGCGCCGGAAGACTGCAAAACGATCTAGTTCCTCTGCACCTTGGTCCATCCCGACATTTAACTTGGCCACCTTGCGGCGCTCGTAGGTCTCAACAAGAAAGGCCTTTAATGGAAGCGCAGCTTGAAGCTTGGGCCGCAGATTTAGACGCATGTCCTCTAGCTCAGACTGCTGGTATGGGAAGGTTTCCTCTGCAAGCTTCTTGGTTGGTGACAACTGGTAGAGATGCATGGTCACTACAGCGCTCCAATCGTCATCTTCATGGGAAAATGTCGGTGGTGATGTATCGAGCATCACAAGATACTTGACCCGTAGCGCTTCTCCAAGCTTGATCGCGTCTTCTTCACGAGTGATATCCAACATCCGGTACTCATTGGAATCTAACACTTGCTTCATCCGCTGATCTGGGAATACCTGCAGATTTCCTGCGTCTTCCATCATCGATTTGATGAAGGTCACGCCATTGTCGTTAGCATAGCTCGTCACTCCTAGTTGAGTGCGTGGGGGCAATACAATTACAAAGGGCATCTCCGGCGTCAATTCTTCCAATGTTGGTGCGAAAGGAGCAGAACGGCGGTCTTCACTGAAGGTTCGCAAGTTGTTGATATCAGGAGTAGTTGATAGACAGGACGCTAGCAGGCTACTGCACAGCAGCAACAAGAGCGTTCGCCAGCCGATAATCCTGCCAGCAATGCTCTCTGGAGTCGGTTGCATTTTGGCATCTTGCCCCGAGTTCGATGACAAGATGTCATCGATTCTCGGTAATCCTTTCTCAATTTCCATATTATAGCGTCGCATAACGGCTCCGATAGTAAAGTAGAGGTTGACCCTCGAACGCTTGACAATCCAGTACTTCTGCCAGCAACAGGACGTGATCACCCCCGTCGTATTCCTGCCAAAGTCGACATTCGAGCACTGCCAGGCAGCCTGACAAAAGTGGCTGACTCGCAGGCTCATTAGGCAACAAAGGCCAATCTATGAAAGGCTGCCGATGTTTGTCACTGGCAAAATGATTTGATAACTCCTGTTGGTCTGCCGACAAGATATTAACGGCATACCCGCCAGCTCGCCGGATGTGCTCTCCCATTGGCGAACTCCGCTGAAGCGCAAAAGAAACCAGGGGAGGCCCCAGCGAAACTGAGGTGAAGGAATTGATCGTTACCCCGTATTGCTCTCCCTCCGGTGTGCGAGTCGTGATCACCGTGATTCCTGTGGTGAACCGACCGAAGACCTGGCGCAGGTCCTTAGAATTCATGAATGTCAACAGTTTGGCAGAAGGGAATGAAACCAGCCTAGCGGAAAATTAAGCACTTGGCTAGTCCGAGTTCAACGAGAAACAGCCATCTCAAATCACTCGCTGCAACAGGTGGGCAAATTTGTGGGAATCTGTTCAAAGAGCAAAAAAAAACGGGATTGTCCGCCGCAACGAACAATCCCGTTCAAAGTAACTAGATCAGATGAGCCGAATTAGAAGGAGTATGCCCACTCAGCTTCAAATCCACTAGCAGAGCCGCCACCGTTGGTCTTGTCTGTGGTCGCAGTAGATGTTCCAGCACCCAATTTGAGGGTAACCGCTTCCACAAAAAATGGCATTCCATAAGAAGCAGAGATCCGAGTCACCTTTGTTTCATCTGTTTCTGCCCCATCTCCTAAGACCTCGAAAGAGGCTCCTACATTTTGTCCTCCACCAAGGCCTACCTTCACGAACCCGTTCAGGACATTTGGTGTAGTTTCGACATTACCGTCTTTCTGAGTCTTGCTTGAATAACCAATACCTACTTCGGCATCACCAGCAGCGACCTGTCCCATCAACTGATAGGCGGTGTCTGTCTTATCTTCTGTGTCAGAACCATCTTGAGCGCTGAAGCTGAGCGTGTAGAAGGTAGCGGATACTTTCACATCTCCGAAACCCATTTTAATGTTTGGTCGAATGCCACTTACGTTTGTAGCTGTCTTTCCACTTCCATCTGACTTGGTCAAAGCATAACCATGAGATGCGTCTTTGGACATCCAAGGAACTTCAGCAGTAATACTTATATCACCAGCATTAATACCTAAACCAAGACCCTCGAAGTCTGAAAGATCAATATGCTCAATATTCCCTACACTGAAGTCGGAGGCACGGAAGTATCCCAGGCCATTAGAATAGTTCTCAGTTTGACCAAATTTTCCAACCGTTACAGTCAAGGTTTTGTTGCTTCCCTGAACGTAGACGTCACCGTAACCCGTCGTACCAGTGATGTCAGAAAGGTCAGCGAACGCTTTAATGGAATTGTCTCCCGAAGTGGCAGTTCCTGTCATCTCAAAACTGACTTTTCCAGCCCCTTCGTCATCTTTCAGAAACTCGAAAGCGTAACTTGCGCTGTCACTAACCTTACTGGTTAATTTAGCATTGACGTCACCAATGTAAGTATCTTGAACGGTGGTAGTGTCTCCGCCATCAGGTGTCACGGTCGTGTATTTCATGCCTAAGACGATCTCACCACCCATATTCATGGCATGACCGTCTGCAAAACTAGGGGCTGCCAGTGCGGCGGAAGCGAGTGCGGCCAACATCAGGCTTTTAAACTTTTTCATACTACTCCTTACAAAGTTAGGAATCGGTTGGTTGCCCGCCCCAATCGCCTGGCAGCAGGGGGCAAGCAGTCAACTTTCGTCGACATCTTTTAAAACAGGTGCTTTGGGCCGGCCTTGCAACTGTAAGTGAATGCCGAAAAAGGAGAAGCAAAATCAGCCTCTTGCCAAAGTGGCTTTCCGTTTTCCGGGCTCCTTAACCTACATGCTACAATGTTCATGCCAAACACAGTTTTTTATTCTAAAACCAGAAAAATCGGTCGAAAGACGAACCCAACGCAGGGGGGCCA
>AGAU01000564.1 GCA_000224765.2 SAR324 cluster bacterium JCVI-SC AAA005 | reverse complement strand
GCTTTTCACAAAGCGTAGGACCTGACGTCGGGCGTGCAGATCACCACGTTTGGCAAAGGTAATCATTTTCTCTAAAGGCGCACGAGCCTCTTTGGCTCGGGCTAGGGTACAAGTGACTTCCCCATTTTCGAGTATTGAAGTCACCATGTTGCGCATCATTGCTCGGCGGTGTGATGAGGAAACTCCAAGCTTTCTTCCAGCTTTCAAGTGTCGCATGGTCGATTACTCTTTCTTTGCTTTTTCAACAGGATTTGCGTCAGGGTCGAAGTTTTCCAGCTTCATTCCCAGCGACAGGTTCATAGCTGACAAAATCGTTTTGATTTCATTGAGCGATTTGCGCCCAAAATTCTTGGTTCGCAGCATCTCTGCTTCTGTTTTCTGCACCAGATCTGCAATGGTTTCGATTTTCGCATTCTGTAGGCAGTTGATGGAGCGAACAGAGAGTTCCAACTCACTGACACTGCGATAAAGATTATCGTTTGTCGGAGCTTCTTCAACGTCCAAATCCTCATCTGGCTCAACCCGTTTTTCCGGATCAAAATTGATAAAGACTTCCATGTGCTCTTTCATGATCTTGGCAGCATAAGCTACACTATCAATCGGATTGACTGCCCCAGAGGTCCAAACTTCCATGTCCAGTTGATCTTGCTCCTGCTCGTCGACTGTTTGAGTGGATATTTTATAGTTCACTCTCTTAATCGGCGAATGATTTGAGTCCAGATAGATCACGTTAACAGGTAGTTCTCTACTTTGGTTCTCCTCAGCTGTCACATAACCTTTATTCATCCGCACGTAAAGAGTCATGCTCAGCGTTGCATTCTCTTCCAAGTGAGCAATCTCACAATCTGGATTGAGAATCTCAGCCTTATTGAAGGTGGAGATATCCTCACCTCTCAATGTACAAGGGCCTTCACCAATCAATTCCAATTCGATAATATCGTCTTCAAATTGCTGAATATCAAGATTCTTGATATTCAGAATGATCTGGACAACATCTTCAAGAACTCCTGGCAGTTGAGTGAACTCGTGTGCAACCCCTTCAATCTGGACTGCGAAAACTGCACTTCCACGGATAGAGGAGAGCAATGTTCTCCGCAACATATGGCCAATGGTCAAACCAAAACCTGGCTCCAAGGCCTCTACCGCAAAGTGTCCGTACTCGTTGCTAAGGGTGTCAGCTT
>AGAU01000565.1 GCA_000224765.2 SAR324 cluster bacterium JCVI-SC AAA005 | reverse complement strand
CAAATAGTGGTCCGTCAAACGTCAGGGTTGGAATAGTGTTGCGAGCAACTCCAGAAGCATTGTCCCGGGGTTCTTTTTGGATCACTCGTGGAAACTTGCTGCTGCTGTTATCCCCGGTGGTAAAGCTCCAGGAGTAATTGTCGAGGAGTTTCTGTCCAGACTGGCTAACTAGGCCGGCTAAGGCAGTAGCTTGATAGATGGTATTGTGCTTAAGATTGGCTGTGGGCTTGAAGAGCAGCCAATTTCTGTTCACAGACACGGTGCCTGTGACAGCATG
>AGAU01000566.1 GCA_000224765.2 SAR324 cluster bacterium JCVI-SC AAA005 | reverse complement strand
ACTCCCCGCTTTTGCAGCCCGGTCAGCAATAGGCATGTCAGGGCTGTCTTGCCGCTAGAGCTTTGTAGCCCGGCGAGCACGATTCCTGAATGCATGGGTCAGAATTCAATGCCCAGTCGAGCCCGTACTCCCTGGTCAAAGTGGTGCTTGATCTTCCGCATTTCGGTCACTACATCGGCCCGTTCAATCAATTCTGCAGGAGCATGACGTCCTGTGAAAACCAGTTCGACCTGAGGTGGTCGGCTGTCCACCAAGTCCAGCACTTGCTCTAGTGAGATCAACTCTCGATGCAAACAGTAGTTGATTTCATCCGCAATCACCAAGTCGTACTTTCCAGAACAAACGGTGTTCTTCAAAGCAGCTACTTCTGGGATCAATTCTGCCTTCATCCGTTCGACGTCCTGTGGCACCTTGCGACTGACACACAGGGCCCAGTAATGCGGGACGTTTCGGAACGTCAGATTCGGATGCAGGTCTGGACAAAGTTTCAGTTCTCCCGTCTTCCAACGAGGCTTGAGCATCCGCAGGTAATAGACCTTCAGTCCAGCTCCCAGTGCTCGGAGCATCAAGCCAAGCGAGGCTGTACTCTTGCCCTTACCCTCCCCGGTGTAGATCTGAAACGCTCCTACACGCTGCTTATTCCTGGGCGGTTCTTCGAACTCGAACTCTGCTGAAACGGCTGTTTCTTCAGTCATCGTTGTCCATCACTTGTTGGATTCTCTGCAGTAGTGCTGAGATATCTGAATAGGAATGAGCCACGTAGACGCGGGGGCGTTGCAGCACAATCAATGGAATCCCCAACGCCTTGGCTGCCTGGTATTTCTCAAGGTATCCTCCAGCTTTTCCAGAATCCTTGGTGACCAAGACCTCGATTTTCCAACGTTCCAGAAGCCTGTGATTTTCTTCGACGCTGAAAGGTCCCTGTTGCGCACAGATTTGTGAAAGAGGCACACCGGCCTGTTCCAATTCTCGCAGGGATTCGCTGGTGGGGGCACAGCGCACAAACCACTCAGCTTTCCGATGACGATCCTGGCGCAGAAACTCTGCCACTTGGTGACTCCCCGTTGCCAGCAAGATGCGCTTACCGTGCTTCAGTGCTAGGGTAGTTACTTTCTCAATAGAATCCCCACACAACTCATCCCCAATCAGTGTCGAGGGGCGTTCATAACGTAAACACGGAATTTCTAGATCCACGGACAACTGCTGCAACTGCAGGGTCATCCGAGATGCATAGGGATGGGTTGCATCCACCAGCAAGCTTGCCTGGTGTTGTTGCAGAACCTGATGCCGTCGTTCACGTCCAAGTGATCCCCAGACCACAGGGATCCTTTGTTCACGCCAGATCTGGGCTCCTTGCTCAGTAGCCACAGAAACAATAACTGGAATACACTGCTGGTGCAGGCTGCGGACAATTTCATTGCCATCGCTGGTCCCAGAAAAAATCCAGACTGCTTTTCTTGGAAGCTCTGCCCGTTGAGCAAAGGAGGATGGTTCGGCCCATCCTACATACCCTCTCGGGGTGAAGAGAAATTCCCGTTTAG
>AGAU01000567.1 GCA_000224765.2 SAR324 cluster bacterium JCVI-SC AAA005 | reverse complement strand
ATTGCTAGCTTGTTCAAGCTGAGCTTTGAGCTTCAAGGCCTTGAGCAACTCATCATACTTTCCTGCAATGGCTAGCACTCCGATAGTCGCTTTCAGCATGCCCTCCCAATCATTGGGAGCCTGCTCCATTATCTCCAGTAGCGGTAATGCTTGATGTCGCTCAAAGACTTTCAGCTTGTTGCACAACTGGTTTAAAGCTTTCAAAGCCGTCTCAAAATCCTTTGCCTCCAGTGCCCTTTCCATCAACTGCATGTACTTACTAGCAACTAGATCGGCTTGGATCTCTAAACGTCTGGCTCGAGCCTCCTGAGCTTCCACAAGAGCTGTTCTCACCTTCGGATGTCTTTTGAGGCCGTATCCCACTTCTGAAGGGTAACGGGTCTGATAGCCGGCCTTTCTTACAGCCTCAGCGGCATTTCCACTCAGCAAATACTCTGAGACAAAACGCTCCTGCTTCCATGTCAGGTTCCTAGCTTGATGCATGGTGGTCCTATTGATCCTAGTAGGCTATTAGGTTACTGGTAACCAAATTTGACTGCGTGTGAAAATCGATTAGGGGAGGTAAGAAAAATAGGTGCGGGTAC
>AGAU01000568.1 GCA_000224765.2 SAR324 cluster bacterium JCVI-SC AAA005 | reverse complement strand
TTTTGCACTACAACTGGGAAGGATTAAGGACCCAGCAGACCCAGCAGAAAGTTTCAAAAATTTACGTCTATTCATCAATAAATCCTCATTAATTTTTGTATTAAATGAAAAAAATTGATTATGTGTTTAAATTAAGAAATTTTTTTGAAAATTCAATTATAAACTGCATATAAGGTTATTCAATGAAAGATTGATTAATGGGTATGTATTATTCACAAGTGGGAATTTTGAGCTCATTAGTGATTCTGATTAGGCACTATCATTCATAAATGGGTTACAAGAAATGAGTTTCTCTGATCAAATCAAACATCCATTAGTGGGTTATTTTGGAAATTTATTACCTCGGACTTATATCGTTGAAAAGAAAAATTAGAGTTACCTCATTGTTCCTTGCACCATAGTAATCAATAATTTTGGTATTGATACTAGCTCGGGAAATAATTTTCTAAACTCCTTGTACAGGAGCCTCTTTGTTGGAACTTATTTTGGATTGGGGAATTTTATTGCTTTTGAAATCAAATTATATCAATTGATTCTGCAAAGAAAACAACGTCAGAGCGTATGGCTATGGGAGCTTTGGATGATGACGTTTATTGGGTTCACTTTGGGTCATAGACTAACATACGTTGGAAACAAATGGGGACTTTTTATATAGGAAAGTGACGTCACTTTGCTACTGGTTCTTGATTACTATATTCGAACAATTCCAATCTGGTTTTTGGTATGTTTGCTAGTTTTTAGCTTATTAGCAAAAAAATATCTGGATCAAGAACTTGAACAGACGGGAATGTTGAATCAGCAATTGAGCCAACGTTTTAATTCAAAAAACTCTGATTTTGAAAAACAAACTGAGACTCTAGATTCCGTTGAGTCTGCATCAGAATTAATTTTACAAGGAACTAGGATTCAAATTAGAGACATCAGCCACATTACAGCAGAAGAACACTATTGCCGAATTTTCGTAAAACAAAACAGCAACATACTACAAGAATTTTCAGTGAAATCGACTCTCAAGGGCCTGTTGATTCAACTCCCAGATGATAGATTTTTCCATATACATCGCTCCCATGTGGTTAATTTAGAGTTTATTACTGTTATCGAAAAAAATCACAGAACTTACCAATTTTTTTTAAGTGACAGACAAAAAATATTACCTTTGAGTCGTCATCGAATCTCTGGATTTTTTCCTAAAATTTAAACATATTTGAATATTAAATGTAGAAAAAAATATCCGTTAATAGACTGGTTGAGGATTTCAAGGGATTATTTCTTTTCGGTCAATAGTTAAAATAAAAAAGTTAAATCTTCATTTTTAGGAAAGCCTGATCCAGATGTTTCTGGAATAGAATCTATGTAATCAAAAAACTGATTCAAGACTCTTGAACCACTTCTATTATAATCTGATGAAACTATCCGGCACTATTGGCGATATTATTGTAAATGAAAATTCTCAAGCTGTTGAAGCTATTGAAGTTAAATTTAATCATCCAATTACTTTTAATAATCTGCCTGAGCCAATAGGAAAAAATAAAAGTTCTTCTGTCTCACATTACTATTTATTTTTGACAAAAATAATTTATTTAAATGATGAAATAAAAATTGAAACCAAAATCGAAAAATTTTTCCATCAAAATGACTGTGAAATTATTGTCAATAGACTTCTTTAAACTATTAGTTATGACTTACGACTTTTACCGGACACAACTGATTTTTTTTCAAAATATGTAACTCTTGTTGAACAAAATTCTAATACAAATTATGAACATTGGATCTTTTGGAATGAATCTTGTGAAAAAATTTACTATTTAGAAAGTCCTTAATTCTTACTCTCTCAACATATAAATTTTTATATTCAATAATTCCTATTTTCATTTCATAAAACTAGTTTTCCATCTCCTCAAGTGAGCACACAATAATAGTGAACACTTGCTAACGAGGAGGCAATGATGGAACTACTGAAGACACTGAAGCTGATACGGTATCGGCGAAAAACCATAAACAGATCAGTGTGCGTACTATTGCATCTCTTCCATAACTCTCACATTTCTACTGTGCTTCTCTCCATTACCTCCCCTTGCTTGGTATTTTTCGCATTCTCCTTTTCAAGCACCTAAAATCATTCAAATTTCCGGTTGTCCATCTCCTAAAGTGACCACAAGCTTGTATGCGAACACTTGCACTAGGAGGTACTATGCAACTGCTGAAGTCACTCAAACTCGTCCACTACGAGCACCAGACCCACCGTAATCCACGCCTTCACCGCCGACACAAGCTGTTAGCCAAGCTGGCTGAACAGATACAGTTGGCACAGGACTGCGCTTATCAACCTACTAAAACCCAATACGTTGCTGACGGTGACGGCAACTTGAC
>AGAU01000569.1 GCA_000224765.2 SAR324 cluster bacterium JCVI-SC AAA005 | reverse complement strand
GAATCCCACAGAAGCCGACTTCTCGCAGGCCGCCAACGGGGTCTCGTAGGATGCGGTGATCCTGCTGCTTTACATAGTGAACACCACAGAGAAGACCGGCCTTATCAACTAGTAGGTGATTATTGGTAGGGCGCTCCTGCACGAGAAGAGTTGCCAGTGGATTGGTTCCAGAGTGAACTTGCCAAGCGGGGGTCAAATCAGCGTTGGAGAAGACATCTGCATTGTGCAGTAAAATAGGCATATTTGTTGACCAAAAAGAACGACTTCTTCGTAGTCCACCACCAGTATCAAGAAGGATTAGTTCGTGAGAAATTTGTAGATTCAGAGAAGAAGGAGTACGGGTTTCAATAAAGCGATGGATCTTTTCTGCGTGTGCATGCGTGTTGATCACGATCTGTTGGACCTGCTGCTGTTCGAGTTTTCGCAGAATCCACTCAAGGGCAGGAATGCCGTGAATTGGGGCGAGTGCTTTGGGAAGTTGCTTTGTCAGAGGAGCTAAGCGGGTGCCGAGTCCAGCGGCAAAAACCAGGGCTTGCGGAGTCATTCGAACTCAGAGTCTTGATCTAGGCGACTCGGAGTGGCCCCACGTTGATTTAGATATTTACCTGCATAAGGCTGCTCTGCCGTCTCGAGCATCTGGACAAACACGATTTGACAGATACGAACCCCGACTTGCAGAATGATTGGAAATGGTGACTGGTTTTCCAGTTCCAGAGTGATCTGGCCCTCAAAACCAGCATCGATAAAGCCCGCGTTTTGGACCTGCAATCCGAGTCGACCAATGCTGGAACGTCCCTCAACGTAAGCAGCCATGTTGTTAGGAATCTGGATGCTCTCACACGTTGTGGCAAGGACAAAGTGATTGGGTAGCAACTCATAGCTATCAGCTATTTCAGAGGCATACTCAACAGGTTCACCCAGCACAATTTTTCTTCGAGAGGGAGCCAGCCAGCTGAAGCTATTGCCCAAGGTGAGATCTACGCTAGAGGGGCCAATTTTGACTCCCTCTGGGAGATAGCCCTGAGCGACCATCTGGCGGAGGTGAGTATCAGGAACGATCATGATTGTGATTTATTAACAGAATTTTTAGGCAGAGTATGCAACCAAACCAGCCACCAAGTTTACTCGCAGATTTCAAGGAGTCTTGTAAAGTTTGTGAGGGGAGTGGTCGAAAATTAGGATATCTAGAAATTGATACTTTGCAGCCTCACCTTTCACAGAAATGCTTTCATTGCCAAGGACGAGGCTACACGTTAACGCAGTTGGGCGAAGACTTACTAGAACTCTACCGTCCAGCTATTCAACAATGGATTCGTGAAGAGCTCTCTCGTCTAGGTACACGCTGAATTTATGCTCCTAGCCAAAACGCGCTGCTGCGTTGCTCGGAGCGTTCTAGCAGTTTCCAGCGTACAATTGGAATTTCTCGAAGCAACTCTGAGTCACCGATCTTGTACACTCGTGAGTCCTTAACCGCTTTTATCAGGAAGTGACGCTGCTGTCCAAGAATCGTTTCTTCACCACAGAATTCGCCTTCTTGCACAACCAGTGGGGTCTTCCCTTCCATTAACAACTCAACCTGACCTCGACGAATCAACACCAGAGAAGGTTGGTTGAGTTTGATTTCACTGCCTTCGGGATAGAACTCCTGCTCCATCACCTGGGCGATCTTGGTCTGAATTGGATAAGAAACAGACTCTCCAAACAGAGAGGTAGACCGCATGAACTCAATACGATCCTGTACTCGCTGGATTTCGTTGAAGATCCGGTTGCGCGCAACAAACTCCTCGAAGAGATGACTGGGAATCTGGAGAGTTTCAATATAGCTAGCAGCTCGGTAAGTGCCGAAGTTGATCAGCCCAAACAAGGCACCCATTTCACCAGCAAGCGAACCTGCAGAGAGGATATTGTTGACTTTACTTTCGGCGCGGATGAACTCCACACTTCCAGTCAAAATTAGATAAACGTGGGCTGGGGCTTCGTTATTTTTGAGCAAAATGGTACCTGCGCTGAATGATACCCTTGGGCAGTTCAGCAGCATGTTGATCTCACTCTCTGGTACCGTTGGATAGTATGCATTCAGATACTTAGCCGCGTACTTTAGGTAGTAGTCGATCTTTCCCGGAATCAGTACGTCTGTCATCCCAAAAGCCAGACCAGAACCAATTTCTTTTTCCTGATTAGTTAAAGGACTGGCCTTGTGTGCAAGTACAATTTTTGTAGAATTATCTGTCCGAAAATCAGTGGCTAAACCGTGTATCATCCCACCTCCAATATCAATCTTCTTCAGATTTACTTTGGTTAGGTAATGGGAACGAGTTCGTTCGTAGAATTCACGAGAAATTCCAGGTGTATCGGGGTCATCACTGATCATTTGCTCCAAAACATCGAAGGAGGTGATGTCTGCTAGATGGGCGTAGGTGACATAGCCCTCCTTCCAAAGAGCACGTAGGAAGAGGATATTGGTCTCTACTGGATGAGGAGAAAACACTGGGAAGACTTCTAAGCCGTTGACGTTGTTCCAAGTATCAAATTCAAGGTCGTGCACCTCAAAAAACTCATCGAATTGATTCTCATCAATTGACATCAGGGCTGCCAATTTCTTGGTAACTGATTCACGAACAAGTCGAGTCGAGTAGTACTTAACACGATGATCAGATCGAATTAAGGAGGTCAATCCTGAAAAGTGATCATCATGTGCATGGGTGTGAAAAATCCCCTCGACCTCATTGACATTAATTCCCAGGGCATTGAGGGTATGAGCGATGTTGGGCCCAGCGTCAATTAGATAAATACGCCCCTGAAAAGTTACGATACTGGCCATGCAGGGGCGGTTAATATCCCATCCATCACCCTCTCCGGAGTGCGTTACCGCGAAGTAATCACGGCTGACCTGATGTGCTCCGAGGTCATAGGGGGTTTCGTAAGCTTCTCCCTCACTTAGGTTCAGATCGACCTGCACGGAGTCTTCCTCGTAACCGAACTCGTATACATTGAAGCCGAGTCTGCGGACAAACACCCCGTTTCGAATCTCTATTGTCTGATCGCGAACAACGCAGTCTTCGAGTAAATCCTCTGTTGGGCGGATACTACCGAAGGCGAAGCGAAGTTTCAGTCGCATCATCTCATCAGCGACATCAGGAGTGATGCCAGCTGCTTCGATTTCCTGCTGGGAGATCAGGCCATAGTTGCCCCGGTAGATGTAATTCATTTGGGAGCGAACAATCTCTTCCTGACCGATCAGGATCGGCTTATCTCCTGTATTGTTAGGGTGTTTAGGGATTATGATGCCCTGGCGATAGAGCATCTGCAGCACTGGGAATTCTGCAAGATTAGCAAAATGTCCGTTTTGCAGTGACAGGTCTGAGAGTAGAATAGCGTTGGGTCCGGTTTCATACTTTACGCCGTTCTTCTCGACCCACTGTATCAAGCCTTTTTTCATTAAGTGCTTGACGCAGTCGGCGGGACAACCACAAAGAATACGAAGTTGGGCCTTTGGAACGGCAACCCAGTAGACTCCGGTAGTAATCTGGGTTTTTTCGATCAAAAAATACCTCCCTGACTGGTACTTATGAGCAAAGAGACAAAAATGTACCCCAAGCTAGCGATGCTCCGACTCGATGACAAGATGAAAATCCTCGGCATAAATTAGGCCAATAAGCCGAAATCAACCCAGTTGCTGGGTAGGTAGATAGACTTGAAACAAGGCTCCGCTTCTGGGAATCGGTTGATAATTCAGGAGGCCTCCATGAGATTGGATGATTCGATAGGAAATTGACAAACCGAGTCCGTGTCCATTTGGTTTCGTTGTAAAGAGTGGTCGAAACAATTGACTTATGTGTTTGTCATTTACCCCTGGTCCTTGATCCTCTACTTCGATCAGCATGTATTTTCGCTGGGGAGTGAGATGTTTTCCAGCTAGCTGCCATTGACTACAGAAAGAACTGCGGATCGTCACTTCCCCACCTTCGGGAGAAGCTTCAATGGCGTTTCTGATTAAGTTCAAAAAGACTTGGTGCAACTTATCGCGATCGCCTTCAATATCAGGTAGAGATGGGTCAAAAATACGGTTGAGCTGCAATCGCCGATTGCCTCGGTTTTCTTCAAACCAAATGACGGTCTCCAGTACTTCATGGATATTAAAGGGCTGGGCCGATAAGGGTAGGGGGTCAGAGTGCAGAAGCAACTCTTCTAACAGGCGCTCAATTCGTTTGATTTCCTCCAAAACCATCTCCGAAGGCTCTGTGGAGATCCCTAGTTCCTCCAAATCTCTCATTTGTAGTTGAGTAGCCCCCTTGATTCCACCCAGAGGATTTTGAATTTCATGAGCCATCGAGGAAGCTAACATTCCGATTGCGTCGTTGAGACGCAACTGCTGCCCCCGCTCCTGCTTGTCAAGCTGAGCTGATATGTCATAGAGAGTTATGAGAGCGCTGACGATTTTGCCATCTTCGTAGACCGGGCTGATGCTAAGTTCAAAGACTCCCTGTCGTAGATTTGGGGCATCAATCTGGTACTCTCTTGCGTTGAATTCCTTCCCATGCCGTAAGGCTTGATGAAGTTTAGACAGAAGGGTTTCATCACCTAGAAAGAGTAGATCAAAAGGCTTTGTGCAGAGTTTTTGTGGATCTTTTTGCCAGAGCCTGGACGCTGCTTCATTGGCATAAATAACCTGCCCATGCTGATTACATACGAGTAATGCCGAAGGCAAATGATCTAGAATATTGTGAGCAAAATCTTTCATAGAATTGTCTGCTTGTCAGCACCTTGCCAAATGCGATGAGCCAGCAAAATCTTGGCAAGAAAAATTAGGGTAGCTCCCAACTAGCCAACTAGTGAAAGTGCTTCTACTGTAAGCAAAATCGGTCCCAAGCCCGCAGCAATTCGAATACG
>AGAU01000570.1 GCA_000224765.2 SAR324 cluster bacterium JCVI-SC AAA005 | reverse complement strand
AGCCAGACCCGAGAGTGTATGGGTTAGGAAAGTAGTTTGAGATTGAGACAGAAGTAAGAAAATTACAACCAATTTTGCATTCTATGAAAACTTCCTGGGCTGGAGGATGGACTTTTGCAGCAACTGTGGGTATGAAACAAGGTGTTTTACCTTTTATCTATTTTTGATTCCGGAGAATTCATGCTGAACCCGACCCAAAAAGACATTCAGGATTTGCAGAAAGAGTTTGAAGACGATGCTCGGGAAAGAGCAAAGGAAATTTCTCAAAGTGAGCAACTCGATACTGAACTGATGAAAAAGAGAGAAGCTGGTGAGATTGGTGTCAGCCACGGGACCGACAATTATGTCAGCTTCCTGATGATTGGCCTTGCTCTATTTGTATCTTTAATACTGTTACTGGGGACCTTTGGTACTCCTCACGTCTGGCTTTGATAGATTGAGCGAGCTAGAGATGATTGGTCGACAGACGCTGCTCTTATTTCTCATCGTCCTGTTGTTGTCATCTTGCCATAGCGGACGATTCTACGACTGGTGCGTTAAGCGTGATTTTCCAAGAGTTTGTGAAAAGTATTTCTGAGTATTTTGAATGCGTATTGGGATCCTCTGCGCAATTCCTGAAGAGTTGCGACATTTCTCTCCAAGTTCACTGTCTATGGCTCGATTAGGAGGGAGAGATTATTTTCAAGGGAAGCATGGTTCCCATGAATTGACTTTGGTTGAATCTGGTATTGGTAAGGTCAACTCTGCCGTGGCCTCGACCATGCTAATCCATCACTTCAGTTGTGAACTACTTATCTTTTCTGGGGTTGCTGGGGGTTTGGACCCAAGTCTACAGATTGGGGATCTGGTGATTGCGGAGGAATTGTGGCAACACGACTACGGGACCATCATTGACCAAGAGTTGCTTGCACATCGAGCTGGTACTCTGCCAATAGGGCTTCCAAAGGAAAATCCACCTTTCAGACTGGACAAGGAACTGAAGGTCAAGATCCAGCAAGCTCATCCTGATGCCTACTTTGGCAGGATCCTCTCTGGAGATACTTTTCTCAATTGTAAAGAAACCCGCCAACAACTCTTCGAAAAATTTCAAGCGCAGGCGATAGAAATGGAAGGCGCTGCTATTGCGCAGGTTGCCGAACAATTCGGTGTTCGATGTATGATCGTCCGAAGTTTGAGCGATCTTTCTGGAGAAGAAAGTATGGAAGACTTCCCCACCTTCCTGAAAGAGGCCGCTGCTAGGAGTTACCGTGTCGTGAACGCCATCCTCGAAGTACTTTAAGCGCTCTCTCCCAAGATACACATCAAGAGATTTAATCATGTCCTTACCGAATCATCTTGATTCGATTACTAGTTTTCTGGCGATGGAGATCTTTGGGCGTGCCCAGGAACTGGAAAAACAAGGGCATAGCATTCTTCATCTAGAATTTGGAGAGCCAGACGTTTCACCACCTCCAGTGGTTGGTCAGCGACTCCAACAGGTTGCTAATCAACATTTTAGTTACACCAACACCTGCGGTATCGCGGAGTTGCGTGAGGCGGTTGCGCAGCGGCACACTCAGCTTTACCAAACCCCAGTACGACCAGAGCAGGTATTGATCTCGAATGGGACCTCTCCACTACTGTTCCTTGCTCTCCGTCTGATTGCTCCACCTGGTAGTGACATCTTGCTCACCGATCCGGGTTACGCTTGTTATGACAACCTGATCTTGATGGCAGGGCTAAACCCAGTGAGAGTACCCTTGCATCTTGAAGATGGATTCCAGCTGAAGTCAGAAGTGGTCCAGCAGTACCTCACGAAAAATACCAGGGCGATTTTACTGAACTCCCCTATGAATCCAACGGGAACAGTCTTAGATAAAGCTTCCATGCATGCTATTGCAGAGCTTGGCTTGCCGGTTATCTCAGATGAAATCTACCTAGATCTAAGTTACGACGCAGCACCACTTTCATATTTGCGATTCTCAGAGAATGCTTTGATCCTTCATGGTCTTTCAAAATCCTATGGGATGACAGGCTGGCGGATGGGGTATTTGATTCTACCAGATGAATGGATGCCGATAGCAATCCGGATGCACCAAAATCTGATGATTTCAGCGAACACCTTGATGCAAGAGGTGGCACTGGCAGTGCTGCAGGATGATGGTGGGGCACTAGAGAGAAATCAGCAGGAGTTCCAGCAGCGTCGAGATATGTTTCTACAGACACTCCGCAGCTACGGGCTGGACCCAGGCTATGACCCAAGTGGAGCATTTTATGTTTTCTTCCGCTATCGAAAGGCAATGCCGTCGCTAGAGATGGCATTGCAGATTTTGGAAAAAACTGGAGTTGCTTTAACACCCGGAAGTGATTTTGGTCCTGCGGGTGAAGGCTTTTTGCGCTTTAGCTATGCCAATGACCCAAGCGTGCTGGTAGAAGCTGTGAAACGTCTGGCTCAGAGTAGGTTGCTTAGCGAATAGTCTTCAAGATAAGGTGAAAAGTACATGAACTAACCGTACTCAGTACCTGGATTCCTTGAATGCGTGAAATCAAGCAGGGAGGAGTTTCCCAGGGTTGAAAAGATTCAATGGATCCAGAGCCTGCTTGATTTGTCGCATCATTTCCATAGATTCTCCGTGTTCAGCGCGCATGTAGTGAATTTTACCTATTCCGACGCCCCATGCTTACCGGTGCAGGTTTCCCCCATCTTCAAAGCCCGCTCAATCAAACTATCATTCAACCGCTGAAACTGCTTCAAATCTTCTGCCTTGTTGGTTTGATGTGTCGATGTCGGCCCCGAGTTTGGAGTATGCACTGCGCCACTCAGGAAATAAACACACAAATATCGGTAGGCCCACCCTCACAACCTAGCTTGAGAGCCATCGCAGCATAGCAGGCATCATGTCGCGCATCCTAAGGTTTCTTTTGCGCTTCTTCATTGGTGTCCCAACGGAAGCTTACCCCGCCATTTTGACCATTCAGATCTCTGCCCAATTACGACTGTTCTTCCACACAGCGTTGCTTTCCATTGAATTCAAAGAAAAGAGTGGGTTTTTTGGGAGAGTCTAGGTTGGAATACTGATTCAGTGCATCCATTTGAACCTCATCCAGTAACTCTGCACGTGCTACCAGAAGCACGGCTTGCATCACAGAGATAACCATGTTGACTACTCCAGCGAGAGTTCCAAAAGAGCATACAGCAGCAGAGATTGATCTAACCGGCTTGCATCGCTTGCTTTAGAGAGGCGATCGCCCAGTAGTGCATTTAATTCCGATAAACACTGCTAAAAGTCTGTGTCTTGCAGCTTTTGTTGTGGGAGATTCTCCAGAATGGGTTTACTGTAGAAAGCTAGATTGTCAGTTTATTTACTTTTTTCAGTGGCCATACCAATTCTTCGTAGTTCCCGTCTCGCCATGCCCTTAATCGTAAGTACTCACGGAAAACATCAGGTTTGTAAATCGACTTCCCCAGCAGCATCCGCACGCATTCCTGAATGCCTTCGATAATGGAAGGATGGGGGTGTATCAATTCTGCTAATTCACCAATCCCTTTTTGCATGGAGATCAGTAGGGCTACAGCCTGAATAGCACTGGAAGCATGCTCCCCAATAGCACGCATCCCAAGAATTCGCATCTCCTCGTCATCTGTTACCAAAATCTTGAAAAAGCCTTCGCTGTGGCGCATTGCGATAGCGCGTGGAATGCAGCGGTAATCGAAAGAAGCTACTCGAAAGGGTGCCCCTGCTTTACGAGCCTGTGCTTCATTCATTCCCACTCCAGCAACCTCTGGAGCGAGGAACATAATGGTAGAAATGTTTTCGTAGATCAAAGGTCGGCTG
>AGAU01000571.1 GCA_000224765.2 SAR324 cluster bacterium JCVI-SC AAA005 | reverse complement strand
TCTAATGATTTAGGAACACCCCATCTGACCTTTGAGCTAGCTTCTTCGGAAAGGAGAAGGAAAGGACGTTGTTGATGTAGAAAGCAAAGCAGCAGATCAATCTTAGTGGAAAACTTAGGAACGCAGGCAGACTTTCTAAGGACCGCAGAAGAGGTTATATTTTAGAGGCGAGCAAAGTGAATAAAAAGGGAGAGATGCGAATTCCTCCCCTGTGTGGTTAATAATTGTTAATTACTGTTGAGTAACGATTGTGGAGTTACGGACACCATCATACTTGGAATAGTTGTAATGCTGGCTTCCTCTATATTTCTTAACCTTAATGGTGTAGTAACCATCCTTGACAGGAATAAAGTCATTCAACATTTTCTTGTTGTTGCTACCACCCGAATCCGTAACCCACTTGTCCTTCTGTGCTTGGACCCACTCTAGATTACAAGCCGGATACTCAGCAATTGTATTGAATGCCTGTCCCCAGCACTCCATTTTGCGTGTTTTGAGCGCCCAGTTGTTGAATTCAGTCTGATCCAATGTAATTAATTTATAGTTGAAGTAGCTCCATCCTCCATGCTTGTCAACAACATCAATCTGTCACTTATGGAAAGTTGAAGTAGGATCATTAATAGTAATAGTCGTTTTATATTGGTTAATGTGCATTCCATGCTCTTTAACCTTGTCCCCAGCAGCTACAAACAATGTTGCAAGTTCCCCCATGTGCGGCTCAGCAACTTGGAAGTTGCGTGAGTTATATGAAGCTGGATTGTAAATGGAGCTCGGATTTGTATTGACATAATCCATTTCATAGTGAGGGCCAACCTTTTAGTCTACAAAAACTGGCTCAGCACTATCTACTGTAATTGTGGCAGTAGCTGAAAGTTCGCCTACACCAAGTGGACTTACACCTGCTACCGCATATGTATAGTCTTGTCCTTGTGTAAGATTGTCAAAGTTTACAACAGTTCCGCCAGTAACAGTAATGTATGGTGAGTTCTCACCAACTGTATCATCTGTTGAGTAATAGACTCTGTAATCCTTAGTACCATCTACAGCATCCCAGCC
>AGAU01000572.1 GCA_000224765.2 SAR324 cluster bacterium JCVI-SC AAA005 | reverse complement strand
AAATCGAGATTCGACCATGTCAACCCTACCAATGCCGTTTTCACCACCAATTTGATTCAATCGAGCGAGTAGCGCAGCCGGAGATAATCGATCCCCATCCACTGAAACTGGAATCCCATGTTCAAAATCGATTAGGATTTCTCTACTCTGATCAGGCGCATCCTGAGGAGATTTTGATAACTCAAACATTTCTGCAAATGGAGCCTGCCAGGGATCTTCTAACATTCCGGATTCAAAACTGATGTGCATCAGGTTTTCATCAGAACTCCAAGGTTGTTGAACTGTGGCTTTTACAGGAATCCCGTTTTTTTGTGCATAGGCCAAGAGTTCTGTACGCCCAGGGTATTTCTTAAAAAATTCAGGGATTTTCCATGGCGCGACCACTAGAATATCTGGTTGCAAGGAATAGTAGGATAGTTCGAAACGCACCTGATCATTTCCTTTTCCAGTTGCTCCATGACCAACTGCAGAAGCTCCATATTGTTGAGCGACCTCAATTTGTTTCTTTGCAATCAGTGGTCGGGCTAGTGAGGTCCCTAGCAAGTAGCTACCTTCGTAGATCGCATTCCACTGAATTGCTGGGGTCACAAAGTCCCTCAAAAATTCTTCTTGAACGTTCTCAAGCAGTACCTCAACTGCACCAGCTTTGTGACCTTTTGCACGAATTGCCTCCAAATCTTCAACTTGCTGTCCCAGGTCGAGACAAAGTGCGATAACATCGAATCCCTCTGATGTGAGCCAATGAACTATGACGGAAGTGTCCAATCCACCTGAATAGGCGAGTACCAACTTTTCTCTTTTCATAAATTTTTTTTGAATGTAGTGGTGAGTAGGACCCTCAAAAGTCTCTAATGGATTTTTTTATAACTAGGACGCTTTTGAAACAATTTCCTGTACTAATTCTGCTTCGTAATATTCCTTAGGGGGTTGCGGATCCAAGCGCAGTACTTTGACAGCAACGGGACCCTTTTTCCCATATCCAACCTCAAATTCAACCCTTTCATTCTCATTGAGAAAACGGAAACCTTCCTGTTGAATTTCTGATTGGTGTACAAACAGATCGTCACCACTGTCTTGAGCAATAAAACCAAAACCTTTTTTCTGATCGAACCATTTAACTGTTCCCTGTCTCCGACCTTCCGGAAGAGAATTGCTTTTTATCGACTCATGATATGCTTCAACTTCATGATAATCCGAAATTCGGTAGGCGTGAATACCAATGATTATCCCCATACCTGCTACCGCAGACATCCCAAGTAATAATATCGGATGTTTAGAGGGATCTAGGATTTCTTGTAACCATAAATACCCAAGGAGTCCAAGGATACAGAGCGTCAGAATCCCAATGACACTCAAAAGGATTTTACTATGCATGGATTTTTCTCTTCCAAATAATATTTTTTTGTTCGACTTTGATTAGCTTCAAATTTCTCTTTCTGCTAGCCAACGTTCAGCGTCAATTGCAGCCATACATCCCGTACCAGCTGCTGTTACTGCTTGACGATAAACAAAATCTTGTGCATCTCCACAGGCAAAGACACCTTCGACAGAGGTGAAGGTACTGCCTGCCTCGACGCTGATATAACCATTCTCATTTAGTGCTAGTTGTTCTTTAAAAATTCCTGTGTTAGGTTGATGGCCTATGGCAACAAACATTCCAGTAAATTTTCCTTCTATAATCGAGCCGGTTTGTAGGTTATGCAAACGCAATCCTATCATACCACTATCATCTCCCAAGACTTCATCAACTGTGGTATGCCAGAGAAACGTAATTTTTTCATTTTTGAGTGCACGGGCCTGCATAATTTTACTCGCTCTTAACTCTCCACGCCGGTGAATTACAGTCACAGTCCGGCACAAGTTAGCAAGATAAAGGGCTTCCTCCAAAGCTGTATCACCCCCACCTACAACAGCAACATCTTGATTGCGAAAGAAAAAACCATCGCAGGTGGCACAAGCCGATATTCCGCGATTCATAAATTTTTGTTCTGAATCTAATCCTAACCATTTAGCAGATGCACCGGTTGCAATGATTAGTGCATTACAACTCAAGTGTGCCGAATCTTCCATCCGCAGTTGAAATGGTCTTTTTCTAAGATCACAGGAAACTATTTCTCCCTCAATGAATTGAGTGTCGAAACGCTCTGCTTGTTGCTTGAACAATTCCATAACTTTGGGCCCCTGAATTCCTTCAGGAAATCCAGGATAATTTTCTACCTCCGTCGTGATAGTGAGTTGACCCCCGGGTTGGATACCATGAATCAAGACAGGTTTAAGATTGGCCCTGGCGGCATAAATTGCTGCAGTCAGACCAGCCGGACCTGAGCCCAAAATAATTAATCGGTGGTGAGTTGGTGCGCTCATAATCTTACTTTTTTTTGTGATACTATTATTTTGGTTACACTCGCCCAACAAGAAGGACGCAAAAAATAAAAACTATTATTTTCAAAGAGAAAGGGATGTATGTTCAAGATAAATCCAGAACTTGATGAGTGATTTTTTTTGATGGAATGCACACTTCAGTTTCAAAGAATCAAGCACTAAGATTTAATAATCAAAAATTACAATCTCATTAGACCTGCAACCTCAATTACTCTAACTCTGAATATTTTTGGAAGAATTGAAGTAAAATTTTAAACCAAATTTATTCTTTCAAAGGTGATTGTACTTGTGATTCTCAGAACTAATTGAACCATTTTTCAATAAAGAAGAAAGATCCGCGTAAGACTCTGCGAAAAATCCACCTCTATATATGCAAAGCCAAACACGTAATTAAGAAATCTCAAATACTTAGAAAAAGCTTACTTCTTGACCCCCATGAGCCTGAGTTTGAATACCTGTCAAAATATTATTGAAGAAAATTTTAAAC
>AGAU01000573.1 GCA_000224765.2 SAR324 cluster bacterium JCVI-SC AAA005 | reverse complement strand
CGAGGCGTTTTGGCGAATTCAGGCTGGATCACGGTGCCCAATTTTTTACAGTTCGTGATTCTCGTTTCGAGAAATACGTCCGAAGATGGGAAAAAGCTGGAGTGGCGAAAATTTGGTGCAAAGGATTTTCATTAGCTGGTGATGGACATCTAAGATTTCGTGGTACTGATGGAATGAACTCAATACCAAAATGGCTGGCTGGCCAACTCGATGTTAGAACAGGTCACAAAGTGAAATCTGTCCAACTCGCCCATCAATCATGGCAACTAGATTTTGAAGCTTTTCCAAGTGTTTGTGCAGATCAACTCCTGATGACTTCTCCGGTACCCCAAAGCATTGCTCTTCTTGAAACCGGAAAGGTAGAACTAGCGTCCTCTACGAAGAACTATCTCAATAAAATTTCTTATGATCCATGCATCGCGATGATGGTTCTTCCCAAACAACCTTTACTTATGCCGAAGCATGGTGCATGGCAAATCAATCAAGAGCCACTGCAATTTATCGCCGATAATAAGCTCAAGGGGCTTACAAATCCAGGGCAAGCTCTGACTATCCACTTAGGTCCCCAAGCAAGTACTAAATATTGGGAAAGTGAGCCAGAGCAACTGATTGATTTAGTAAGAGGAGAGTTAAGAAAAAGAGGTACAGAACTGGAGATAGGGCAAATGGAGGTACACCGCTGGCGCTACAGTCAACCAGTTGAAATTCACGAAGAGTCTTTACTAGTGGCCAAAGGCTTGCCAAATTTAGTTTTTGCGGGAGACGCTTTTGCTGGGCCAAAGATTGAAGGAGCAGCGTTATCTGGCTTGTCAGCAGCTCAGGCTATGTTGGCTTGAAAAATCTAACCCGCTAGAAACGGAAAAAGTTTTAATTGTGAAATCAGTTATTTTGTGCTGGTGATGATTCTGAAGGAACCGCATTTTGAAGATTTTTCGTCTCCCGCGTAGAATCCGTAGAGGGTGAAAGGGCCGGTGCAGCGGTTTGCTCTAGATCTTTCGATGGAACTTCTTCCTCAGATGGGATTTGGAGTTCTGTGGAAGGTGAAACAGTCTCCTCCATTCCTGGTACGACCGGAACTATTTTAATATCTCTAACGACAGATTCTCTTGCTTTCTCAGAAGAAAGGAGGGCCAAGACCAGAGAAGTCGACATGAACAGAACAGCAACGACTGTTGTTGCTTTACCGATTCCACTCATTTCTGATCTAGTTGATTGCGATTGCCCCACTCCGCCAAAGGCTGCACCTAATTCGGCACCCCGCCCAGACTGCATTAGCACGAAGAATATTATCAGCAAACAAACGAAGACATGAAGAATTAAAACCAGAGAAAACATGGGTATGAATCCAAATCAGTTTTGAGCAGAGAGAATGATGCTTTTAAAATCTTCTAATTGGAGGCTAGCGCCTCCTACCAAAGCTCCATCTATATCAGATTTTGCGAGCATCTCACGGGCGTTACTTCCCTTAACACTTCCTCCATAGAGGATTGGAATCTCTGCAGCTATTGCAGCGTTTGTAAGACCAACTAATTGTCCCCTGATGAATTGATGCATTTCATTAGCTTGATCCGGAGTGGCTGTTTTACCAGTACCTATTGCCCAAACTGGCTCGTAAGCTACGATGCATCTGCGGAGGTCATCAAATGCAATATCTTTCAGTCCCTCAGTCAGTTGATTGCATACAATAATTTGCTCATCTCCAATTTCACGCTCCTCCAAGGTCTCTCCTATGCAAAGAATTGGGTGAATTGCAGATTGGAGAAGTCTTTTGACTTTCTTGCTGATGAGTTCGTTATCTTCCTGAAAAAATTTTCGTCTTTCCGAATGCCCCACAATGCAATACTGTACATTGAATTCTTTCAATTGTTCAACCGAAACCTCGCCTGTGTAAGCTCCTGAAACTTCTTGGTGGACATTTTGGGAACCGATTCCAATCTTTGAATTTTGGGCTGATTCTTCCAAAGTTTGGAGGAGACTATATGGAACACACATCACCACCTTTGACGAGTTGTTCATCCTCGACAAGGCAGCAACCATATCTAACAATAAGGCCCTATTTCCATTCATTTTCCAGTTGCCAGCGATTACAGGCTTTGGCAAGCGATCCTCATTGAACAATTAACTTGTATGAAAGTGCTTTTGATAAAGCTGTATATGTTTATTCCTAAATCTTGATTTCTCAAGTTTTTTCAACCTTATCACTGTTTGCATACCCAAGAACTACCAAGCTATTCCTTCTCCATTCTAGACATAAAAGCCGTCTTTGGGCTTCTTTTCAGTATTATTGATTACCTCCAAGAGGCAATTGACACTTTCATCAATGCAAAAAAGCTTTTCGGGTACAAGATTTTTGCTGAAAGGTTCAATGAGCCTATTAACAA
>AGAU01000574.1 GCA_000224765.2 SAR324 cluster bacterium JCVI-SC AAA005 | reverse complement strand
TAATCTCCCCAATTTTTTGCCTTTGACAAGTTGGAGCCTGAATCAATCTTAACAGTGATCTGGATACGAGCATCTCGTTGCTGGCGTGGATTAGAGGTTTGCAGGAGCAACTGAAGCGGTTCCGTATTTGCTTGGCGTCGCACTTCCTGAAGCATGGCCAGCAAGGCTCGCCGGAATCCTGCTGGGTCCAGGTGCATCTCATCGGGAAGCCGAGTCGAGGCAAAGAGCCGCAGTGAGTGTCGACTCTGCTGCGTGTGCTGCCGGGCAACTCCTCGAAAGAATTTCAATAGATTGACCGCTCTGCGCTCAGGCTGATAATCTTGATGGATCTCTTCTAGTTCCTGCTGCTGGGTATCGGTGTCATCCAGCATTTGCTTGGCCAGTTGACGACAGTGCTCCAGAGCTTTGCGAACCTCTGGGTCGGGAATTCTCTCCAGCAGTTGACCGACTCGCTCCTCCAACTGAGAAGCTGGTTTACGCAGAGCAGAGAAAGTCTGTGGTAGAGATCGGGCATGGTAATTGACAGTTGCCTGTTCGGCCTGAAGATCCTGTAGTTGAGCTTCCTGTTTGGCTAGTTGGGCCCGTAATTGTCGTGGGCTGGGGCCATTCGCTTTTTGACGTTGGCTTTCGTAATTGACCAGTTGCTGCCGCAGTGAGTTCAGCTTCTGATTCAACTCGTGGATGATCAGATCTGACTCGTCCGGCAAGGTCTGCGTAGACGCTTCGACTTGTAAAGCAAGCTGAGTTTGGGGTATAACTTTGTTTTCTGTACTCTTTTTCGTCTGCACCAGCGACTCCCGTTCTGAGGTCATTACCTCTCCTGTTGCTGCTTAACTGACAACGTATTGCTATCCGTAATGAATTGCGCATGAGTCTCATACCCGCTGCCCCAACCCTTGGTTCGCTCTTTGTTCATAGTTGGCAGATCTATCGCGCGCATCTCTTTCCTTTGTTGGGACTGACTCTGGTGTTACTGGTTCCAGCGCTACTACTCAGCCTAAGCGGAGTAGATCAGGGAGAGAGTGTGATTTTTTTCCTGCTGATGAGACTGTTGGAAGCAGGAGCGACCCTAGGACTGCTCTCCCTACTGTTCACGGGCGTGTTTCCCACTGGGAATATTTTACGCCGTTTGGGCAGTCGCGCCGTCTTGCGACCTCTGCATGTCGGAATCCTACAATACTTGCTAACGATCCTTGGATTCTATGGATTGATGGCACCGACACCGCTGAACGTTGTATTGGTAACGCTCTGGCTCAGTAGCTTTGTGTTTCTGACCATTGCCCAGCCAGTCTGTGTCATCGAAGAACTACGGGGACTGCCTGCCTTGGTACGTAGCTTTCAGCTAACTCGTAACCGGTTGAAACGAGCTTTTGGTGTCGTTGTTGTTGCCATGATCCTGCAGTTATTGCTCTTTATCGTTTTGCTCCAACTGTTCCT
>AGAU01000575.1 GCA_000224765.2 SAR324 cluster bacterium JCVI-SC AAA005 | reverse complement strand
TCCAGGCTAGGGTGCGAATCCAATTTGTTTGTACAAGTAGTTGCTGGGCGTAGGAGTCGTAACGCTCTGAGAGACGCAGGTGCTGAGGAACCTGCAACCAAAATGTGGAAGCCCAAATGAGCCCAAGCAGTCCCAGTGTGGTTCCCAATAGCGTCGATGATAAGCCAGGAGGAGGTAACCACCAGAGCAGAAGTGCAGAAAACAACTCCAGCAACAGGGGGCCAATCACAACCCAAGCAGTTCGGTGAGTATTACGACGTTCATAAGCAGGGAAGGCCGCATCTGGGATGTTTGCAAAGAGAGGATAGTGAACAACTTGGATCAGCCAGATCAAGCCAACCATGTACCAGGTAACGATCAGATTCAGTAGCAGCCAAGTCATTAATCTTCCTTGTGGGTTTGCTGACAAAGATCTTGGACTTGACGGAAATTACTGTACATTCTTCACTATGCAAATATTATTATTTGTTTTTCTAATTTCTATTGGAGTATCCAAAATGAAAGTGCTTGCATCTCTCAAGTCAGCAAAGCAGCGTCACAAAGACTGCCAGGTTGTTCGTCGGCGCGGAAAGATTTTTGTGATCTGTAAGAGCAACCCTCGCTTCAAAGCACGTCAGAAGTGAGCCCACTGAGCCCCAGTCAGCTGTGGCTCGCCCTCTTCTGCCAGTTCCTCCTAAGATGCGCTTCAAAACGGACCACTCACCTTTCCGTTGATAAATTGCTGTAAAATCGGGTTCGAGTTTTCCTTGATTTCATTCGGACTTCCTTCAGCAATGATTTTGCCCTGATAAAGCATCGCCAACTTGTCAGCAACTCGCATGGAGTTGGGAATGTGATGGGAAATGGAAATACAGGTTTTGCCAAAGTTATCACGCATTTCCACCATCAGGTTGCCGATCGCCGTGGTTGTGATTGGGTCTAGACCTGATTCTGGTTCATCAAAGATCATAATCTTGGGCTCCATCATCAGCGCCCGAGCTACTCCTACGCGTTTCTTCATTCCTCCAGATAGTTCGGCAGGCATTTTGTCTTCTACATCATAGAGACCCAGTCGATTGAGTGTAGAAGTGACTCTCTCAGCAATTTCACTTTCCTTGATCTGCTTTTGGTGTTCACGCAGAGCAAAGGCAACGTTTTCGAAGACATTCATCGAATCGAAGAGTGCGGAGTACTGAAAGCACATTCCTGTTTTCTTAAGCACTTCTACACGGTGCTTCTTGCTCATCTCCAAGACATTGACCTCATCGACAATGATCTCTCCAGAGTCTGGAATAATGAACCCAAGGATCAACTTGACAATGGTGGATTTGCCGTGGCCAGAGCCTCCCATGATGACGGTAATTTTGTTGGCAGGCATTTTCAGGCAGAGATCGTCGATGACCTTTTTGCTACCGAAGGCCTTGGTGACGTGGATTAATTCAATCATGTCTCTCAGAAAGTGTAGAAGGTATGGCTGTAGATTTTTTCAGCAAAGTTTTCGGTCAGTTCCTGTATGCCGCGGCTGAGGCGCTGACCACTGAGGTCAGCATTGCTGCTGCTATCGTTGCTGCTAGTAGAGACCT
>AGAU01000576.1 GCA_000224765.2 SAR324 cluster bacterium JCVI-SC AAA005 | reverse complement strand
AATATCTTCAGAAAAACCTTAAATGGATCTTCCAGGGTAAATTTGAATTCCATTTCTGCTTTTTCTACTATATTTGCGAAAACATTGTATCCGTGATGCTGTTCCAAATTCCGTCCATACTTCAGGAGAAAATAAAATGACAACACAGAATATCGGCATCCTGCATCCTGGTAAAATGGGGATATCTGTTGCTGCTTCTGCAAAAAATTCTGGACATTCTCTTTTCTGGGTCTCGCATGGTCGAGGCAAGGCTACGCGTTCCAGAGCCGAACGCTTTGATTTGCGGGAGTTGCGGAGTCTTTCAGAACTCTGTGAAACTTGCTCCATGATCATCAGTGTCTGTCCCCCTAAATATGCAAGTGAACTAAGCTAGCAGGTGTTGCGGGCAGAATTCGAGGGCATCTTTGTGGACGCCAACGCCATCTCTCCAATGCGTTCTCAAGAAATTAGCAAGCAGATGGATCTTGCAGGGGTTGAGTATGTAGATGGCGGGATCATCGGTGGCCCTGCCTGGCAGGAAAACTCGACCTTTCTTTATCTCTCTGGGCTCCAATCCGAACAGGTGGCCCACTGTTTCGAGCGGGGCCCGCTGGTCACCCGAATCATTGGGCAGGAAATCGGCAGAGCCTCAGCAATGAAAATGTGCTATGCAGCTAAGACGAAAGGAATGACTGCGTTGCTTTGCTCCATTGTGGCTACCGCCAACGAGTTGGGAGTCTGGGAAGACCTGGAGCGACATTGGTCGACTGAGGTAAGTGGTACAGGTAAAAAAGCACTAGAAGACATACAGAAGGTCACCACCAAAGCCTGGAGATTCTCTGGTGAAATGGAGGAAATCGCTTCCACTCTTGATTTTGCCAGACTTCCAGCTGTTTTCCACAAATCTGCTGCAGAGACCTACCAGCGAATGGCTCATTTCAAGGATCACGAGGAATTGCCTGAGTTGGAAGAAGTGTTTCGATCATTGGTTCGTTCAAGCTGATAAAGTCACAGATCTGGAGCCCATAAACATCTTAGAAGCGACAGTGACTGTATCTCAGAAAAAACTGGATCAGATCTTCAGGAACCTGTTGGTGTCTTTTTCTGCTTCCGAAACGCCCGACCGAAGACATAAATCAAGACGAGGAAGATCAACGAGAGGAATAGGATCACGGGAATCAGCAGCGCAGGATGGGCCAGCGATATAACCCAGATCATTGAAGTTGCAATCACGGCAAACCAGATAACAGCCACGCCACAAGCCGCAAATAAAGTGGGCTTGCCACCCAGTTTCCAGTCTGCTGCTAGCAGGTTGGATTTGAAGCGCTTGCCGCAGTGGGGACAGGATCTCGCTAAGTAGGTGAGTTTTCCTCCACATTCATCACAGTTGAAGATTCCCATCACTCCTTTCAAATTGGTTTTGCAGAAGACCCTTGGATTTCACAGCCGCTTCATCCGGTTTTATCGGGAAAAGCCCCAGGCTCTTGAATTCAGTGGCAAATCAAGGATTTCGTGCAGGTTGCGGACGGTGCGCCATGCTGCTAGTTCCAGTTCGCCTTCCGGGTTATAGTGGACTCCGCGCCAGCCAACATTCTGGGCACCCTCGACATCGCTCTGCCAACTGTCCCCGATCATCACAATATCCTCTGATTCCGATAGACCTGCAGCAGCTGCAGCCTTGTGGAAGGCATCGGGATGAGGCTTCTTCACACCCAACTCTTCGCTGGTG
>AGAU01000577.1 GCA_000224765.2 SAR324 cluster bacterium JCVI-SC AAA005 | reverse complement strand
TTCATTGACTGGACACCTTTCTTTCACGCTTGGGAGCTTCGAGGTCGTTATCCCAAAGTCTTAGAGGATAAAAAGATTGGACACGAAGCAAAAAGATTGTTCGATGATGCTCAGCAAATTTTACAGAAGATTTTAGAAGAGAGGATATTTCAGCCCCGAGCAGTCGCTGGATTTTTTCCTGCTAATTCAATCGGTGATGACATCATTGTATTCAAAAATGATTCACGCTCAACAATTAAAACTGTCTTCCATTGTCTTAGACAGCAAATTTCTAAGGAGGAATCGCTAGCTCAATACTCTCTCTCCGACTTTATAGCGCCAATTGACGCTGGGAAAGCTGATTATATTGGTGGTTTTGCTTTAACTACAGGTCATGAAGTTGAAGAAGCTGCTCAAGCATACTCCCTCCAAAATGACGACTATAATGCCATCATGATCAAAGCTCTAGCAGATCGTTTAGCAGAAGCTTTTGCAGAGTATCTTCACCTGCGTATGCGTGAATGGTGGGGTTTTGGTAAAAGTGAAGCCCTCTCCAAAGAAGATTTAATCGCTGAAAAATACCAAGGAATCCGACCAGCTCCTGGCTATCCCGCTCAACCAGATCACACTGAAAAACCAATCCTGTTTGATCTCTTAAAAGTAACCGAACACACTGGAATAAGCCTTACAGACAACCTTGCAATGTGGCCTGCCAGCTCAGTCTGTGGTTTTTATTTTTCTCACCCGCAATCACGCTACTTTGCTATAGGCAGAATAGGCCAAGATCAAGTAAAGGATTACGCGAAAAGAAAACAGCAACCTCTTTCTGAGATTGAACGCTGGCTAGGGCCTGTATTGGGTTATGAACCAAAAGCTGCCTGACTAACAATTATAATTGATTGATCATAATGCGCATCATCGAGATGTACCAAAGTCAGCCATTCGTCTTCTCAATCGAGGTTTTCCCTCCCAAGACAGAAGAAGGAATGGAGAATCTGAAAAAAAAGCTGAGAACTTTTTCTTCATTCAAACCTGATTATATTTCCGTTACTTATGGTGCTGGTGGAGGGACACGTCAAAACACTCGTCAACTTGCAGGTTTTATTGGTAACGAACTTGGAATTGAGGTATTAGCTCACCTGACTTGCGTCAGTCACACACGTAAAGATGTGAGCCTCCTTAAAGAACAATTTCTAGATGAGGGTGTAGAAAACATTATGGCGTTGCGTGGAGATCCACCCACTGCAAAAAAAAAATTTGAGCCAATGTCTGGAGGTTATCGCTACGCAAGTGAATTAATAGAAGACCTTTATCGAGATCGACGTTTTGGAATCGGGGCAGCTGGTTACCCAGAAACTCATATCGAAGCCATTAGTTCCCAAATGGATCGGTATTTCTTAAAACAGAAAATTGAAAGGGGTGCTGAATTCGTGATCAGTCAGTTTTTCTTGGAAAATCAGAAATTTTTAACTTGGCGTGATCAATTGTATCGAGAGGGAGTAAGAATTCCAATTATCCCAGGACTAATTTCTGCGCAATCTTCTAGCCAGATCCAGAAGTTTGCACAGATGTGTGGTTGCGTGGTTCCAAGCAAACTAATCAAGAAGTTGGAACGTTTTACGGGAAATGCTGGAGATAGTCTTAGAGTAGGCTTAGATCACGCAGAAAAACAATTAGAAGGTTTAATTAGGGAAGGGGTTAAAGGAGTACATCTATACGCTCTCAATCGTGTAGAAGTCGTCAATGACTTGGGACCAAGGATGGTAAGTTTGAAGAGCAAAACTGATCGGATCTACAGTGAATTTTAGAATACCACGGTGGGCTTGGCTTCTGACAGTGCAGTCTCAATCATTTCTCGGAAACGTGATCTGTTCGGGAAGCCACTTGTCTGAAGATAATCGTCGGAAGTCATAGTCTGGCTAACCTCTAAGTTTTTCCCACGCACTTTAACGCTTTCACCGTTTTTTTTAAGTGTCTTGATCTTACAGCGATATTTCAATTCAAGATTATGTTCCACCATTCTCAAATAACACATTACATGCTCTAAATTGGGAAATTCTCGGCTTCCTGTTGGAGGGTCTAACTGTACTTCCGTCCATCCATCTTTATATTTGGGACTTTTCTGAACGAACTGGAATTGAGTCGCAAAGGTTTGGAGAAAACTCTGAAGCAACTCCATCATCTTTGTTCGAACATCCAATCTACCCCCACGATCTAGCACATCTCCTCCACCAAAAAGTAGAAACAAACTTCCACTTTTATCTGTTATCGGCGCATCACTGGGCAAATTAAACCGCCAATCATAAGTCAATTGCTGATTTCCTTCCAGACTAAGATCTTTCTGAATATTTTCTAGATGGAGCACACTCCAACAGTTCTCTTCACCAGCCTTAATCTTCCTAAAATTTCCATAAGCTAGCAGTACATCTACTGTACTGGTACTCACCCTTTCATCATTCATATTTCGTATGGAGAGCTTACCCTCTATCGGTTCTCCTTGAAGCCATTCCTCTTTAGCAGTGAGAAGTTGATATTCTAGGGGCCTATCAAAAAATGTACTTCGCATGATTATTTAATTCGATTATGTAATGCGGAAATCAACAGTTAAAGCTGCAAGACTTTGGCTTGAAGAACGAAAAGGTAACTAATCAAAAATGTTAATTACTAGTGTTGCAAATTATATTCGCAAATTGCAGGATAACACCCATGCAGTTTTATGCTTACATAAAAAATTTTTCAATTAGTTGACCATTTGGTTTTAAAGGAAGCAAATGTCGAAGCATATTGTCATCACTCCTGGTGATGGAATTGGGAAAGAGGTTACTGTACAAGCACGCAAAGTCATGGAATACATGGCCCAGCGCTTCCAGCTAGTTCTTGAATTCACTGAAGTACCAATTGGAGGTACTGCCTATGATTTAACAGGAACACCACTACCTGATGAAACTCTCCACGCTTGTAGAGCTGCGGATGCTATTTTACTCGGTGCTGTCGGTGGCCCTCAGTGGGAAGCTCTTGACTACTCAGTTCGACCAGAGAGGGCATTACTTGGACTACGAGGAGAACTGCAGCTTTATGCTAATCTACGTCCAGCACAAATTTATGGAGAATTGGTAGGGGCATCCACATTAAAACCAGAAGTGGTGGATGGTGCTGACATCATGGTAATTCGTGAACTGACTGGGGGAATTTACTTTGGCCAGCCTAAAGGAGTCGAGATTCGAGACGGAGAGCGAGTTGGTTTCAATACATTAATCTATTCTGAGTCTGAAATCCGTCGAATAGCCAAAGTGGGTTTTGAGACTGCGCTGAAACGTGGAGGTCGTTTGACTTCTGTCGACAAGGCAAACGTGCTGGAGGCCACAGAATTATGGCGAAATGTTATTCAGGAAGTTCACAATGACTATCGAGACGTAGAACTCGGCCATATGTATGTCGATAACGCTGCCATGCAATTGATTAGAGCCCCAAAACAATTTGATACCATTGTGACTACCAACATGTTTGGGGATATCTTAAGTGACGCAGCTGCCATGATAACTGGTTCAATTGGTATGCTTCCCTCAGCAAGTCTTGGTGGAAAGGTTGGTCTATATGAACCTGTACATGGCTCAGCACCTGATATTGCAGGACAAGATTTGGCAAATCCACTTGCAACGATTCTCTCAGTAGGGATGCTTTTTCGTTACTCGCTCGACCTTCGAGAAGCAGATGAATTAATCCAAAAAGCTGTTGAGATGACGATCCAAACCTACCGGACCGCTGACATCATGGCAAAGGACAAAACAGATGTTGGTTGCCAGAGGATGGGTGAGGAAGTGCTCAAAAGCTTAGAGCAGATCTAATTTTCAACTAGTTCTCACCTCAGATTTAAACCTAAGCCTTCTTGAATTGTCTTTGGATGCACAGGACTCCTAAAGATATTTATCACCAATCAATAACAAAAAATGTCATATAATCGCTACAGCTGGGATGAGCGTTTTCGTTATTGGCTAGACAGCTTCATGTCCAAAGGCGGAACATCAGTCTTTCTCTCCCTCTTGTTTTTATTTTTTGTGGCTTTTGTGGTGATGGGAACACTCCGTTTCGTTGTGTTTCTTATTTTTCCTGATGAAACAA
>AGAU01000578.1 GCA_000224765.2 SAR324 cluster bacterium JCVI-SC AAA005 | reverse complement strand
CAGATATCTTTTCATTAAAATCATTCTCAATCTGAGACAAACATCAAAAAACTGGAACTTTTACACCGACTTGTGAGAAAGATTTGCGCAAATGCAATTACTTACAGGTGACCAGCAACGTCTACATTCGAACAACCCTAAGCCAATGCATCAGGGAAACAAAAAAATCCATCGGCGCAACCACTGGCCTCCAACTTTTTAAACAATCAGGACTAATCAATGATTACTGGTGAACTGAAATCGAAGGTAGACAAAATCTGGGACACAATATGGTCGGTTGGAATCTCCAATCCCATCTCGGTTGTGGAGCAGTTAACCTATCTGCTCTTCATCAAGCGCTTGGATGAACTGCACACGCTCAAGGAGCGCAAAGCCGCTGGATGAAAGCTTCAAATTTAGATCGAAGGGGCAGCAACTGCTAGTAGAACTGAAAACGGGAATTGAAATTGATTCTGCCGAGGTAGAGGTAGGAGCGGGGCAACTTTTGACCTATAAAGGCGAACAAGTTATCTCCTACATTAAAGACACCCGTGCAAGCATTTGGACAATAAAAAATGAGTCTGAAAATTTAAAAAATTTTCATATCGCCGACTGTCATCGTTCATGGAGAACGAGGCACATGAAAAACGCAGGAGTGTTTGAAAGGTGTGTAGTAACCAATCAAACTGATGAACTTTTTCTAGTAGATTGGCTAAACCCAGATAGCAATCAGATAGAATCGACGGAAGTTACTCTAAAAGTGTGCTGGGCGTGTCTGTTGATTGTCAATTGGCGAGGATATAAATCCGGTCAGCGGAACAAAAAAACCAAAACAAGTAGGAAACAATTTAGGGAGTCCATTTGGGAAGAGTTTTCTATTTCAGAATTCTTTACGTTGAAGGAGACCATCTATATGTGAGTCACTGTGATTCAAGACATGTCAAGACTCCAATTAGTGAGTTCTCTGTAAAAATCCGACCGATGGGTTAGAGGAATCTGGTATCTCAGAATGTACGTTGGATTGATCTGATTATTTTTTCTCTAGGTTGGCTTCAATAGCCCACTGAAAAGCTGCATCATCGTATTCAACTTCCTCAGATTCATTTTTATTGCGCCATTTCAAGTGAAACAGGCGCTGTTCCTTGACCGTAGCAGGAATGACATCCTTAACAGTCTCAAAAATGATTTTGCTCCCTTTGGGCCCCTTTTCTCTAAATTGATAGG
>AGAU01000579.1 GCA_000224765.2 SAR324 cluster bacterium JCVI-SC AAA005 | reverse complement strand
TCAGTACGAGCTGCTCTCGACTTTGTTGAGATTTGTCGGCGTAGGGGTTTACTTTCACTGCCTTCCTTGGCTGAGTAAGGTCTTCAGCTTATACGCCAACTTATTAGACGTTCCCAAAAACTGGTAGTTCTTTGATGATTAACATTTTCTGTATGTTCAATCGATAATGATTTTAAAGCGGCAACGGGTTTGTGGATTTTTTCGATTCCTCTTGCTATTGAAATTAGGCATCTTGCCGCTGGAGCTTCTGGGAAAGATTGAAGTAATGGACGTTGAGTACGTACTGATTTGACAAGCAGAGGATCTTTAAGTACGTGCCCCATGAAATCAATATCTGTTTTTAAAAAATCTCTGGTGACTTTTTGCAGTCTCTCGTAAACCTGTCTCCCCTCTGCAGGTGATACAACGTTATTAGCAATTACTCGAAATTTATTGATTTGGTACCTCGTCACCATAATTTTTATTAAAGAGTACGCATCCGTCATCGAAGATGGTTCTGGTGTAGCGACAATAAGTACCTCGTCTGAATTCGCTACAAATCTCAGTGTATGAGGAGCAATACCTGCACCGGTATCAATTACCAAATAATCAATTTCTCTTTCAATTTCTCCAAGTTTCCTGAAAAGATGGACCTGTTGATCGTGATCCATCTCAGTCATTTCCACAACTCCCGAACTTGCGGGCAAGATTTTGATATCTCCCGGGCCATCCAAAATAATATCGTTGATGCTCTTTTCCCCAGAGAGTACATGCTCAAGGGTGTAGATTGGGGTTAAGTTTAACAAAACGTCAATATTCGCCAGGCCAAGATCTGCATCGAGTAAAAAGACCTTACGTCCCATTGACGCAAGGGCAATTGAAAGATTAATGGAAATATTTGTTTTCCCTACACCACCCTTGCCACTGGTGATGCAAAGCACTTTTACTCGGTTGGGATCCGACGTAGTTGTATTTTCCCCGACAATCCTTCGTAAGGAACTTGCCTGGTCATTCATTGAGCGCTTTCTTACAATGGGGATACTGTTCTATTAGCTCAACTACCTGAAATATTGAGCATCAAATCCACCAAACGCTCTTTCGTAGCGACTTCAATGTCTTCAGGGACCTTTTGTCCAGTGGTCAGGAAAGAGATTGGTTTCTTGAATCGGATGGAATGATTGAATATTGATCCATACGAAGAAC
>AGAU01000580.1 GCA_000224765.2 SAR324 cluster bacterium JCVI-SC AAA005 | reverse complement strand
CATTCAGATTTCATGATAAGTGTTTTTACCAATATAATTTAATTAGAATTTCAACAGTATGCGAACAAAATCAATGAATCAACTTATTGGCGCACAAGCTCCATCACTACACCAAGGCGTAATTCCAAGTTGGAGTGACTGTAGGTGGTCATGAGAGGGGATGAGATTGGTAAGAATTTGGCTATTGAAGTGAGCGTTATTTGCGATCAGGGAGGATATTTTAATAATCTTAAAATCTTACTTGCTCGAAGTATTTGATTTTGGGCTGACAAGGTCTCGAACCCTAGACCACTGTTTAATAATTTTGTATTCATTTAAACTCACGGCATGTAGCTCAGAAAAATTCACGGGGGCAGATAATGAGCATGCCCAACTCAACGCCAATCTGAAGCATTACCAAGAGATTGCCACCTGTTATAGTAAGCGAGCCAGTGCTTTTTTGGTAGTATCTCTTAATGGCTATAATCCTATGGATAAACGATGACAAATGCTAGGTTGTATCACAATTTTCACACTTACCGTGAATCTCTACAACAGTACGTTTTGGCATAAATCCACTACTGACTGGCAGTGCCACAATATTGTCAAAGAGGGTCTTATCTAGATGTTCTGTTACGGTTCCACAGTCGTCGCAAATCGCAAATATAGGTGTACATTCATGTTTTTCCTCACAACACAAAGTCCAAGCATTCAAAGTCTCAATACGGTGGATAAGGCCTATTTTTTCAAGCTGGTCAAGAGTTCGGTAAACTTGCAAGGGTGCTTTAAGTCCCTTTTCTCGAAGTTTATCTAAAAGAGAGTAAGCACCAAGAGGTTGCCTTGCTTGCTTCAGTGAGTCCATTACAAGCAATTGGTTTTTCGAAAGGTTTCTGCTTGATTTAACTTTTTCCTTCATGGTTTTTACAATCACAGTAAATGATTTTAAAACAAAAGCTTATGAATAAAACGTCTTGTTATCCAGCCGCATAAGAACAGAAGGGCCATTCAAAGCTTCATCTGGTGTACGATGCAAAAGACCGTGTTGACCACCTCGAAAGATAGCTACATCCCATTGGCCGATGTATTGCCTTGCAGCAGGATCCCTAATGATTTTCTCATTAGGCTCACCGGTTGAGTACGCTTTCCAGTCGGCAGCTTCATCAGGTAGCCATTCTGTCCCCAGACCGGCATAAGTAACGAGCAAACGTTGGGGGACAATATCAACATGGTAACGTTTGCATCCACGCTTTGAGCCAATCCAGATGCTGATGGCATCATCCTTTTCAACGTTACAAAACAATGAACTAACATCGGCCATATCATTCAGCCAAACTTCGTAAAAGGGATTCCTTTGTACTTCTGATGGAATATCTTTTTCTAAAATAGATCTGATATTGTCCACCGCTGTCGCCTTATTCAATTTCCCAAAAACGCTGAATGTTGTTTTCATTAGGCTTTGAAAAAACATATTAGCATCATCGGGTTCCTCACGTTGGAAGATCACCAATCGGTGTGACTGGTCTGCAAAATCTGAAAGCAAGTCCAGATTATCCGCAAAAAAAACATCCATAAAATTTATTTACTTTGTTCTTGCAGTTTCCAAAAGATCAAATATGTTATTTTATAACATAACAATTTAATTTTAACGGATTATATTAATAGTTTTAAAATGAAAATCACAAGTAGTTGCTTTCTCTGGGGTCTTGGCACCTACTGAATTGAGCTTGGGAACATGTAGCCCCCAAGTCCAAAAATTAAGAGCTGAAAGCACCAGCAAAAATTTCGTGTAAC
>AGAU01000581.1 GCA_000224765.2 SAR324 cluster bacterium JCVI-SC AAA005 | reverse complement strand
TGCACAGGTACAGCGTTCAACTGCCAGTCACCAACTCTATGACTTTGCCACCAATCAAGTTCGATCACTTTTTCGTTGATACCAATATCAGCAAACCAATCTTTCAAACCTAGTGGCACCAAAAAGAGAGGTAGATTTGCTGGCTGTTGTTCTACCAAAGCCGATACAGTTTTCCGGTCTAAATGGTCATAGTGGTTGTGTGAGATAATGACGATATCAATGACAGGAAGGTCCGTTAGAGATAATCCTGGTTCCACCAGTCTCTGTGGTCCCAAAAAATTTACTGGCGATGCTCGTTGAGTCAGATGGGGGGCTGTAATCAAATTTATCCCTTGATATTGCCAGAGGAATGTCGAATGTCCAATCCATGTCAGTGTTGGGACCGTTCGGTTTTCTCTGAGGAAATCAGCGTCTGGCTTAATCAATTCAAATTGAACGGGTTCTTGTTCGATCCGATTTTGATGCCAGCGCCATAATTTGGAAAAGCTTTTGGTCATCCTCTCAGGTGGAAGATAATTATTTTGAAAACCGTCTTCTGTGTGATGGGCAGGGTGATTCTTTGCCAGTCCGTGAGAATCGATACAAGCACTCAAGGACATCATTAACGGAAGTAACAGGGCGGACAATTGTCGTTGGTAAAGCATTTCGTAACTAAGGAGGGAGTGAAGGTGTTTATGACTTACAAAGGTGTAAGCTAATCTTTGTTCGATCAGCTTAAGAGATTAGGTTGTGCATCCATGAGCAAATCTTCAAAGAGATGAGATCTGCTGCGTGGCGGTAGGAAGCTAGACAAGTAACCATTGTGGCATTGCCTGTACATAATTTAGGTTAAATACCATGAAGATCATTTCTAAAAACCTTACACTCATGACACTCCTTTCCACCAACCATAAAAACTAATGGGGACATGATGTGTATTATGGATTGTGCAGACTGGTCCATTCTCCAACTGATCAGCGTCCAGAATCGCCATAAAGGTTTTGCGAGTGTGTCCGTTGTATACTTGTGTCAAGAGCCATCCAGGTTCGTCGCCGGAACCTGTTTCATAAAGAAATCTGAGTTTAGGAGCAAAAATAGGATCTCCCCTCCCATCACGATTAAGGACCATGATCAAATTTCCTTGATCAGGATTCCATTCCATAGAATCAATTAAACTCCTCTGTCCAGAAAGAAAACCAAAAATATTGACGTGGGCTGGGTGTAGATTGAACACCAAATGTTTTTCGGTGACGAACCAATCATGCAAATACACATACTGAGGAGATTCCACTTTTCTTTGAAATTTTAATTTACCTAGGGAATCAAAGATTGTGATACGAAGACTAGTGTTACGAACAAATGAGTTTCCAAAATGACACCAATCACCATTGCCACCATCTGTTTTTGGGTGAGCGTTATAAACAATATTAAGATCTGGATCGAGTTCCAAATGTGATAGCCCAATAGTGTTTAACGTTTCTGGATCGAGTTCATAGGGTAGAGAGGATTCATCAAACGCATAAAGTTTTCCATTGTTGTGAAACACCGAAACCCCTGCCTGGTTTTTTATTCCTCCAAACAAGTTAAATAAAACACCACCGGGAGCCTAAGTGCTCCAAGTAGCATATTGAAATTCTCCGGCAGCTTGTTCATCCATATACTTTTGGGTCTTAGTGAATCGGTTGAGATACTTAACACCACCTT
>AGAU01000582.1 GCA_000224765.2 SAR324 cluster bacterium JCVI-SC AAA005 | reverse complement strand
ACGGACAGAGCAGATCTGAAAGGGACAAAGTGGCAAAGTCATGAGCCAGGGGAGCTCCTAGCAAGGCAGCACAGGCATTGGCTGCTGAGATTCCAGGAACCACTTCGACCGGGAAGGTGTCTTCTTCCTTCAGCAGTTCAAGCCCTAATGTTGCCATGCCGTAGATGCCAATATCACCACTGGAAACGAGGCTCACCCGTTTCCTCTGACGAGCTAGGTCCAAGGCTCGTTCAGCACGCCTTCGTTCCTGGGTCAGAGGAAAAGTTTCAATCTGCTTGTTCTGAATCCAGGGCAAGACCCAGCGTAGATAGAGATCGTACCCGACAATTACCTGGCTATCAGTCAGGGCTTTTTTCGCGCGCTCCGGCACGAGATCCATGAATCCAGGCCCGACCGAAACAAGGAAAAGAGCTCCTTCAGTGGACATGAATACTTTCCAACACCGTGCTTAGCATTGCTGTTGAAAGGCAACTGGCGAAGGACCAGCCCAGCAGAAAAATCGTCGGATCTCCTGCACTGAACGCACAAAGCTGCTCATAATCGGCCTGTCCCAGGTTGGTACTTTGTTGGCGTTGTGTGGGCAAGGTAGCCTTGACAACAAGCAGCAAGGGCAACTCTGGATCGGCCCCAACTTCGAGCAGATTTGGCAAAACATGCTGTCCACGGAAAGTAGGCATGTAAATCGCGATACCTGAACCACGCTTCAGAAAGGTTGTCACAGCACGGCAGGTTTCCAGATCACTGTAAGTAGAAACCGTTGTGATCAGTAGTTCCGAACCACAATCTCTCGAGGTCAGGGGCACTCCCAATACTGCAGCTGTCCCAGACAGGGTGGTGACGCCAGCTAGTACCTGGTAGGGAATCCTGGCTTGCTGCAAAACTGTGAGTTCATCGGTGAGGCGGGCATAAATCAGGGTGTCTCCCCCTTTAAGCCGTACAATACATTCATGATGTGTGACCATCTCCAGAAGCAACTCATTGATTTCATTTTGTTTGTGGGAATGGTTCGTGGCGCGTTTCCCGACATAGATCTTCTGGGTGCGACTTGGAATTAGATCGAGAACTTCTGGACCTACGAGCGCATCGTAAAGTACCACGTCAGCTTCCCGCAACACTCGATAGGCCTCCAGCGTCAGCAGTTCTGGATTCCCTGGTCCGGCTCCTACGAAAATTACTTTCCCCAACATCATGCTTTCTCT
>AGAU01000583.1 GCA_000224765.2 SAR324 cluster bacterium JCVI-SC AAA005 | reverse complement strand
TACAAGACCTACTGTTTCTCCTTCCCTGATTTCTAGATCTACCTCAGACACAGCTTGAACGATTCTCTCTTTTCTTCGGATCAAGCCAGTTCGCTTCACAAATTTTCGAGACACTGATTCCACCTGCAAAGCTATGCTTACGAGTGATTTAGATATCCTCTTTTTATCAATAGTTGTTGCGACTTCCTCTTTTTCAAACTTTTCAGGAACACCTGCCCTCTCCAGAAAACAACGAACATTTGTACTGCCAAGATTAATTGGAGGCCTGTCTATGCTACACAATTCTGACTTCACGTGTTTACAGCGTGAGGAAAAAGCACATCCTGCGGGTCTCTCAAACAGTGAAGGCACGATTCCCGGAATGACGGGTAGTCTCGATTCCTGACTGCCATTGTAGTTTGGTGCAGCAGAGATCAGTGCTCTTGTGTAGGGATGCCGAGGTTTTGAAAAGATCTGTTCGACTGGTCCTGATTCAATCACCTCTCCCAAGTACATCACCACAACTTCATCAGCAATTTCTGACACAACCCCCAGATCGTGAGTGATGAACAAGATGGACATCTCGAATTTCTTCTGGATGGTGCGCATCAAGTCCAAGATAACCGCTTGTGTTGTCACATCCAGGGCTGTCGTGGGTTCATCGGCAATCAGTAGGCGAGGATTAGTCATCAACGCCATCGCAATCATAGCTCTTTGCCTCTGACCACCCGAAAGCTCAAAAGTATAAGCATTCATCTGAGATTGTGGATCAGGCATTCCAACTGCTTCCAAAACTTCAATCGCCCTGGCTCTTGCCTGTTTTTTGGTGACCCTTTCGTGTTGTCTCAAAGCTTCAACAACTTGATTTCCGATTGTGTAGAAGGATGAGAGCGCAGTCATCGGCTCCTGAAAGATCATCGTTGCATCATTACCACGCAACCTTCGCAGGACTTTCGAATCAGGTTTCAAACCAGCTATATCCACCAGCGATCCTGTTGGATCAGAGTAGTGGATTGTGCCCTGATCAATTGTTGAATTGGCACCTGTGATCCCAAGGAGAGTTCGAGCAGTTACCGACTTTCCACAACCAGATTCCCCAACTAGACAAACTGTTTTGCTTTTTGGGATATGAAAGGAAACATCTTTTAGAGCCTGGAGGCGGCGTTTCTCTTCCCAGAAAGAGACGGAAAGCTCTTGAACAGATATCAAGAGATCAGGTCTCATAGGGATCCCCTGCGTCTCGTAGGCCATCACCTAGAAAATTCAAAGACAGGACTGCTACCACAACAGCAAAACCAGGAAGGAACAGCCAAGGAGCCGTGGAAATCGATTTGAGATTCTGAGCCTCCTGCAACAGTACTCCCCAACTGACAACAGGTTGCCGAAGACCAATCCCAAGAAAGCTTAAAGAAGTCTCGGCGATGATCATCCCCGGGATCGCTAGAGTTACCACTGCAATTATGTGAGATAGAAAATTAGGAAGCATATATTTGAAAATAATGCGGATTGGCTGATTTCCATCTAACCTTGCTGCCTTGATAAAATCTTCATCTTTTAGAGCCATAAAACGCCCTCGAACAACTCGGGCGAGTCCGGTCCATCCAATGATTGAAAGAATGATTGTGATCAGGAAATAAGTCTGAATTGGTGGCGCTGTCGGCGGGATCGCTGCGGCTAAACCAATCCACAATGGGATGGAAGGAATGGACTGCAGGATTTCAATCAATCGTTGAATACCAAGGTCAATGAAACCACCAAAAAAGCCTGAAATTCCTCCAATCATGATTCCTAAAATCAAACTCAGTGCAACACCCACCAAACCAATGGTCATTGACACACGAGTCGCATGGATTGTCCTACTGAGAACATCCCGACCTAACCTATCAGCACCAAAAAAGTAGACACGATCACTTCTTTTAATAGGACCGAAGA
>AGAU01000584.1 GCA_000224765.2 SAR324 cluster bacterium JCVI-SC AAA005 | reverse complement strand
GATCTACGACATGCTGGAGCGCTTGGAAAATTCTTCCAAGACTTCGCTCTATGTCACTTTGACGCTTGCTCGCATCAATTTACGCAGTGGTAACACAGAGGAAGCTCAGCGTCGTCTCCAGCAAATGCAGCCTGAATCTTCCAACGCTGCCGCCTCACTCTACCACGCACTGCGCTACCAGCTCGCTTTAAAGCTGAAAAAACCAGAAACTGCTCTGGAAGCCGCTAGCCAGCTCACTCCAGCAAATTCTGCTCGTTGACTTATTCTCTAACTCTACGCAGCTCCTAGCTCCAAACTTCACCAGGATGAAATAAACTTGCTTTTTTAAAAAGTTTAAATTTTTGATTAGAAAAAATTTTTTGGAAACTAAAGCAAACTTTTTTAGTAGGCATTTTCCTAAGTTCTTGTTGGCAGTATTGCTTGCCACTATCGGGTACCTAGCTGTTTCTTGTATGGAGTATCCCAGTCATAATGATTCTAATCAGTTGAAAACTGATTAATCACAGCATCAGAGGCCAGTCGTGGTACGCTTGAACAACGCTTGTGATAGCCTGGGACGCTACAAGGGCACTTACCTTGGTGTCAATGTCATCACCTTGTACTATCGTGAGTCATCCGAAACTCAAGGTAATGAGTCAGTATTATCGCAGAGTATGACCAACAATGAACCTTCCAGAACTCACCAGTGATCACTTTTTAAAAAAATTCTTGATTTGTTTCATGGGGAAACAGCCAACTCTAAGCAATAAGTTTGGAATCATTTTAGTGATAAGGTATGGTAAACTAAGATTTCTATAACTCTATTTTTCTGCATTTGACTCATTTTAATTTCATTTTACTATGCCTCAAACTATTCACCTCCTAAACTTGAGTATATCCTCACAACTTTGACAGATTGCAATTTTCCATCTGAGTCGCTTAAAGGAACTGACTGGCCTGACATAGGTTTCCCAAATTCTCTCTTCCTGATAAATTTTTCTCTTAATTTCTAATTGAAATTCCCAGAAATCCTTGCGTTCCTATCTAATTTGAGCCTAAAATCTATACATGAATTAATATTCTTAACTCTTTGATTCAGGTGCCTTCTCTATGAACTGGAAGAACGAAAACATTCTGATCATTCTCAGTATCCTAATCCTAGCGATTTTCATGGTGAACACCTTTGGCGGTGATTCACGACGCGAGCAGAACATGAACGAGGTGATCTATTCGGATTTCATTGCTCGGGCCAACATGGGTGATATCGCTAGTGCCCAATTTATTGGAGACACCGTGGTGGAAGGCTTCACCAACGATGGCATGGCCTACCGCACCTTTGTACCCCCCAAC
>AGAU01000585.1 GCA_000224765.2 SAR324 cluster bacterium JCVI-SC AAA005 | reverse complement strand
CCTGATTCAGAGTCAGGTTGTGGGAATTACTTTTGTATTTTGGCATCTGTCAGTCCAACTAATGTGGTTCAGTAAACAGGAGAATTGGTGGAGGATCGGCTAAGTACTTTTTAAGTAGTCATGAGACAGAGAGTTGTGAGTTGCCATAAAAAGATTGAAAATATAGTTGTATGTGTACTGCTGTAGGGTGTGAAACACATCAATTCTGATCACTTTAAACGATGGAGAGATATAGTGAGGAAAGCATTTCTATATTTGGTCGGCGCGACTTTTATTTTGTCCGGATGTGAATCCAAATATCTCGAGTATCTTTGGACAGAGAGACACCCAGTTCCCCCAGGTACCTACACTCCCCCACCTGTCCAGCAGCTTCAGCGAAATGAGCAGTATTTTTCGGCCTATCCAGAAATAGAACCGAATCTGATTCAGATGAGAGAGGCATTGCCTCAGAATTGGGGAAGTGGTAACAAGTACTATCAAAGGGACTCGAATGCACAGACTTCCCTTCCAAACAACTCCTGAGGTGCGTGTAATTTAGAGAAAATTTGACCTGTCCATGCAATTAAAAATGTGGCGCTTGCGATGAAGAGATTTCTTCTCATACCTACAACGTTTCTAGTTTTGGTATCCCCGGTCCTTTGTTTTAATCCATCGGATGTCGAAAGCCTGTTGAAGCAGGTAGCCAAGCAGAAGGAAAGGATTGTCTGTAACCAGTGTGACTTGTCAGCAGCAAAGTTGCCGGACATCGACTTGAGTTACGCCGACTTGAGGGGAGCAGATTTATCTCAGACCAACTTGAGGAATGCGGATCTGCGAGAAACTGATCTGAGGGAGGCTAGTTTGCGAGATGCTAATCTGAGTTACGCTATTCTGCGCGGTGCAATTTTCTGCAACACGATTCTTCCCAACGGAGAGATTAGTGATAAAGATTGCTGAAGAAGTTCCTTGATTGAAGGCCTGTATGGATTGAGCAGCGCCCTCAACAAAGAGTCTGCGATAGTGATGTCGAATTATTGCTGTGCACTGCTCGAAGAAGGTCGCTGACCAACAGCACCTTCTAGATAGGCTGCTGCATATTCGGTTACCTTTTCATCCACCATGGACTCAATATCGACCTTGATTTTTTGAATGGGATGATTCAGTAGAAAAACCTCAGAGGAATAGCCAAGGCGCACTTGGTCGGCTAGGTCGTAGCCGAGTTGGAGTTCAAAATCCGCAGTAACCACAGTGAATCCTTCGAAATAGCAGTGAACTTTCACATAGACTCTGGCTTTCCTCAGTTGTTTGTTTTTGTGGAAAGCAGGTCGAATACTTTGCTTTAAAATTCTCTCTCGAATGATTTGGTTCAGATTCAAATCACTGTAGAATGGGCACTCTGTATCTACAAAACTCCAGTAAGTGAGTTCGCCCTTTGTTGAATACTCCCGGAGCATTTGCTTTCCCACTGGTCCGAGCTTTTGGGCAAAAGATGGAGTTACCCAGCAAAGCAAAGCCATTACAGCTACTATCAGGTATTTCATAACATCCTTTAAACGTTGTTGAAGTAATCAGTTCCACGACACTGCATTGTTTTTACAGTTAGGTGAAGCGGTCAAAGGTCTGAATTTATAAAAGAAAAACCTTTTTTTGTCAGTCTTTGAGCAGTTTTGATTAGATGGGCTCAAGTTTGCTTGAAGACAAATCTACAGTAAGGAAGACTACAAAAAAGCTTTCTTCAGGATGAAGCCGGCTACGAGACAGGATGTCATGACCCTTTTGAGAATCGTTTTGGGGAACAGGGAGCACGATGTCCAGACTCTTGAAATTGCTGCTAATTTCTGCAACTGCTCCGTTTTTGCTGGGAGCCAAGCCTTTCAATCCTTATCCTCCAACTGAGGAATATCGGGAAGAACAGAAAAGAATTCAGGAGGCTCTAGCTATCAGCCAGCAACTCAATAGACAGCCAAGACCCTATAGTGATCTGAGAGCCCTTCGCATGCAGTTGGACCAGTACGCAGCTTCACAGGCGATCCCCGTTTTGCCCAAAACAGTATTCAAAGAATCCCCCCGCCAAATTCGCACTTTTCACTAACAGCCGATCACTCTGAGAATCTAACCCCTGCTTTAATCGGCTTTTCCTCCGCCACTGTCTTTCATTTCCAACGATAGCCTGCCTCAAAACGGATTCCTTCTACATCCTGATCTGGAAGATCTCCAAACTCCATGGTGCCAGTCTTTTGTGTGTAGATCGCGAAGGTCCGGCCGTCTTTAGATTCGAAGCCCACACCATAGCCACTTTGATTAGTCCAAGCGATTTCTGTGTAACTCTCCATCGACTCAATCCAGGTCAAGTACGCTTGGCCGGCCTGAACTCCTAGAAACCAAGAGGAACCGGCCCATACACGGGCTTCTAGACCAAACAGACCTGTTTTGAAGTAGTTGTAATTGGGCTTGTTAGGCTGTTGAACGCTGCCTATATGTTCTCCTCCAAACAAGCGCATCGAGAAGTAATTGAAAGCTGTCCACTGATAATCTACGATGCCACCGTAGGCAAAAGATTTCTCATAATTTTGATCTGTCGAGGAATTGGAGATTTGTAGATCCCCGATACTCAAATGCAGCCCAAAGCCCTGAATAGGTTCGGCTTGAAGCCAATTAGGCAGCAAAAGGTTTATACTGAATAATAGTACCAAAAAAGTTTTGCTTCTCATGCCCTGTTTAGCTAATAAGTTTCAATTTTTTTCGAAGATGCACTGAATATTCCCCTACTGGGGGATTTGTTGCCCGAGTTTTTGGAGAGCCGAGAGAGAGGCATTTCCAGGATGGGGATAGGTCCGAGCAGACTTGTAGAAAGCTTCAATGGCCTCTTGCTGATGGCCGCAAAGTCCTGTAGATAGGTAAAGCGAGCCTGACGTTCTTTGTCGAGAGTTTCATCCTGCAGTAATTCTGCAATTTTTAGCCAGCTTTCAATTTGAGGCAGAGATGGCTGAGCTCGGTGAGTCATCAATACCTCAATCATTCCGGTCAGACTGAAAAAATTACTTTCAGCCAGAAGGAGGA
>AGAU01000586.1 GCA_000224765.2 SAR324 cluster bacterium JCVI-SC AAA005 | reverse complement strand
AGTTGGTGGGTTTTTGGGAAGGTATCTGCTGGGTATCTTCCAATGAATCCATGACTAGAACATAAGCTGAACTGGCCGTGACGAACCAGGATTTTCAAAATGATAGTTACTTTAGGAGTTTGACCGGTTTTTCCTAACCAAGCACACAAATAGTTCGTGTTTTACTGTGATCCTAGTGAAGTGAATTTTAAGTTAATCCGGAGATGAGAGAGCAGATTTGGTCTTTTGGCAAAGACTGTAGTGAAGTGATCGGGTCACCAGACTTGTGTACGTTTGTCCCGCACTAATCACAATAAACTGATTTGGATAGAAAACTATGGAGAGAGGTATCTAATAATTTTAATTATTAGAATATTAATTAACGAAGTTGGTTATAAAGTAAGCATTGAAGTGCTTTTTTCACCTCGTATTCTACTCAAAAACGACTTTGTGTAGGGCTGACACAGGGAAGTGTCGGACCTCGATCAATAGAGCCCCGTAAGGGTTCGAACTATCAAAAGTGATCAAGGAGGAACTATGTCACTTCGCGTCAACACCAATATGCCAGCGATCAATAGTCATCGCAACTTGATTCTGAACAACATGGAGCAAGCCAAGACCATGGAGAGCTTGTCCTCTGGTCTAAAAATCAACCGCGGAGCCGACGGCCCAGCTTCACTGGTAATCAGCGAGAGATTACGGGCTCAAACGGCTGGTTTAAAGCAAGCGATTGATAACTCTGAGGCTGGTGTTTCTCTAGTGCAGACAGCTGAAGGGGCTTTGGACGAAGTAAGTTCAGCATTGATCAATGCTCGTCAATTAGCTGTGCATGCAGCTAACGAAGCAGTCAACGATGAGTTCATGTTGCGAGCAGACCAGCAGGAAATTGACAATATTCTTGCTACGGTGAATCGGATCGCCAAAAACACCCAGTATGGCAAAAAGAACCTACTGGATGGCAGCAAGGGGGCTACTGGTGTTGTTTCTGGAGCAAATTTGGAGTTCGTCGGTGCTACCCAAGATACAAAGACTTCTGGACCGCAGGGTTATGATATTCATATTACCCAGGCGGCCCGTCGGGCCCAGGTGACCGGGGTTCAAGCCCTGACCAATGAGATTATCGACCGTGGGGAGCAAATCACCATTATTGAGGATTCAAAGACTGTAAGTTTTAAGACGATCAAGGGAGAGACGGTGGAGACCAACCTGAACGCTTTGAACGCAGCAATTCAGGAAGCGGGGCTGGATGTAGATATGATTCGCTTTGATGAGAAGGATACCGATCCCAATGCCCCACAGATCATTAGCTTGCGCCATAAAGACTTTGGCAGTGAACACT
>AGAU01000587.1 GCA_000224765.2 SAR324 cluster bacterium JCVI-SC AAA005 | reverse complement strand
ATTTAGATCATGCAGGAGGGGTGGGTGCTTTGATTGGCCAACTTCCCAACGCGAAGTTGGTTGTTCATCCACGGGGATCAAGACATATGATAGATCCAACCAAACTGATTGCTGGAGCTACAGCTGTTTACGGATCCGAAGAGATGTCCAAAACCTATGGACAAATACTCCCAGTTCCCGAAGATCGGGTGATCGTTGCAGCAGATGGATTCCAACTAGATTTTGATGGGCGTATTCTAGAGTTCTGGGACACACCAGGTCATGCTCGCCACCATATCTGCATTATTGATCATTTGACTCGCTCAATCTTTACAGGAGATAGTTTTGGATTAAGCTATCGAGAATTTGATCACAACGACCAAGTTTTCATTTTACCCGCAACCTCTCCAGTACAGTTTGATCCTGATGAAATGAAAGAAACGATCCGGCGTATCGCAAATTTCCAGCCACAAGCAGTTTATTTGACTCATTTTAGCAGAATAGACTATAAGAATAGCTTAGCTGAAGATCTCTTGAACATGGTGGATGCTCATGTAGAGATCGGCCAAAGAGCAGCAACCCTTGAAAAATCTGTAAAACTTCAGCAAATCAAAAATGATCTTTGGGAACTGCTCTGGAATGAAGCGCACAAGAGCGGCTGCCCACTGGACGAACGCCAAGCACATCAACTGCTTGCTCTTGATTGGGAGCTTAATGCACAAGGCCTTATCAGTTGGCTTGACCGAATTGCCTAAAAATTAGATTCCCACTATCAGTCACTTCTCCTAAACTGCCTAATTTTTCATCATAAGCTTTTTGATTTAACTCTTTCTTTTCTTGTCTTCTTTGTTGATAAAATCAATTTATTTGTTTTATATCAGTGATTTAATTAATTATTTTTTCTTGGCATTTCCTCTGCTGCTAATACTTTATGCTCAAACAATTGAGCAATATTAGTAAGGTTATTTGAAGACGCTTATTTCTTGAAAGGGGAGCAGTTATGGAGTTTCAAGCGGAGATTAAATATGTCCTGGACACGATTTGGCTGCTAATCAGTGGGGCCTTCGTGATGTGGATGGCAGCTGGATTCACAATGCTGGAGGCAGGTCTCGTACGTAGCAAAAACACGACAGCAATATTGACAAAGAATATTACGCTATATTCGGTCGCCTGTATCGCATTCTACTTGGTCGGATACAACTTGATGTACGGCGAAGGTAGCACACTGATGGGTTCTGGCTTCGCCTTGTCAGGAACTTCATCTGAGAGTCACAGTCTACTGTCTGATTTCTTTTTCCAAGTGGTATTCGTAGCAACAGCGGCTTCAATTGTGTCAGGAACACTAGCAGAGCGGATTAGCTTTTGGCCGTTTCTAGCCTTCACACTTGTCCTGACGGCATTTATATACCCGATCCAAGGTCACTGGAGTTG
>AGAU01000588.1 GCA_000224765.2 SAR324 cluster bacterium JCVI-SC AAA005 | reverse complement strand
GTACCCGCACCTATTTTTCTTACCTCCCCTAATCGATTTTCACACGCAGTCAAAAATTTAGTTACCAATCATCTAGCAGCCTATCAGGACTACCATTTACTTAGTTAAATAATTCAAAAGCTAAGTATCAGTTCAAGCAACCAGAGGGAATCATCCGAAGACTTTTCATGAGTTTTTAGTAAATTGGACTAAAAAAAAATTTGATTTCAATGGATTATTTCAGTTTCATTTTAAAACTTATGACACCTCCCTTTGTACTTAAGTTTTTCTGCAGAGTATAGAATATTTGCTACAATATAAATTTTTAAACAAGACTTGACAATAAGCTACCTATTGGTAGAAAAACCATTTTTTAGTCCAATGCTGTATTAGACCAAAATCTTTTTATCGAATCATCATTATTTTGGAGACTCATCATGTTGAAGTTTAGAATTTTTCTGGCGATGTCCATATTTTTTACAATGGTCGCTTTCAAGGCGCTTGGAGGTGGCCATGACTGGAAAGAAAATCAAATAAAAGATGCCTTACTAGCAGCTCCGCCTGTAATCACAGATACTGCTACGATTTATGGCTGGGATGAATCCCAAGGTGGCAAGATGACTTTGTTGCGTCTGGGTACAGGAGAATACACTTGTCTCGCAACAGGTTTTTCAAGTCTGAGACTGGGGAGACCAATTGAACCTGTACCTAGCCCACTTTGCTTAGATCAGAATGCTTGGGCATTTTTTAGTGCTTGGCTAAATGAAAAAAATCCTATGAAACCCTCCAAACCCTACCCTACAGCACCAGGTATGGCTTGGATGTTAGCAGGAATGGCCGTTAGTGAGGGTATGGTTGACCTGGGAGATGGTACGATTGAGATTTTTGAACGAGATAGTGGTCCTAAAATGGTTAAAATTTCTCCTCATATAATGATCTTGCCACTGCCGGTTGGTAAGTCAGGAGCAATGTCAACAAAGTATGATCCCGCGAACCCCTTTGAGTCTTGGATTATGGCTGCAAAAACTCCGATTGAGCACTTAATGATTCACATGTCAGATGAGGATGCTGATGCAATCATGAATGCCAAGAATTAGCGTGGCTATTGAGGTTTTGAGTGAAACTGATCTGAGATAATTATTTTTCGGTAAGTCAGTTTCAATATTTACCATGGGGGAAAGGATCACCTAACCCCCGCACCTATTTTTCTTACCTCCCCTAATCGATTTTCACACACAGTCAAATTTGATTACCAATCATCTAATAGCCTACTAGGATCAATAGGACCACCATGCATCAAGTTAGGAACCTTACCTGGAAGCAGGAGCGTTTTGTCTCAGAGTATTTACTGAGTGGAAATGCCGCTGAGGCTGTAAGAAGAGCAGGCTATCAGACCCGCTATCCTTCAGAAGTCGGCTACGGCTTCAAAAGACATCCGAAGGTGAGAACAGCACTAGTAGAAGCTCAGGAGGCACGAGCCAGACGCTTAGAGATTCAGGCGGATCTGGTTGACAGTAAATATATGCAGTTGATGGAGAGAGCCCTAGAGGCAAAGGATTTTGAGACAGCCTTGAAAGCTTTAAACCAGTTGTGCATCAAGCTGAAAGTCTTTGAGCGACATCAAGCCTTGCCACTGCTGGAGATAATGGAACAGGCCCCAAATGATTGGGAGGGCATGCTGAGAGCCACGATCGGAGTGCTAGCGATTGCAGGAAAATACGATGAGTTGCTCAAGGCCTTGAAGCTCAAAGCTCAGCTTGAACAAGCTAGCAAT
>AGAU01000589.1 GCA_000224765.2 SAR324 cluster bacterium JCVI-SC AAA005 | reverse complement strand
TAGTGCAGAGATGCACGTGCGAAAGACACAAACAAAGGATGTGGGGCGAAGGGCTTTGATTTCAACTCTGGATGGTACTGGCAACCAATGAACCAGGGATGATCTGCCAATTCAATGGTTTCTACCAGGTCCCGATCCAGATTTCTGCCAGAAATCACCAATCCTGCAGATTCTAGTTGAGGAACAAATTCGTTCATCACTTCATAGCGATGACGATGACGCTCACGAATCTCTAGTTTAACATAGATTTTTGCAATCTGAGTCCCTCCCTGCAAGTGGGCCGTGTATGCTCCAAGACGCATTGACCCGCCAGTATTTTGTTGCCCTTGCTGCTCTGGCATCAAATCAATCACATTTTCATCATGGAGACTCCGAAATTCTCCAGAATTGGCATCTTTCAGATTGGCAACATTCCGCGCAAATTCAATCACAGCCATTTGCATTCCCAGACAAATGCCAAAGAAAGGAATTTGCTGTTCTCGGGCGTGCTGAACAGCCAAAATTTTTCCTTCTGTACCACGTTCTCCAAAGCCTGGTGCAACCAATACAGCATGAGCAGGAGCTAGCATTGGCCCAACTGTTTTTTCCGTGATTTCCTCGGAATTGATATAGATCAGGTGTAGACGCAGGTTGCAGGCAATGCAGCCATGCACGAGTGCTTCGTTGAGACTTTCATAGGTATCCCGCTGATTGACGTACTTTCCAATAAAGGCAATGGTGATTGAATCGATTGGCTCCTTGTAAGCTTCCACAATATCTACCCAATTCTGAAGCTTAGGGCGCCTTGTCCACATCTGCAGCAACTCAATGATTTTGTCATCAAGCTTCTGCTTGTGATAGACGAGCGGAATCTCATAGAGAAAATCAACATCCAGCCCATCAATCACTGCATCGACAGGGACATTGGTGAACAATGCAATCTTCTCACGCAATTTATCCGGTAACGGTTCTGAAGTTCTACAGATCAGCATATCTGGCTGAATCCCAATCTCCCGTAGTTTGCCGACACTGTGCTGAGTCGGTTTGGTCTTCATCTCTGTCGTGTAGATGATCAGTGTGAGATGAATGTAGAGAGTGTTCTCACGACCGTAATCATAGCGAAACTGACGGATCGCTTCTAGAAAGGGTAAGGATTCAATGTCACCCACGGTGCCGCCAATTTCCACGATGGCGATATCTACATTATCACTGGCTCGTAGTACTGCTTCCTTGATCTCATCAATCACATGAGGCACAACCTGAACAGTTGCACCTAGATATTCACCGGCTCGTTCCTTGCGAATGATTTTATCGTAGATCTGCCCCGTTGTGCAGTTGTGAACTCGAGACACAACGGCGTTGGTGTAGCGCTCGTAGTGCCCCAAATCTAAGTCCGTCTCTGCCCCATCCTCGGTAACATAAACTTCACCGTGTTGGAAGGGATTCATGGTTCCTGCATCAATATTGATGTAGGGATCTAGTTTCATCAGACTGACGGTTAGGCCGCGACTCTCGAGCAAAGCACCAATGGAGGCTCCGGCAATACCTTTGCCCAGGCCCGAAACAACGCCACCGGTGATGAAGATAAATTTGGTCTGCATAGTTGAATATCGACTGGTGATGGACACTATCGGCAGGAAGTCCATTATTGAGAGGAGTTTGGCAGGACACTTCGGCCCATTGCCGCGAAGAGCAAGTTAGCAAGGTCTGCGGCTTGTGAATCGCAGGGCTTCTCTATATATAGTCTAATTGTTGATTTGCAAATCTCTTCTGCCTAAAAAAATCTGCATGCCCAATCTGCTTTACGTTGATCACGATTTGACACGCTTGGGTGAGATTCAACACCAACTTTCGGAACACTTCCAGTTGGAAGTCGCATTCAATGGCTGGGAAGGCTTCGCTAACTCCATCATGAACAAGCCTGATATTGTTTTGCTGAACTTGGAACTGCCTGTAATGGACGGATTGGAACTGGTGCGCTTAGTTCGTACAGAAACCGATTGTGCGCATTTGATACTGCTTGGTTTTTCTCTGAAAGAACTTTCCTCAGAATTTGCTGAGACAGTGGAAAGACTGGGTTTGAATCAGTTAGTTGAATATCCTTTTGCTCAGCAGCTACCAGTAGAACTGTTCAAAATGCTGCCTGTTGCCACACAGAGCTGATTCCTTCGATCAATCTACCAGCTGTCAAACCAACTTCACCCGACCGTTTTACCTGCCAATCCCCAGCAGACCCATGCCACCAACAACCAATCAAGGTTGCCTCCAGAGGATTCAAGCCTTGCGCCAGTAGTCCTCCAATTATCCCACTGAGTACATCTCCAGAACCTGCTGTAGCCATTCCTGGATTGCCTGTAGGATTGATGAAGACCTGCCCATCTGGAGTACCAATCACAGTGAGCGCTCCCTTGAGCAGCAGAACTACCTCCCACATCTGCGCCCAGTGACGCACAGTAGCTACACGTTGTTGCTGAAATTCTGAGACAGGCTGGCCAATCAAGCCGGACAACTCCCCTGGATGCGGTGTCAGTACGGCTGGAATTTCTCTTTCACGAAGCCAATCTGGATCAAGTGCATTCAGTCCATCAGCATCAATCAGAATAGGCAACTCCCTCACTTCCAGTAAAAATTCCTCTAACAATGCTGGGATTCCTTTGCTGGTGCCGATTCCACAACCAACAACCAGCGAATTATAGCGTGGCAATTGAGGTCTCAGTTCGGATAGAGCATTCGCTTGCCAGACGTCTTTTGTCTGAGATGCTGACCAAGTCATTACTTCTGGCGCACCGAGAAGCCGATCTCGCAAAGCACCTGGTACTGCTGCAGTGACTAGTCCAGTTCCCACCTGCAGGGCTGCTTGACTCGCCAGTTGCACCGCACCTGCCATTCCTGCCTGACCACCCAGCACCAGCAAATGGCCAAAAGTTCCCTTGTGGGCTGTGATCGAACGTTTTGGAAGAGCTTGTTGAAAAAAGTTCTCTGTCAGCAGGTGAGTTGACTTCTCCCCAATTGGCCAATGCCGAGGAATACAGACATCGACAACATGAATTTCACCAGCTTGTTCATGGCCA
>AGAU01000590.1 GCA_000224765.2 SAR324 cluster bacterium JCVI-SC AAA005 | reverse complement strand
GCACTTCTAGTAACCCCTTTCCTACAAGAATTTTCACTGCGTCTCGTATCACGGAGCGACTCACCCGGTATTTCTCTGCCAGAGTCATTTCATCTTCAAGACAGGTACCTTGCGGATAGAGTCCTGCAACGATTCTGCGTCCCAGTTCACGGGCAATTTGGGTTGCTAGACTGTGTGTCAGGCCATTCGTCTGAGTCAGGTTGTAGAAAAGTATTTCGTTCATTCATTCTCGATTGAAAGGAGTCCACTGCTCAAAAAGTCTTAGGTTGTAGAGATCATAGCGCGGTTTGAATCTGCTTAGAAGACTTTGATTGTCTGTCCCATCGATAAAAGTTTCCTAATCTTCTGTGGAAAGATTTTTTCAGTGTTCAGTTGTTAATTTCAGAATCAATCAAATTGATTTGTGAATTTAATTTATCTTTTGAGCTGGAGGACCAGTTCCAATGATCTGCTGTAAGTAAATATTCATCATTTTTTATTATAAGTATTGTTTTATTAAACATCATATGTTTAATATGGCGAACAAAACAAGGTAATTGGCGCTTTAAACCACATTTGGAAGCCAAGAACCTGAGCAGAATAAGAGGGCTACTTCATGAAAATTACGGAAGTCAAGAGTCACATTCTCCAGTATGACCTCAAGGAAGAACTAGGATATTCCCAGCAGTATTATCAGAAAAGGACTGGGCATCTAGTAGAGGTGGTTACCAACGAAGGGATAACGGGGTGGGGCGAGTGCTTTGGCCCGGGGAATGTGGCGATTGCTAATAAGGTGATTGTCGAGCGCGTGATTCAGCCAATGATCTTAGGCGAAGATCCTCTGAATCGTGATGTGCTCTGGCATAGGGTCTACAACCTCTTGCGTGATCATGGACAGAAAGGGATGCCAATCCAGGCACTTTCTGGAGTGGACATTGCGTTATGGGATATCTTAGGCAAAGTCACTGGCCTGTCAATTTCAAAGTTGATTGGTGGAAGATTCCGAGAACAGGTGCCGGTTTATGGCTATGGAATGATGCTTCGCCGTGAAAAATTAGCGGCACTGATGGATCTCTTTGAAGATGAGGCCGCGGCAATCAAGTCCGCAGGATTTGTCGCGACAAAGATGAAGGTAGGGTTAGGGCCCAAGCAGGATGTGCAGCTTGCAGAAGCAGTTCGACGAGGTGTTGGGGATGATTTCCCGTTCATGGTGGATGCGAACCATTGCTACACTGTAGACCAAGCGCTCTATGTGGGCCGGGCATTGGAGGAGTTGGAGGCGTATTGGTTTGAAGAGCCTGTTGCACCAGAAGATTTGGTGGGTTACCAAGAATTGCGCACCCAATTGAAAATCAACATTGCTGGAGGTGAAGCAGAATTCACACGTTGGGGTTGGCGTAATCTCCTGGAGAAGCGTTGTCTAGACATTGCTCAACCGGAAGTGTGTGCACTCGGAGGAATCTCAGAGTACTTGCGGGTACTGGCTCTAGCTCAGGCACATTTCACACAGGTGATTAATCATGTATGGGGCTCAGCCGTCGCAGTTGCAACAAATCTGCAGTTGTTGGCGGCCCTTCCACCTCTTCCTGGTGGAATTCATCCGCAGGAACCTATGCTGGAGTTTGATACGACAGACAATAAGTTCCGCGATGATTTGCTGACTGAACCGCTGAATATTCAGCGCCAGGTCGCAAAAAGTGGTGGCCATGTTGCGATTCCGGATGTTCCAGGGCATGGAGCAGAACCGAATCGTGAATTCTTGGAGCACTTCGCACTGGAAGTTTAGTCTGCCAGTGTGATCAACAAATTAATCTCTGGAGGATCAATGTTTGGAATCAAGAAAGCGATTACTTGTGTTGCCTTGGCAATGATGTCCATGGCTCCCATAGCAGCAGCAGAAGACATGGTAGCGATGTTACTGCCAGAAAATGTGAACCCACGTTGGGAGAGCCAGGATGCTGCTTTCTTTGTAAAGCACATGAAAGATATGGCTCCGAATATTCAGGTGGAGGTATTTAATGCAAACAACGATACTGCTGCACAACAAAGACAAGCTGAACAAGCTTTGTCTCGAGGTGCAAAGGTACTGGTTGTCATTCCTATCGATGGAGAAGCAGCAGCAATCATAGCGGATATGGCTGCGGATGAAGGTGTGCCTACAATTGCATATGACCGCATGGTACAATCAACAAATACCAGCTTTTGGGTGCAGGCTGATCTAAGAGCTTCGGGTCGGGCCCAAGCCGCCCACATTGTT
>AGAU01000591.1 GCA_000224765.2 SAR324 cluster bacterium JCVI-SC AAA005 | reverse complement strand
TGCAGTAAATGGCGCGTCCTCACCACTGTCATAGACAAAAACTCGCAGTGGTTTGCCGGTTTCAAAGCTCTTTGAAAATTCAGTTAAATCCTCTTTGTAGCTCTCTACCAGTGCAGTTGCTCGATCCTGAACACTAAAAATCGCACCAAGATTTAACAGGTCGGCATACATATCTTCGATACTGGCATTACCCTTCTGCATGATATGTGTACAGCTCTCAGTCAGCTCATAGACTTTAATCCCAAACGGAGCGAGAGTTTCTGGTGTTACCTCGCCGCCAACTTTCATCCCATAGTTCCAGCCAGCGAAAAAGAAGTCTGCATCGGCACCAACTAGAACTTCTTTTGAAGGGTATTTAGAAGAGAGCTCAGGGAGTTTTTTAACACCTTCACGCATTTTAGCATCTAGCGTTTTCCAACCTGAAATGCCCGTGTAACCTACCATTCGGTCCGCAAGGCCCAACACAAGCATCATCTCTGTTAGATTCACATCATTGGAGATCGCACGTTGAGGCGGAGTTTCAAAAGTTACACTGCGGTTGCAACTTTTTACGGTGGTTTGTGCAAAGACAAAGCTGATACTGAAACTGACTAAAAGTGCTGTGATAATCAGGTGTCTCATCTATTTTCCCTTTCAATTAGAGATGAAATGTCATGTGTTTAGTGTCGCTAGGCAAGAGTTTTTCTCGCCTAGCTGTTACACAGAAAGCCTGAGATACAGCTATTTCTGTGAATACGGTTTCCGACGATCCGAAGCCGAGAGCGTGACCTGCTTGTAGCAGTAGAACTTCATCACAGAACTGGTCTGCAAAGTTCAGATCGTGGAGTGAGGTGACTACAGTCAGAGGCAAGTCCCTTAACAGGATGAGGACCTCCAACTGGTGTCGAATATCAAGGTGGTTCGTCGGTTCATCAAGGATCAAAAGCTTCGGTTCTTGGGCTAGGGCACGTGCAACCATAACTCTCTGACGTTCACCACCAGACAACGTTTTTAATTGACGGTTTGAGAAGTCATTCAGACCAAGATGATCCAGCACACCCTGCAAAATCTCTTCATCGCGCGTGTTGGTCGAACCACCAAATAACTTGCGATATGGGGTACGTCCAAGTGCAACTATTTCGCGTACGGTTAGACCAAAGTCTGCGGGTTGTTCCTGTAAAACTGCAGCAACGACTCGCGCAACTTTCTGAGCCGATATAGACCAAATATCAGTATTATCGACTTTCACAGTGCCTGTGGTTGGAGCGTTGAAACGGTAAAGCAACCTAAGGAGAGTTGATTTCCCGGATCCGTTGGGCCCTACAACGCCTAGAATCTTATGTGGTGCTAGATCAAAGCTGATTGGATGAAGGATTGTCTCTTTGTATCTGGGCTCTAACCAAGTTGCATTCTCGACCGTCAGACGCGCTGCTGTGTCTGCTTTTTTTTCAATACTAAATTGTTCCGCTGAGTCCCAATATTTAGGACCTTTCAGCTGTAATAGATTGGTTGATAAGTAACAGTTTAATCCTTGCAGGGAGCACCTACCTAGAAGCGTTACACGAAATTTTTGCTGGTGCTTTCAGCTCTTAATTTTTGGACTTGGGG
>AGAU01000592.1 GCA_000224765.2 SAR324 cluster bacterium JCVI-SC AAA005 | reverse complement strand
TAGTACCATCTACAGCATCCCAGCCAACTACTACCGCGTAGCCCGTCCAATTGATAGCTGTAATATTCTCAGGAGTGCCTGGAAGTGTGTTCTTGTAAATGTTCATCATCTCATCATTTGTGAGCGCATCACCAAATATCATTAGTTCGTCAGCATAACCCTTCCATGGCTGTTGTCCGTAGCGGTTCAAACCTACCTTCAAACGATTGAACTCAGTATCAATTTTGTTATGAGTTCCTACCAATGTACCATCTACATATAGTTTGGCAGTTCTGTTATCTACAGTGATGGCTAAATGTGTCCATGTATTCAACTGTAGTTGATTTGGAGCAGTCAATTTCTGGTTGTTGCCACAGTGCTTACAAGCGAACAATTGAGGACGCATATTGCCGTCTACATTCAGTTGGAAGCCTTTACCCCAACCATCGGCTTCAAGTTCGTCATTTTCGTGTACAGCAGTTGTAGAGAACACTGAAGCCCATTTGTGCATATCTTCATCAGCGTTGACCCAAACTGAAATAGAGAAGCTACCATCAGCAACTTCAGCAACATTCTCATCTGTGAAGTCTAAATTGTATCCGTAACCGCCGTCACCATCAAAGTGTCCAGTCTTACCGTTTACACAACCATTGGAGTAAACAATTGAATTACCAGTAGCTGTCAAGTCATATGAACCAGCTGAGTCATTCAAGTTGCCCTCGAAGTTGTAGTAAGCTACAAGTCCTTCTGGGGAATATGTGGAAGGATTACAGCCAAGTGCCAATGCTGATCCTGTAAGTGGAGTACCTACTGCTTCTGTACCATCAGCAGCAACTGCCGTTACAGTGTATGTATAAGGAGTGTCTGCTACAAGTGGAGCATGAGCAAACATGATTGGATCAGCGCCATTAGCTACCTTCTGAGCGGATACATTAATAATGTTCTCTGTTCCGTCAGCGTTCTGCCATCTCAAGTTGTAGCTCGTTGCGTTATCAACTGGGCTCCATGAAACAACAATTTTCTGCTCTTTCGGTGTGAGCGTTACAGTAGGAGCGTCAAGCTCAGTGCCATTGTCACTGCCATCTCCACCGTCGCCTGATCCGCCACCATCACCAGTGCCAGTACCGCTGCCGCTATCACCACCGTCAGTGCCTGTGCCATCTGTGCCAGTCCCACCGTCTGTACTTCCGCCTGTGGAATCACCAGTAGCACCATCACCTGAGCCATTTCCATCGCCTGTACTTCCGGTTGATCCTGAGCCGGAACCATCAGAAGAACCAGAGCCGCTATCACCACCATCTGAACCGTTTCCATCACCTGTAGTTGTACCACCATCAGATCCGGTGCTAGTATCACTACCATCTACCCCGCTACCATCTGAGGAGCCTCCCGTTGATCCTGAGCCGGAACCATCAGATGTTCCCCCGGCACTTCCAGAACCGTCTCCAGGTACTCGATCAGTTCCTGATCCGGATCCACCGATACTATCGGTAGGAGCTTCTGGATAGTCCTGGTCATAGACAATGGTCCCTTCTTCAATACAGCCGATGAGCATCAGACTGGTGAAGATGATGAGAAGAGCTTTCATGTTGCCTCTTTGGAGAGTGGTGAGCAGCATTTGTGAACTGTGCCAATAATTAAGTTTCAATAATGTTACAAAATTAAGGCATTTCTTGTCAATAATAAAATTTATATTTTATAGATGAATAATTATAAATAACTATTATTATTAAATATAAAAATTAATTTTTATTAAAAATATTAGACTTTGTCTAGAATAATATATCTATATGAAATAGATGAATGCCTTCATTTTAAATGATCGAATCAAAAATTTGGTCGATGCATGGCTTGGAGACGTTAACGAACGGCAGAAAAGACAGGGGGGGAATTTTTGCTTTTTACAGTCTTTTAGGACAAATTAAGCTAAAAAAAGTAGCTGGGCTTAGCCTGGCGCAATAGCAGAAAATGTTTAACCAACCAAAATATTTCAATAAAATTACAATTTTATGAAAATTAAGGTGTAATGCATTTTGGATATTTTCAAATCGAGTAGTTATGAAGATGGAAAGCAGGCAGGTAACGGACCGAGTAGAAACACTTCTCGGGAGATATTAAAATGTCACATCAATTCTTGACCGCACCGGAGAGCAAGCCACTAATAATGTATTTCTGGAAAAATAGCGCAAAGGCAACAGGAGG
>AGAU01000593.1 GCA_000224765.2 SAR324 cluster bacterium JCVI-SC AAA005 | reverse complement strand
TTGATAAGTTGGACGGAGCCCTAGCTCGAAAACATGGACTGATTCAACCTCCAGATCCACAAAAAAAAAGGAACATCACCACTGGTGGTATCCTGGATGATATCTCTGATGGTGTCAGCTTTTGCTTAGCCCCTGCAATCATATTCTATATTTTAATGGATCGGATTGATCACCCTGGCATGCAGGTGCTTCCTTATAGTCTGATTGCAATTGTATATGCTGTTGCTGGGATCGCAAGGTTGGTCGCCTTTACTTTGGATACAACACCAACTCCTGGTTTTTTTAAAGGAATCCCTTCTCCAGGGGCAGCACTGCTCGTCACAGCTCCATTCATTATGCTTGAACAGGCCAGATTTAGCGAATCATCAAGTTTATTGATTTGGGTATATCTTTGCTCCGGAATGATGGTTCTTTGCTCACTACTTATGAACTTCTACAAGATCCGATATATTCATGCTGGTCGTTACTTCAACAAAAATCTCTGGATGGGTAGAGCAACAGGACTGATTCTAGTTGTATTTGCGTTCACAGATTTCTTTGGTTACGTTGCCTTCATCTACATGCTTGGTTACGCCATCTCTCCAATTCTGATCGGGAAAAATTCTCTGGAGGTCAGTAATCAGGAATCACATAACCCAGCCCATAACTAACGGTTGTCAGATTTGAACAGCGAAAATCTCGACCGGCTTGTTACTCCTGAAATTCAGGATGGCGAGTCACAGGACTTATCTCTGCGGCCAACCTGCCTCGGTGAATATATTGGTCAATCGACAATAAAAGAGAATCTGCGGGTTTTCATTCATGCTGCTCGCAAGCGAGGCCAGGCGCTGGATCACGTGCTTCTGAGCGGTCCTCCTGGATTGGGTAAAACTACTTTGGCTAATATTTTTGCAAATGAGTTAGCTGTTCCGTTAAGGTCATCCTCAGGTCCAGTAGTAGAAAGACAGGGGGATCTGGCAGCAATTTTAACTAACTTAGAACCAGGATCTGTTCTGTTTCTGGATGAAATCCATCGAATGAATCGGGTTGTCGAGGAAGTGCTTTATTCCGCAATGGAAGATTTTACTTTGGACATTCTTATTGGGGAGGGCCCTGCAGCTAGAACTGTAAAATTAGACCTACCAAGATTCACCCTCGTTGGAGCAACCACACGTGCTGGATTATTAAGTGCGCCCCTGAGAGATCGATTTGGCATTCAATGTCGGCTTGAGTACTACAATCCCGAAGAACTGAAGCTAATTATCATTAGAGCTGCAGCGTTGCTAGAAATTGAGATCGTTGAAGAAGCTGCGATGGAGCTAGCCACAAGATCTCGGGGCACTCCAAGGATAGCAAACCGAATGCTACGACGTTGTCGGGATTTTGCAGACTTAGAAACTGGAGGGGTTATCACCCTCCCGCTGGTCCAGAAAAGCCTGGCGAGGATGGGGATTGATGCACTCGGCTTGGATCAAATGGACTGTCAAATCCTGCGTACTATCATCGAAAAATATGACGGCGGTCCTGTAGGTTTGAACACTCTTTCTGCGGCGGTCTCTGAAGAGCAGGACACTC
>AGAU01000594.1 GCA_000224765.2 SAR324 cluster bacterium JCVI-SC AAA005 | reverse complement strand
CATGGTTACGGAGACTTGGTTAATGGACAAGGAAAGCAAATGCATCGGGCCTGCCTGATGCAGAATAGCGACCTTGAAATCCTTACGCAGTACAACCAAGAAGTTAGAGGATTTCTCCAGTACTACAAGTACGTCTTTAACTTCAAAACTCTGGGTATCATCCACTACACCGCGGAAAGCAGTTTAGTAAAAACCCTCGCTGCAAAGTATAAACTCTCCAGAGCAAAGGCTTATGGAAAGTATAAATACAATAAGCACCTTGCTGTAAAAACAGACAAGGGATACCGATATTGGGTACAGCCCAAGGATATCAATCGTGATAGACCAAAGGTGTCAGAGGTGGATATTGACAATATCCAAAAATTCTATGCCTCCAGGGCAGAACTTGACCTACGCAGAGCAGCAAGCAAATGTGAATACTGTGGAATAAACAATGGGCCTTTTGAGGTTCACCATGTCAGAAAGCTGAAAGATGTTGCGAAAGGAAAAGCTTCTTGGATGAAGCACATGATGGCACGGAAACGTAAAACCATGGTGCTATGTATAGATTTTCACGATGATCTACACCGAGGCACACTTCCTGATCAAAGATATTTGAAGCATGAAGATGTGGAATCGGAAACAAGAGCAGGATAGGAAACAATGGAGAGCCGTGTGCTGTGAAAGTAGCAAGCACGGTTCGGTGGGGGGATAACGGTACTCCGATTCACGCAAAATACTAACCATTCTGAAAGACGGATGACTGTATGAGCATGAGGGAAACACGTATCCTACCCGACCCAATCAGAGGTCGATATCTTGCATGCGGTGCCCATCAACCCAAGGGATTTAGCCTGATTGAGGTGATGATCGTTGTTGCGATCATTGGCATTCTTGCAACCCTGGCTTATCCCAGCCTGGAAGGCTATCTGCAACGGGCCAAGCAAAGCGAAGTCAAGACCAACTTAGCGACAATCCATGCGGCAGAAAAGCTCTATCATGCCAGTAATGGAAGCTACACTGATGACTACGTAGTTCTTGGAGTCGACATTGCGGACGATGCCATTTATAGCTACGGAATCACGGCCACCGCCAGTACCTTCACCGCCACGGCAACTGCCAACCTGGATGACGATGCAACTGAAGACACCTGGACCATCAACCAAGATAAGCAATTGGTACAAACCACAGACGACTTCACTGAATAGTTTTTTATTTTTCCTACTCCTACCGCTACTGCTCTCTGGCTGTCTGGCCAAAACTGTCTACTACTCTGACCCGCCCAATTCCGCAGCACTATTGCGTACGTCTGCCTTCTCGCTGGAACGTTTTACAGGACGTCAAGCTAATTTGTTTCGTGATATATTTATTCAAGAAATCTATCGAATTCCTAATTTCGACTATCTGGATGAAGTAAGCGAGACACAACGCGAATATACCGCCCTGGTTGCAGCAGAGGTTGAAATTTTTTCTGTCCGTGATGAAGAAGAGATTCGTGGGAACACTCGAATCAATCTACGACCACGCAATGTAATGATCCAGGAGCCTGGTCAAGAGATTGCGGTTCCTCGACAGGCTTTTGAGTTTGAAGAAATTCCCTTTAGTGAACGGGCGATGCACCGCACCTTGGATTTAGAGATTCGCTTCTCCTTCCTGAACGCTGGGAGCCGACAAGAGTTATATCAAGGAAATGAAAAGATCTCTTTTCAGCAGAGTTACATCGGAGAGACAGAAATTCTGGCGATGCCTCCTACTGATAGAGAAATGGTAAGGCTTGGACGCTTACTTGTGCAGCGTATGCTGGATCGTCTAAATCCTGTGCAAAAAAATCGTACTCTTGAGTTGGAGGTTGGCACTTCTCCCCTGCCTTGGAGTGGCGATACCGTGGACTTGGGACATCCAGGAATCCTGCAGGCTAACCGCTATGCTGTCAGTGGAGATTATGACCGTGCGCTGAAAGGCTGGAGTTACGTAGTCTTTGAGCCTGTGTCCTTTAGCGAATCCGAACGCTTCACCTTCGGTAGTGAACTCTACACACGATTACGTCAGGCAAGATTGCCGCAAAATACACTCAAAACTCTATTGCGCTTGTACGGAAAATCTTACTCACTAGAAGAAATAGACCCTGTGATGATCACCCTGCTAGAACGCCAGGACTTTCAGCGCTACAGCGCGATCATCAAGTTCTACGCCCGCACCTCGCAGCCTCAAGATGGGCAGAATCTAGCAGCCGCACACTTCAACTTGGGCT
>AGAU01000595.1 GCA_000224765.2 SAR324 cluster bacterium JCVI-SC AAA005 | reverse complement strand
CCAAACGTGGTGATCTGCACGCCCGACGTCAGGTCCTACGCTTTGTGAAAAGCAAACTGGCGATGGAAAACCTCTTTGGGGAGATAGCTGAGCGCTACAAGGAACGCCCCGGAGGCTACTGCCGTGTGATCAAGTTGGCCAAGCGCCGTTTGGGTGATGCTTCCGAAATGGCCATTGTGCAGTTAGTTGGAAGTGAAAACGATGCACTCAGTGCCCTCAAAAAACCTAAGAGTCGTAAAGCTGCCAAGCCACAACCAGCTCCATCATTACTTGAAGAAGTCAGCACTCAGATCAACAAGCCAAAGGCTGAAGTAGAAACAGAAAAAACTGTCTGATCTTGCCTCGGGCATTTCCTATGCCTGTATCCTACACTGTGAGAAGAGCCAAGGTGTATGTCGAGACGCTCGGTTGTTCGAAAAACCGGGTGGATTCAGAAATTATGCTCCACCACCTTTCCCAAAATCACTACACACTCACGCTTGAACCAAGAGACTGGACGCCGTTCGACGTTGGTGGCAGCCGGTTGTTTGAGCCAGCGCTACCGCGAGGACCTACTGCAAGAAATTCCAGAACTAGATGCTTTGCTAGGCTCTCAAGATTTTAGTGAGATTGTTCCCTTGTTGGATCGGGTGTGTAGAGAGCCAGGCAAGCAACTTTCTTTTGTGCAGCCCAAGCCACACTACCAGCAATTTGAGGATCAGGAAAAGCAGCAGTCCACTCCTCGTCATTTTGCTTACGTCAAGATTGCTGAAGGTTGCTCTAATATGTGCTCTTTCTGCAACATTCCGATGTTGTGGGGATTGCTGAGTAGCCGTAGTGTCCCGTCCATCGTGAACGAGATTCAACAGTTAGTGAGCAGAGGGGTTAAGGAAATCAATCTGATCTCACAGGACACTTCTTCCTTCGGTAGAGATCGAGGCCAGCTGGAACTTGCAGAGTTGCTGCGTTCCATCAGTGCCTTGGAGGGTGATTTTTGGGTTCGCCTCTTCTACTGCTATCCCAACACCTTTACAGGCGATGTTTTAGCAGCCTTTGCTGCGGATAAGCGATTTTATGCCTATCTAAACATGCCCTTCCAGCACATTGAAGACAATGTCCTACGCAAGATGAACCACAAGATCAATCGTTTACAGATCGAGCAGAAGATGCGGGAGGTAAAAAGAATTCTTCCAGAGGTAGCTTGGCGAACAACTTTCATTGTTGGCTTCCTGACAGAGACAGAAGAGGTCTTTGAACAACTCTTGGAATTTGTGGCAGCAGGAAATTTTACTCATTTGGGCGTGTTCACCTATTCTCCAGAAGACAATATTCGTTCATTCAGCACGCTTGGGTGATCCTGTTCCTAATGCGGTTAAGCACGAACGCAAGCAACGCCTGATGGAAGCACAGCGCCAGGTTAGCCAACAACGTAATCAGGCTAGATTAGGATAGGTCTTGCCTGTCTTGGTCGACGGTTATTCAGAAGAGATAGAGCTATTGTTGCAGGGAAGGGCTGCGTTTCAGGGACCAGAAGTAGATGAGTTGGTCTATATCAATGAGGGTAACGCGCGTCCGGGAATCTTCCACTCCGTGGAGATCACCGAAGCGCATGACTATGACCTGATCGGTAAAATCATCGGATAGGAAATCATGTCAGGACACAGTAAGTGGAGCACAATCAAGCACAAGAAGGCTGCCCAGGATGCAAAGCGAGGCAAGCTCTTCACCAAATTGATCAAGGAGGTTACAGTGGCGGCCCGAGCGGAGGGTGGAGATATTGATGCCAATCCTCGGTTACGCACTGCAGTAGCGAATGCGCGAGGTCAGT
>AGAU01000596.1 GCA_000224765.2 SAR324 cluster bacterium JCVI-SC AAA005 | reverse complement strand
AGTCAAAATACTTGGAGGGTTAGTGTAGGAACCCAGGGGGATTTGACTAAGTTTGAGCTCAAGGCTCTCGCCAGGGAAGTAGTAGAGAAGCCCGTCTTGATTGCTAGTGAGTGTTCTGCCCCCGGTAGTGTAGCTGAGACCCTGCACAGCAGAATCAAGAAAAGTGATTTCACGCTGTAATTGGACGGTCAGAGTGCGTTGGTTGGTATTTGAGGCTGATGGGATTGTGAAATTGTCA
>AGAU01000597.1 GCA_000224765.2 SAR324 cluster bacterium JCVI-SC AAA005 | reverse complement strand
GTGCAGATGTGCTATTGCTGTTGCCGCAGAAATCATCGTTTTGCCCACTGCAGAAGTGACAGCTGCAGTGGCATTGTCGAAAGCATCTACCGAAACATCGAAATTGACAGACTTCGTGGCCAGGGTGGTCTTTGTGGAATCACTGATGCTGATACCGTTGCTTGGGTCACTATCAGCATCCAAGGTCTGCAAAAGGCGACTGAGGTTGACAACCTTCTGATCAGCTGTCCCAGAAGCACCCATCACCTCAACCGGGGTTAGCTTGGCAGCGCCAGTTACACTGCCCAATGAAATGCCACCAATGGTGAAACTGACCTGATCACCGGGGTTGTAATAGAAACGACCGCTTGAATCTGTAACACCGCCCAAGCCGCTGTTGGTTGAATAATCTACTCCGGCTACGGCACTATCTAGAAAGACTCCTGGTGAGCCCTCTCGCACTACATTGTCTGCAGTGATCACTTCATCTTCTGTGGGTGCACAACTCGAACTAAGTAATAAGATGCATGAAAAGATGGGGAGTACTGAGTTTCTTAGCCCGGACATGGTTTGTCTCCAAGATCAAGCGGGATTGCATTTGTCTACACACAAGAACTATTTCTATGCCATATTTTGAATGACATCCAAATACTTCGTCTAATTTTTTCTGCTTTTCGTAGAAATTTAGTTTGACCGACCCGAGATAGGGCTAGTCACCGTCCATGGAGATTGACAATGTACTCATTGCTTGAGAACAACTTGCATTGACCTGCAAGTGAAAAGTGTTTCCAGCACAGCAGCTGGAGTTAGGGTGTGAAAGGGAAGACAGGTGATTACACCTGAAAAATTTATTTTTTGCTACTCCACAGGGAGCAATTTTTCTACCTAATATTAAGTTGATGGAGTGAGCTTAGTATGCAAAATGCTTTATGTAGCTACTTTCCCTTTGGTTCAAACAACAACTAAAAGAGAGGTTTACAATAGCATTTTTTGTAGACGATGGCACCATTTGGAGAAATTTGCTTTTACTCAAAATTATTTCCGATATTCATATATTTCCAATCATGAAGACCCCAAATATATCACTCTTGCCTTAGAACAGCAGCACCACCACCCCATTCACTAAAAAGTCTTTTGTGACTGTAAGATTGTCCTCCAACCAGAATATCGGTGTGCCGGCGGGTGAAGTCCTGACCAATCATTTATGATCTCCACACCATTAATTTTAAGTATAGAACCATCATCATCGTGGTTGCGAAATCTTACCGAGTAGGACGTACCTGGAGTACCTGGCATTACGAAGTTTCCTGTCAATTTCACGACTGTATAGTCTCGTCTACCCGAATCTAATACATTACCACTGCTCCAGTTGAAGTTGATATCACCACTTGTCAACTTACCTGAGGATAAAACCTTACCCACTTGACTCATTAGCTTCTTTAAT
>AGAU01000598.1 GCA_000224765.2 SAR324 cluster bacterium JCVI-SC AAA005 | reverse complement strand
CCAAGACATTCCCATGCGGCGCAAACTGGTCGGTAGCTTTTTGCTTGTGGGCTGCGTGCCGGCTGTCTTGCTCGCGATAGTCAGTCTAGTAGTGGCAATGAACTCACTGATGATACAAACCTACAAGCAACTAAGCGGGCTGCGAGAGAACAAACAACAGCAGTTAGGGACTTATTTTGCTGAGCAGCAAAGTGATCTGGATTTGCTTGGTAAGACGGTGGAGAGCTTTCAGAAAGCAGCAGAGGTAAAGTTGGCAGCAATCCGAGATGCAAAGGCGGTAACCCTGATAGATTATCTGAGTTTCAGCAGGGCCCAGTTGCTGGATTTTGCACAAAGGCCACAACTGATCGATGCGATGGCTAATCTGCCAGTTTATCTACAGAACTATCGGTATGATCGGGAAGTTTCAGCGGATCAACTCGAGCCAATTCGTGAGGAACTACAACTTTTTTGGAAAGAAGAGTTTGGTCAGCGTTATCGTGAGGTTACTGGAGAAAATGATCTAGATATAGAAGAGAAATTTTCATTGTTGAGTGAGTGGAGCATAGTTGTTCAGCAGGTATATCTTTCGAGCAATCCAAACTCTCTTGGGTCCAAGATAGAACTACTCAAGCCAAAGAGCGAACTCCTTTTTGAGCCACCCTACGACCTGATGCATGCGGATATCCACCCCATGGTACGTAATTTTGCGGAGGTGTTCGGTTACCAGGACGTCTATCTGGTTGATTCAGAAAACGGTGATATTGCCTATTCGATGAGGAAACGCATTGATTTTGGTACTTCTCTCATGGATGGGCCCTTTGCGGAAAGCCATTTAGGGAAAATTTTTAGCCAAGCAAATTCAGCAGAGGCATTGGGTGAATTCTTTATCGCAGATTTCGAGCCCTACGAGCCTGGCTTTGAAAAGCCAACGGCGTTCATGGCAACACCTATTTTCGAAGAAAATCGTAAACTAGGTGTGTTGATCTTTGAATTTCCAGTAGACAAGTTCAAAAATGTAATGAGTTATCGTAGCGGTCTGGGACAAACTGGAGAGACCTATCTGGTAGGTAGTGATCAACTTTTCCGCTCAGATTCCTATCTGAATCCAACAAATTTCTCAATGGAAGTATCGTTTCAAGACTTTGAAGAAATAGAGACAGCTCAGGTTCTGGCAGGGCTGTCAGGAGAGTCGGGAGTAGGTGTGAGCCGCAATTACATGAATAATCATGTTTTGAGTGCCTGGCGTCCTTTCGAATTTGAGGGGCTCAATTGGGTTCTTGTGAGTGAGATGCAGGTGGATGAAGTCCTCAACCCATTAGATGCTAGCGATAGTGAGTTTTACAGAAAATTCTCTGAATTGAGTGATTATAACGATTTATTCCTGATTCTACCTAATGGGGCCATTTTCTATACGGTTACTCAAGAAGCAGATTATCGAACAAACATTCTGAGTGGGAATTTTCAGACTAGCAACCTGGCAAAAGTGATACGGAAGATTGGTTATAAAGCGTTAGATATTGAGCAAATGCACAAGCAAGTGAGTTTTACAGACTTCGCACCGTATGAACCAAAAGGCAACGTGCCTGCAGCTTTCATAGCAAAGGGCGTGAAAATCAGCAATTCTCTACTTGACAAAACAAATCAGACATCATGGACAAATCTGGGTTCACAATTGGTGGTTGCCCTCCAACTTTCCGACAGCACCTTGAATGAGGTCATGTTGCAACGC
>AGAU01000599.1 GCA_000224765.2 SAR324 cluster bacterium JCVI-SC AAA005 | reverse complement strand
TCGGCTCCAACTCATGTTTTGAACGCTGAAGATAGTTGCTTTGCAACAAGTCCACGGATTCGCCAGACTCATCAAAGTCAAACTCGTTGAGCAGTACAATACTGGGGCGAACTTTCTGGAGAATCGCCGCAATATTTTGTAGTTGGAGATCTATTTGGAGCATAACCGTTGCTTCAAACCGTAGAGTTGCTGAGCACTTAAAGCAACATTGAAGGTGGCAATTCGTAGAGTCTTTTCGAAATTGTCGCCTAAATCAAAGCGCGAAGGCACCTGTAGTCCAATCCGGAAAGAATCCTGCAAGCCATTGCAGGTAATCATTAGTAGACAACCAAGGGGGCTGGCCCACCTCATGCTTCATCCTCGCCTTTTTAGTGCTTGACGGATTGCCATTGTTGTAGCTGGGTTTGACGAAAAGCTGAGAAGTTACCGGCTAAAATGGCAGCTCGAGAATCACGCATCAATTGCAGATAGAAGTGTAAATTGTGCAGAGTGTTTAAGCGCATGGCGAGAATTTCATTGCACTTGTAAAGATGGCGCAAGTAAGCTCGGCTGTAATGCTGGCAAGTATTGCAGTTACAATTTGGATCTAGCGGGCGTTCATCCTCACGATACTTAGCTTGCTTAATGGTGACCTTGCCTTCGGAAGTAAAGAGGTTGCCGTTTCTGGCATTTCGAGTAGGCATCACACAGTCAAACATGTCTATCCCAGCTTCAATTCCCGCCAAGAGGTCCTCTGGTTCTCCAACCCCCATCAGGTAACGAGGATTTACTGCAGGCATCTCATGAGCAACGTGGTCTAGTACGTGGTACATTTCTTCTTTGGATTCTCCGACACTAAGACCACCCAATGCATAACCGTCAAAGCCAATCTCAGTCATCTGTTCTAGGCTTTGACGACGCAGATCCAGTTCACCACCTCCCTGGACGATGCCAAAGAGTGCATGGTCAGTTTTTCGCGCTTCTTTGCAGCGCCTCGCCCAGCGAGTTGTGAGTTCTAATGACTCCTGCAATTTTTCACGACTAGCGGGCAGTTCGGGACATTCGTCAAAGACCATCATGATGTCAGAGCCAAGGTTTTCTTGAATTCCAATCGAAATCTCTGGAGTCAACCAGAAAGAGCTTCCGTCCAAATGACTTTGGAAGTGGACTCCCTCTTCACTCCGATTGTGTAGTTTGGCAAGGGAGAAGACTTGATAGCCTCCACTATCTGTTAGAATCGGTCGATCCCAGTTCATAAAGTGATGTAGACTACCAAGCTTTGCAATCAAAGTATCACTGGGCCGTAAATGCAAATGATAGGTATTCCCGAGAATAATTTCTGCTCCAATATCCTTCAACTCTTCGGGAGTCATGGCCTTGACGGTACCAAGCGTTCCCACGGGCATAAAGATCGGGGTATGTATCAGACCTCTGGGGGTTTCTATCTTTCCAGCGCGTGC
>AGAU01000600.1 GCA_000224765.2 SAR324 cluster bacterium JCVI-SC AAA005 | reverse complement strand
CCATGAAAAATTGCAAAAAGTTGATCAGCAATTTGAGCGAATCCAAGATTTGATCGCCCTTCGAATCTTGCTAGATGATGTTGCTGATTGCTATGCTGCACTGAGCTATATCCACGAGCGATGGTCTCATAGCGAAGATCGCTTCAAGGACTACATCACACAACCGAAGCCCAATGGCTACCAATCTCTTCACACCACCGTAACCACATCTGGAGGAGATGATGTGGAAATCCAAATCCGCACGCATGAAATGCATGCTTTTGCAGAATTTGGGATTGCTGCACACTGGCTGTATAAAGAAACCCACCGGCATTCTGCGGTTAAAGCTGATCTAAATAAGTCATTTAAGAAGCTTGATCAGACTCTTCAATGCGTTTATCCGATGACTCCTCAAGGAGATATTCTTGAACTTCCCAAAGGTGCTTCACCTGTTGATTTTGCTTACCATATCCATACAGATATTGGGAACCAGATTGCGGGAGTAAAAATTAACAACAATATCAGTAAAATTGACACCCAACTGGAAAATGGCGACTGTGTTGAGATTCTGACTTCTCCTCGCCAAAATCCAACCAATGAATGGTTGAATTTTGTAAAAACTCACAAAGCTCGTAACAAAATCAGGCAATTTGTTAACTTACAGAGACGAGAAGAATTCCGTCGTGATGCGTGGAGTCTTTTAGAAAAAGATTTTCGGCAAGCAGGGTTAAATTTGAATCGGATGGTTCGGGAAAACCGATTAGAAAATGAATGTCAGCAGCGTAAATCTCAATCCTTTGAGCATGTTCTCAATTGTATCGGGCAGGGATCTCTGCGCTCACAGGAAATACTGCAGTGGTTTGTAGACGCACCTAATGAAACTGCCACCTTACCAGTAACTCAGCATAAGAACGAAACTACTCTTTCAGGCATCCAACAACCTTTTATTCCTGGGAAATTTCATGTTGGTGTCGAGGGGCTAGAGGAAGCAGTTACTAGTCTAGCAGGTTGCTGTAAACCAGTTCCAGGCGACGAAATTATTGGTTATATTTCGAAGAATCGAATGATCAAGATTCACAGAAAAAACTGTGAATCAGCTAGTCATCTTGAAAATGAGCGACTGCTTGCCGTCAACTGGATTGAGTTTGCTTAATCTAGGTTACCAGTTCATTCCCCACTCATATCTTCCGAATTCAAGCTACTTATCAAGTTTTTCTATTCGACTACCTCAGACAAAAAATACCAGGCTTTTTCACTGGACTGTTATATGAGTCCACACATAGTTTTGAAACTTTGCTAAGCACATTTCCAGTGAGAGACTAGTATGAAATTAGCGGTGATTGGAGCTGGCAACATGGGGGGTGCGATCGCAACTGCGGTTATTCAGGCAGAACTAGTGCTCCCTAAAAATCTACTATTGATCGAACCCGATGAAGAAAAGCGTGAAAATCTTGGAAATAAACTCTCCTGTGCTACATCTAATCAGTTTGATGATCTATCTGAAAACTTCGATTTAATCCTTTTGGCTATCAAGCCACAAATCTCAGGGGATGTTCTCAACAATCTTCGTGATCATCTTCACCCTCATCAACTCCTTCTTTCAATTCTCGCTGGGATCTCCCTAGATTCGCTTCAACGACTAAGCGGTCACACCAAGGTGGTCAGAATAATGCCCAACACTCCTGCACAGCTAGCTCAAGGGATGTCAGTCTTTCATGCCGCTAGAGAAGTCATTTTGACTGAGAAAGAGCTTGTCAGGAAGCTACTAGATTCTTGTGGCAAGTGTTTCGAAGTACAGAGTGAGACCATGATTGATGCTGCTACCGCAATTTCAGGTAGTGGCCCCGCATACCTGTTTTATCTTGGAGAGCAAATGGTCATAGAAGCTATAAAATTAGGGTTTTCCGAATCAGAAGCCAGTCAACTCGTCCAACAAACAATTTTTGGTTCTGCGCAACTATGGTTGCATAGTGGTGAATTTCCAGGAACGCTCCGCCAACGAGTAACATCGCTAGGTGGAACCACAGCTGCTGCAATTGAAAAGTTCAATGACTTGAACATAGACTCAGGAATTCAACAGGGAATCCATCAGGCGTTTTTGAGAGCTGTTGAACTATCAAAACCGTAACTATCAACTTAGATATTTCTTAATACTAAAATAATGAATTGCGTAATTATCGTTGGTTCCCAGTGGGGAGATGAGGGTAAAGGAAAGATTGTCGACCTTCTGACGGAGTATGCAGATGGAGTCATCCGTTACCAAGGAGGAAACAATGCTGGACACACAGTTATGTT
>AGAU01000601.1 GCA_000224765.2 SAR324 cluster bacterium JCVI-SC AAA005 | reverse complement strand
AGGCCGTAGCGATTAGCCTGCCGCCACAGGTGGAAGTGTTTCAGACAGACATCTACGAGCTTGATCGCAGTGGTGCCTGGTGGGAGAACTCTTTCGATATTATCCTAAGTGACATGGCTCCACAGACTACAGGTATTCGAGCTGTCGATGCTGATCGCTCTTATGCACTCAATCAACACGCTTTATGGTTGGCGGAACAACATCTGATTAAAGGAGGGTACTTGCTGGTCAAGGCTTTCCAGGGAGCACCCTTTCAGCGGCTTCAACAGGAGTTCCAACAAATGTTTGCCGAAGTCAAAATCTGTAAGCCAAAAAGCTCTCGATCAGAGAGCGTAGAGGTATTCTTGTTGGGGAAGAAGAAGCAGGAAAGCCAGGTGGAGGAAGAAGGGCATCTCCTCCAGAGTTAGGAGATGCCCAAAGACCAATTACTTGTGCTGAGAGGCGGATTGACGAGCAATGGCCCAGATCAACTGAGCTTCGTAAGCAGCAGTACGCTTGCGTTCTACTTCATACTCCTCTTCCGATGCTCGTGAGGAAGATTTGCTCAACAGTTGTTTGAGGTGCTCTGCAGCGTCTTTTTCATCCTGCTCCGCTACCACTAAGTCAATTTCTTCAGCAAAAGCAGCTCGTTCCACCAGCACAGTGACGCGGTTGTTGTTAACTTGAGCGTAACCTCCTTGGACCGCTAAATAGCTTTGTTTTTGTTCGACGAAGTAAATCAGGACGCCACCGTTGAGCATGGTGACGACAGGAATGTGTTGTGGAAGAATTCCCATTTCTCCCATCGAACCGGGTAGAACAACGTGGTCTACTTCGGTTTCGAGCAGAATTCTGCCGGGTGTGAGCACTTCCAGTTGCAGCTTATCCATGAGGGTGCCTTTTCAAAGAAGTGATCATCAGGCTGCGTCAGCTGCGGCCATTTTTGAAGCTTTTTCACGAGCTTGCTCAATCGTACCTACCAGATAGAAGGCTTGCTCGGGCATGTCATCGTGCTTTCCTTCCAGAATCTCCTTAAATCCACGGACGTTATCAGCGATATCAACGTACTGACCTG
>AGAU01000602.1 GCA_000224765.2 SAR324 cluster bacterium JCVI-SC AAA005 | reverse complement strand
ACGGCATTGGTAGGGTTGACATGGTCGAATCTCGATTTGTGGGTATGAAATCTCGTGGCGTCTATGAAACTCCAGGTGGTACCATTCTTCACGTTGCCCATCGTGCAGTTGAGTCTCTTACCCTCGACAGAAATGTAATCAATTTAAAAGACTCCCTAATGCCTCGTTTTGCTCAGCTAGCTTACAACGGATATTGGTTCTGTCCAGAGATGGAACTTCTGCTCTCGCTTGGGAAACAAAGTCAGGAGAGGGTCTCAGGGACAGCTCGATTGGAACTTTATAAGGGGAACTGCATGGTTACTGGTCGTAAGTCTCCTTTCAGTCTCTATGATGAAGACATTGCGACCATGGAGAAGGATAAGGGTTTTTACAACCCGCAAGATGCTGAGGGCTTCATTAGATTACACGCCCTTCCACTTCGAATCCAACGTAGGTTGCAGAACAAGTGATAAGTTGATATCCGGTTATTATAATTTGCCAGGAAAAAGAAACGTGAGGTTGATTGGGCAAGAGTAATTTGGATAGTCAGGCGCCCTTGATAGAAGGGGCGCTTTGAGGATGAGTTTTATGATTGAGTGATGAGTTTCCCAGATTGAACAGTTCTTGTCTCATTTTTCCCGTTTCCACTGCTATAATCGTATCCAGCCGACTGAGCGAATTCTGGATAAGCAGCCAGACCGAATTCTGGTATGTCCATCCCAGAAAATTCTTCTTCTTCAGATACTCTTAATCCGACAATCAATTTCAGAGTCAACCATACAACAAAGCTAGTTCCGAAAACAAAAACCCCAACGCATAGAATTCCAATAATTTGAGCCCCCAACGCAACATCTGGCTTAAAGATTCCTACAGCTAACGTCCCCCAGATTCCATTCACCAAGTGAACTGAAAGTGCCCCAACAGGGTCATCAATTTTGAGCTTGTCAAACATTGGTACAGCGTAAACGACCAATGCTCCACCAATACCCCCAATCAACATTGCAAGGTCCATCGACGGGTAATCGGGCCCAGCAGTAATTGCTACCAATCCTGAGAGTGCACCATTCAAGACCATTGTCAGGTCTACTTTCTTATAAAGCAATTGTGTTAGAATCATTGCTACCACGGCTCCGGCACATGCGGCAATGTTGGTGTTAGCAAAAACAGCTGATATGGCGTCCGCATCTCCCTTAGAACCTAGAGCTAATTGAGAACCACCATTGAATCCAAACCAACCTAACCAAAGGATAAAGGTACCAAGCGTAGCCAGTGGAAGATTTGATCCTGGGATAGCGTTTACTTTTCCGTCAGGACCATATTTACCTTTTCTGGCACCAAGCAGAATTGCACCTGCCAAAGCTGCCCAACCACCAACAGAATGAACGATAGTTGATCCAGCAAAGTCGCTGAAACCGTCCATAAGACCACCTAAGTCTGTTCCACCCCAACTCCAGTGACCTTGGATCGGGTATATAAATGCCGTCAGGAC
>AGAU01000603.1 GCA_000224765.2 SAR324 cluster bacterium JCVI-SC AAA005 | reverse complement strand
TTGGCACACTGGAGCAGATATCCACTGCTGTGGAGCAGGGAGAATTTGATGAATTGATTGAGCAGCAGGCAGCTTGGCGAAATTGTGTTAATACAATGAAGGCCAAGAAGTTGAAACAGTTTGGATTTGAGTGTGTGCAACGCCAGTGATAGCAGTTGCACATTAAAAACTTAGCAGATAGATGCTCACAAAATTATTTTCCTGCATACTTGGAAACAGCTTCGTTTGACTGTTTTTATGCACATCCAAATTACAATATAAATTACTGAATTTATTATTTAAAATCTGAAAATTTGTTATGACCCTACAGCGTTTATATCACCCCCTGTTTCCTCTGAAGTATGGCTGTAATCCACATCAGCAACCAGCAGCCCTGCTATCAACGAGGCAATCTCCATTACCGTTTGAGATACTTAATAGCCGACCAGGCTACATCAACCTCCTAGATGCTCTGAACGCCTGGCAGTTGGTTTGGGAGTTGGATCAGTCCCTGAACCTGCCTGCCGCAGCTTCCTTCAAGCACGTTAGCCCAGCAGGAGTCGCTGTCGGCACTCCGCTTAGTGAAGTCCTGGAGGAGGTCTATGACTGCCAGGGTAAGGACTTGAGCGAGTTGGCTGTGGCCTATGTACGGGCACGGGGTGCCGATCCCTTATCGTCCTTTGGTGACTTCATCGCACTGAGTCGCAAGGTCGACCTTTCGACGGCAAAGATCATTCGTACCCAGGTTTCTGACGGACTGATTGCTCCAGCGTTCGAACCAGAGGCCTTAGAAATCCTGAAAGCCAAAAAGGGTGGTAGTTACGTGGTCTTACAGGCTGATCCTGAATATACAGCCCCGGATGAGGAATTTCGTGAAATCTATGGCGTGGTCTTTCAACAACAGCGAAATAATCTACTGCTGAACGCTGAGAACCTACTGGGGGAGTTCGTTACTGAAAACAAGAATCTACCCAACAACGCTCAAAGTGATCTGGTGCTCGCTGCGATCACGCTGAAGTACGCGCAGTCCAATTCGGTTGGTTATGCACTGGATGGACAGATGATTGGCATTGGAGCAGGCCAGCAGAGCCGTATTGACTGTACGAAGCTCGCTGGACGCAAGGCTGATCTCTGGTTCCTGCGGCAACATCCCAATGTGCGGTCCCTACCCTTTGCGGATGGAGTGAAAGCAGTGGACCGTACAAATGCACGGGTAGCCTATATTGAAGGGGAAATGACGCCACCAGAAAAACAAGCGTGGCTCCAACTCTTCCATCAACCTCCCCCCTTGCTGGATTCTAAGCAAAAACAGGAATGGCTCGTTCAGCTCCAGGGTGTGGCTCTCGCTTCTGATGCTTTCTTCCCTTTCCGAGACAACCTGGATCAAGCCTCTCGGCATGGTGTGAAGTATGTGGTACAGCCAGGAGGAAGCAACCGGGACGAGCAGGTTATTACAGCCGCTAATGAGTATGGCATGACCATGACCTTCTCCAAGATTCGGCTCTTCCATCATTGAGTTTTAGCGAATTCAGCAGATATCCAGAAAGTTCTGGAGGCGAGAGTTGGGCTGCAAACGATCGATTGCTCGGGTAGCTGCCACATAGATCATATTGACCTCTTCGGTGGCGAGTTCTTCCCGTGGCAAGGGACGTCCTTCACGTACCAGAACCGGGAAATCATCTGCTAGAAACACTTGGGCAAACTCCAACCCTTTTGCCTTGTGCACTGTAGAGAAGAGGACTTCGGCCTCCTCCTGGACAACTGACTGTTCCAGCATTTCCTCAACCAACTCTGGAATCATCCTCTGATGTTTTTCTACCAACCGACAGCGTCCAAGCCACTCAAAGTCCTCCACTTGAGTTGCGTAATCCCTTAGCGCCTCATAGGAACCAAAGGTCTTCAGATAAGAGTCTCGCACTTCTTTCTTCCGTCCTTCGAACAATTTCCAGGTCTCAGTGATCACAGGCAGCTGATAGCCCTGTACTCCACCGACAAAGCCAAATTTGCGTAGTCCCAAGTATTGGGTGGCCTGGTCGAAAAGAGCTGCATTCGTGCGTGCCAGATAGGCAAAAAGGCTGCCTTGCACCCTACCAAGTTGATCAGTTTTCTCTGCACCTCGGATAGCATTAGATTCTGCTTTGAACAGACGTAGTA
>AGAU01000604.1 GCA_000224765.2 SAR324 cluster bacterium JCVI-SC AAA005 | reverse complement strand
TCGGATGCTAGGTCACAGGATGTGCGCGATCAAAATGTGCGGGGCGCTGTTCTTTGCAGAAGTAGGGTGATTCAAAAAGTTCAGGTAGTAAGATCAGTTGGGCTCCTTTTGCTGCTGCAATCCTGATCCAATCCTCTGCTTGCTGGACATTTGCTTCTGTGTTGTTTGACCAAGATCGCTGTAGTGCCGCAACAGTCACTGTTTTCATGAATTTCCTTGAGAATAAAGCATTGGGCTCGATGCAAGGGACTGCTTCGACATAGCTAGTAGCGCCATGGCTTTACTTTTTGCTGATGCTCCCGTAGTGATAAATGATTTTTTCGCTTTGATGCCATGCTCCGTATCCGTTTTCTCTGGATCGGCCGAACACAAGAGGCCTATTTGCAAGAGGGGCTGAAAATCTATCAGCGGCGTCTCCTGCACTATGCCAACATTGTCACGGAAGAAATCAAGCCGCAACGACGTTGGCAATCGTTACCAGAGATCGCACGAAAACAAGCAGAAACCAAGGCATTACTGGAGCGCTTACTCCCAGGTGAACAATGCATCTTATTGAACGAGCAAGGTCAACAACTTGACTCGATTAGCCTCTCACGATGGCTGGAAAATTCCTATCTACAATCTGGACCACAGATGACTTTCATAGTGGGTGGCCCTTATGGTATTGATTGTGGGGCGTTTCCACAGCAGACAAAACACCTTAGCCTATCGCCGATGACCTTCAGTCATCAAATGGCTCGTCTGATTTTACTGGAACAAGTTTATCGGGCTTTTACTATTCTCAAAGGTGAACCTTACCATCACCGTTGATCAAATATTTCTCCAAGAGAATTCATGCGAATACTGATTTTATTGGCAGCTGCTCTGTTTGCGCTTAGTGGGTTGGGCTACTTTGCGATCCTCAATAGTGACACGATTTTCTTATACCTGTCGCCTTCCCTTTCGCTGAATATTCCTCTGTGGGCAGTAATGCTCGTTTTCTCTGTCCTAGGATTTCTGGCATCTGAGTTGCGATCCTTGATACTGCACCCAGACCGCTTCTTCCAGCGCTTTCGTGTTTCCTTGGAAAAAGCTCGCCAGCAGCGAAGAATTGACACCTATCGGGATTTTCATCGGGCCTGTTTATCCTGTGATCTGAAAAGAGTAAAGCGGTTGTTTGCTCGAATAACTCCAAGGAGGGCTCCGTTGGATATCCGAGTGAAAAATCTAATCAGCAAGCGTTACATCTGGGATACTCCAAGCATGCTACAGGGGTTCTTTCAACTACGGCAGGAGTTTCCGAATGAACTAGAAGTATTGCTACCTTACCAGCAGTTCACTTTAGAAGTTGGAGAGTGGGGGATTGCAGAACAGTTGAGCCACGAAATCGACCGATTAGCTCATAATCATCCAGAAGCCCTAATGGGATTGCGCGAAATTTATGTCCAACGTGGAGACTGGCCGGCCTGCGTGCGGCAGGAACGACACATTCTGGAGCTATATCCAGACGGTGTGATCGGCAATCAAGTGCGATCCCGGCATAAGCAA
>AGAU01000605.1 GCA_000224765.2 SAR324 cluster bacterium JCVI-SC AAA005 | reverse complement strand
TGCAAGACCAGAGAGCTGTTGCGTCTGGCACAGCGCAAGGACACAGAACGCCAGCACGCTATGCGGCTGGTTGACTTTGAAGCCGAGATCAACCTGATCGAACGACAGGCACTGGAGAAACAGACTTCCTTGCGACAACTTGCGGGCAAACTACTGTTCATCCAGCAAACCCTGCGCAGCCTTCGCTTCTATGTGCGGGCCCGTACCAGTCAACGTGCTGAAGAGCAACAACGCCGGCAACAACAATCAAAACAACAGAAACAGCAACAGCCTGATTCTTCACGAACTTCTCCCGTCGGGCAAAATTATTACGAACTCCTGGGCATTTCTCCGAAAGCAACAGCCAGCGAAATTCGGAAGGCTTATCACGAGAAGTTGAAGGAATACCATCCAGACCGACATCAAAATGCTGAATTCGACTGGATTCGTCAGCAAGCCGAGTCCATGACTCGACTGCTTGGTGAGGCTTATGAGGTACTAGTTCATGAAGAACAACGCAAGCGCTACGACCAGCAACAGCAGGCACACTCATGATTGAACAATTCTTCGATTGCCCCTATTGTTGGCAACGTATCTCCATCCTGCTGGATCCTTCGGAATTCGAGTTGGATACGATCGAAGACTGTGAGGTCTGCTGTCGACCGATCCGCTTCAAAGTTCATCTCAATCCTGAGGGCCAGGTCCTCGATTTCTCTGCTCTCCCTCTACACTGAGGCAACAATGCAACGAATTTGGGCCATCGTTTACCTGCTCTTTCAAAATAACTATGTGCGCATTGGTGCCATCCTTGGCACAGCAGCCGGCTACTGGGGATATTCATGGATTCCAGGAGGGGACCCGATCCTGACTCCTGTGGTTGGAGCCTTTCTTGGCTGGGGAATTGGAGTCTACTGGAGTGAAATCTTTCCGGCACTGCAAGCTCCTCGCTCCCGATCTCGGCCAAGGTTTCAGGTTCATCAGGGTGGCAAGCGACGCTGAGGGGGTGTGAAAGAATCTGGTCTCGGCAAGTACGTTGCTCCTACAGCCCTAGGTGCTGCCTATGCCCTGGCGCGGATGGGGCTACTCCTTTTATTTTTGCCGGAACAAGCTGCTCTCTTCGATTTCAACCTGCTCTTTCTCGCAGGTGTACTGCTTGGCTTCACTCTGCGTCCTGTCATCAAACCAATCTTCTGGACTCGTAGCGTTGGTACAGTAGTCGTCCTGCTGCTACTGTTAGGTATTGGACCAACTGGAAAGTTGCTAGAGGGAATGGTCTTGGGTACCCCAATGGATGAGGTGGTACAGGGACTCTTATTGGGAGAATTTGGTGCTGCCCTGTTAGTAGCACTGGTCGCTCCCTGGCTGCTACCTCCCGCACAACGCTTGCTCGACTGGAACCGGCTGGGTCGCAGGCTAAGCCAAGGACTCCTTGATTGGCAGCGACTGCTCGAAATGCTATGGCTGGGTGTTGTCTACGTTCTGCTCTTCCTAGGTACACAAGCACTGATTCAGGCCAATTGGGAGTTGTCTTTCTGGTGGCCCCAACTGCAGACTTTCCTTCAACTTCCTCCGACCTCAATCGAAGCCAAGCTGGGTTTCCTTCTGCTTCGAGGGTGGTTGTTGCTGCTGGTGCTGCTACCTGTCT
>AGAU01000606.1 GCA_000224765.2 SAR324 cluster bacterium JCVI-SC AAA005 | reverse complement strand
TATTTGGCGTGATGGTGAAATTTTTTGGGGAATAAAGCGATTTTCTCAAATTCTATTAGTTGCTAGGATGCGGAAATTACAAATTCTTCAGCAGTTCAGGTAAGTCCTACTTGCTAGAAATATCTTTCTCGAATTCGATCTATCCAATTCTTGGCTTACGAACATCAGGGACCCTCGCTAGTCTTCAAATTCGAATACTTGGCCTGTCCAATCATCCAGCAGTGAGACCTCCATCTGCCAGAAAAACCCCATCGTTGCAGAAAGTGGATTCGTCCGAAGCCAGGAAAAGTGCAAATTGTGTGATCTCTGAATTAGTTCCATACCTGTTCATCGGGATCATTGCTTTTACAAAATCCTCAACCTGTTCTGGAATTTCCGTATTTACCTGTTGATGCAGAGATTCCATCATCCGGTTCGCAATTGGACCTAGTGCTAGAATTTTGAAACGAATGCCATTAGATCCAAACTCTAGGCACGCAGGTTTAATCATCCACAGACCGCGTGCTTGCTGGCAAAAGGTACAGCCCATTAACACCAATGACTCCTCTACCTGAGGATATAACTACGAAAGAACCACTTTTCTGTTTGGTCATGATTGGATTGGAATGCTTCAGAGGCAACCAAACTCCTGTGATGTTGATTTCAAGTACGGAGTTGAATTGTTCATAAGTGTGCTCTGTCAGTGGTTTTACCGCCCCTTCGGTTGCAGCATGGGCAATCACAGCGTCCAAAAATCCAAATTTCTCATTCGTTTTGTTGGTCGCAGAGGCAACAGCACTTTCGTCTCTGGCTTCGTATTCAAGATAGATGATGTTTTCATCAACACCCAATTCAGCCTGAAGTTTATTTAGCTTGTTCCGGTCTCTTCCCAGCAGCGCTAGCTTCGCACCATTTTTTTGAATAACTTCGCGGTTTCCTTGCCGATGCTTCCTGTCGCCCCTGTAATTAGAATACTCTTGCCTGCTAGTCTCATTGGCACTATTTCCTCGTCAAGAAGTAAAAGTGATTTGGCTTAGGCTCGTGACCTTTAAATTTTTTGGTGGCTGAACTTGAGAATCAGTCTTTGCTGCTAACTGCTTTCAGAAACTCCTCATGATCCCAATTCCAAAGCGGAATTTAGGTTCTCTTTGCTGGAATTGTTTGTCTTGGTCATTAGCAAATTCAAGCAGCCGAATGCTCGCTTCCTGATCATTGATCTCGCCACTTTTCACAGAGTCTACCAGCTTATCCCCAACGAACACATACTCTGAAATATACTTTTCCGTTCGGGTGCCATTGTCGTTATAGATCGATTCTACCTTTGATTTGATGCAGTCCCATTCCTCCAAGAAACTTGGGGAAGCACACTCGTTGATTTGAATTTCTTGAATCGTGAGCCTAGTGGAGGTGCATCCAAAGGCTAGGACTAGAAGAGAAAACCCACAACAAATTCTGGTCATTGAGTTCATTCAATTATTTTCTCTAGGATGTTTGGTCAATATGAAGGTGAGACCGTCTCATTAGACGATTTTTTAGTAGGAAGAATATAAATTTTGGTTAAAGTTCTGTTAACCTCGACATGATTGGTCCCATGAATTCTTCAACCAATACTATATCGTTATCAGTGCTGCTTTTTTCTCGCTTCACTTGTCTTTTTGCCATTTCCTCCTCCGCGATTTTTTCTGAAGGATAGATGATTAGAGATTGATGATGGTTCTCATCAATTTTCCACCAGATGACGTCCTCAGCAGTAGTATCCCCACTCACAGACTTATTCATATTTGCCTGCAATTCTGCTGGACTTGGAACACTATTTTTCCAATACCACTTCGTGTAAACTGCAAATTTCATAAATAGTCTCTCCGCTTGTTATAATCAGTAGTTTCTTAAAAAAGTCGCCTTAAGTCAATTGACAGAGAATTGCCAGATTGAGTTGGCTCATGCATAGACCGCTTGCCGTAGGCCCTTAAGATAGCCGATCGCGAAAAGTCTACCGATCTCAGAGTAACCGAAATTTTGGTTGCTGTCCTCCCCCATCGTGGGAACGTGGTCGGGGCGACAAATACCATTATAGCCCACTTCCTTGTAAGCCTGCATGCAAGCAACCATATCGGTCTTGCCGTCATCGTGGAAGGTCTCGACAAAATCAGTGGCCTGTCCCTGCACATCGCGGAAGTGTACAAAGAAGATCTTCTGCTGCTTACCAAACTTACGGATCGCCCCGGGTAGATCATCTGTCATTAGTGTGAAGTTGCCCTGACACAGGGCGATGCCACTCATCTCACTGGGATACAGGTCTAGCAGTTGCTGGAAGTTATCGATACTATACATGATCCGAGGAGTCCCCTTGACCAGCGGAATCGGGGGGTCGTCTGGGTGCATGGCGAGCTTGACTCCAGCAGACTCAGCTTCGGGAACCACGGCATCTAGGAAGTACTTCAGGTTGTCCCAGAGTTTCTCTTCGGTGAGGCTATATTCGTTCTCGTAAGGATCCGTAACATCCTCGAGTCGAAACTGGGTCACCAGTGCTCCTCCCCGCGAGGGTAGGTTGGTGGTAGTACG
>AGAU01000607.1 GCA_000224765.2 SAR324 cluster bacterium JCVI-SC AAA005 | reverse complement strand
TATGTGACATTTTCACTGATACTAGTCCCTGGGCTACTGAAAGCACGGAAAGTTGCGGCGCTAATGTTGTCAGAAATGTTGTCAGAAACGTAGTAATATTGTACTTGGAAGCGATCTGTGGCCGTTACAGTCACAGTCGCATTGTCACCGGTTAAATTATCTGTAGAGCCCGTGCCGGGATTAATAATCTGTACTGATGTTATGCTCGGTGTGATGTTGTCAATCATCCTTATGCTGTCGTTGTCGGAAGAAGCGCTGACTTGGTTAGTCAGTTCCGTAGCATTGTCTTTCACCCAAACATACAGTGTCAAATTATCGGTAAGTGATAGTCCACTAATGCTGTGAGTGACGTTTTCACTCACAGTTTTTCCTGGCGTTGTAAAATTAGTCCAACTCGTTCCGCTGTAAGCAACGTAACTACTGTTATCAGTAATGTAGTAAGATTTGGCTATAAAGTTGTCACTTGCCGAAATTTCCACAGTAATATTGTCTGTGTTGGATGTATTATCTGTGGAGTTGTCACTGTTCCCATAGTTAATCAGTTTAACTCCTGTTACGGTTGGCTTGGCGCTGTTAACTTGGATGTTATCACTAAACCTTGTGCTGCGGTTAGACAAATTGTCGATCAGCCAAGTGTACACTGTAGTACTTTTTCCTTCTTCGCTACTCAAGTTCAAATCTATCGTGCCATTTTCACTTGCAGTATAATTGTCCCATAGACTTGAATTGTCGACGAATGTACCAGTTGTGTTCGCATAGTAGTATTTGATTCCAATTCCGTTTACCCCACTGATGTTATCAGTTGCATTGTCGAACACGATTTTTAATGTGTCGTTATCCGTAACATGACTACTGTTGTCTGTGGAGCCATCGTAAAGATCAAACCTATTCATCGTAGGTGCTGAAGCGTCCACATTCACGGTTAAGTTGTCGATCAGACCAGGTCCGTTACCAGCAGAGTCTTTAGCCCAAATATAGATAGTATTTGCGCCTGCTGAGCCTGTGAAGGTGGGAGCAATCGTATAATTTCCTGAGGAGCCAGATGTTCCATTATCTGTTGCTGCGAAGGTCAGAATAGAGTCGTTATCTGTCGT
>AGAU01000608.1 GCA_000224765.2 SAR324 cluster bacterium JCVI-SC AAA005 | reverse complement strand
TTTACAAACGTATTCAGCCCAAGCGGAATCCAGTCTTGAATCAATATGATTTCTTTAGAGATTGGTCAAAGTATAACAAGGACTTACGACTCAAGGCCTGGACTGTCTGCACCCACAATAGCCCGCAGGGACTAGAGCATCCGGAATATTGTGTGAGGAATGCTTTCGGGGATCCTTACATTTACAATCTCTGTCCAGCTAATGACGAGGTACAGCACTACGTGCGGGCGTTGTGTCAGGACTTGGCATCCATTGAGAGTGTGGAGTGCATTACCTTGGAGACTCCGGGTTATTTACCTTTTTGGCATGGCTATCATCACGAGTTCGGATTTGTTCCACTGGATTTTCAGGCTCAGGCCATGTTGGCGCTCTGTTTCTCTGCTGATACAAAGCGCAAGGCTAGTTCCTTTGGAGTAAATGCTGACAAGTTACAGGAGTGGGTCGTAGGGCGCCTGAACCATTTCTTTGCTTCCGGGGTCTATCCGAAAGAGTCCATGGCGATGCAATGGTTCCTTGCAGACTTAATTCAGGAGCCCGATCTGTTGGCCTATCTCCGTGCTCAGGAGCAGATCGTCTCAGAACTGATCAAGTCAGTCCGGGATGTGCTACCAAAAAGTGTACGTTTGAACCTGATTCCCACAGTGCAACGTCCGACAGCAGGTTGCTGGGTAGAAGGCACTGGTTTGACGAAACTGCCTGATCTCTTTGATGGAGTAGATTCCTGTGCATATCAGAACGGAGCAGATGAAATCTTCATGGACTCCTGGGATGTGAGACGCCGTGTGGGTGATGAGATTCCCCTGAGCTTCATCTTGCGTCCAGCTCCTCCTGATTTGGATAGCAAGGCCCAGTTGCTCAATGCCGTTGAACAACTCAAGATGCTTCATCCTAGCGGGATCAGCTTCTACAATTATGGTTTTCTGCCAGAAACAAATTTGCTCTGGGCCCAGGAAGCCTTTGCATTGCTTGATTGATTCACCCAGATGAAATATTGATTCACCCGTCGATCATGAAAGGGAAGATATGCAGCGTTACGCAGGAAAGAACGTGCTCATCAGTGGAGGAGGTTCTGGGATTGGCCATGCCATCTGTCTGAGATTGGCCGCTGAAGGAGCCAACATCATTCTGATTGACAAGGATCTCAAGGGGGGACAGACCGTCGAGCAAGAGCTGAAACATCAGAAAACCAAGGCGCTCTTCGTTCAATCGGATATCACCAGTGAGGCCGATGTAGAGAAGGTCCATAAGGAAGCAACCCTGTTCTTTGGTACCATTGACGTACTGGTCAATAATGCGGGAGCGGCCTTTGCTGAGAACTACGCGATGACTACGCTGGAAAATTGGAACCAAGATATTGCCCTGAATCTGACCGGACATTACATGTTGACCCGTCTCTTTCTGCCAGATATGGAAGCCCAAGGCAAAGGTGCGATTACCAACATTTCTTCTGTCAATGGTGCGCAGTCTTTTGGAAATCCTGCCTACAGCGCGGCCAAGGCTGGGGTAATTTCTTTCACGCAGACTTTGGCAATTGAATACGGTCCAAAGGGCATTCGTGCTAATGTGGTGCTGCCAGGAACTATTGAAACGCCGGTTTGGCAATCGCGGAAGAATTTGAGAAAATCGCTTTATTCCCCAAAAAATTTCACCATCACGCCAAATA
>AGAU01000609.1 GCA_000224765.2 SAR324 cluster bacterium JCVI-SC AAA005 | reverse complement strand
CTGGGCTCTTAACAATCGAAACTCTTCCACCCTGGAGCGTAGCGCAAACTCTTCAACAGGAAGCGGAAAATCTAACAAAAACTCCCACCATCCCCAGGATGCGGCATGCCACATTACCCGATAGGCCCCTTCACGACGTAGCTCTCGCTGACGTAGAGAACGCGTGGTTCTACGAACTTCCTTTTCATCCTGTCTTCGTAGGGCCAACTCCAGTTGGAGTAGAGACAATTGATCTTCATCGCGCAATCCTCGCTTTGCCAGAGCCTGAACTTCTTGACCCAGGGTTTCCCAATCCTGCTGCTGCCAGCGACACCAGGCTGAAATGACAGCAAGTTCCTCTATTTCAGAATAATTATAGTATTTTTCAAAATACTCTTCCCGTAGTCGTAGGACGGGATTGCAGTTCGCACGTTCATAATGATAGGAGGCTTCCTCTGCAACAAAACGAACCAGATTTAGTGCGTTGCCAGGATCCTGAAGCAGTTGCGTAAAAATTGTTGGGACTTGTGCAGGTTTAGTCTGGGATGCACAGTAGAGTTCAATACGGGTTCCTTCCCGCAAGTACTCTCGGCTTGCTTGTGCAACATCCCGCAATCGGCCTAACCATACCTGGCTCTCCGCACAATCTCCGCGCCTTGCCGTCAGCCAGGTTAACGTCAGGTAAGCTGCGGATCTCAATCTGGGCACTTGTTCCGAATCAGTTTGTAGCCAACCCTGCAGGTCATCTACTGCAGCCTTGAATTCTCCAAGCTGAGTCCTGGACAAGCCCAACCAGAATCCTGATAGTTTAGCCCAACGACTGTTCGCCTTCTTATCGATGATTTCATAGAACCGATCTCGTGCCAGCGCAAAGTCACCATTCTGAAAACTCTCCAGCGTGGTCTCGAAGTAGCGACCAATCTGATCAAAGAAACTGACCTGCAAAGGCTCTCGACTGAGTGGACTGAAATCAGCCAATGGAGGAAGAGAGATCGAACGCCCTAGCTTGGGTACGTTCAAAGAAAGATTGTGTGGGAGGGGAGAGATCTTACCAAGCGGGAAAGCGCCGTAAGGGGTCAGTACTTGATCTGAAGGCGTGGCCAAGGCGCTCATGGTAGTCAAGCAGAATCCACATCCTAGTATAGCTCCTCGGAGCCAGCGTACAAGAACTGCCATGTTCATCCGGACGCTGCCGCGACGTCATCTCGAAATTTCCGTAGATCGTCTAC
>AGAU01000610.1 GCA_000224765.2 SAR324 cluster bacterium JCVI-SC AAA005 | reverse complement strand
GGGAACCAACGTGCAGATTCGCTTCGACAGCGAACCTGACCTGAATCAATTGCGCGAGTTATTCGCCAGTCAGGGTTATGACAGCATCATGTTGCAGACCTTTGGAGCCGAAGAAGATCGAGAGATCCTACTGGGATTACCAATTGATAGTTCGTTGGGAACCGGGGAATCCCTGACAACCAACCTGCAACAAATTCTTCAGAACGCCAACACCAACCCAGAGATTCGACGTGTCGAGACCATTGGGCCAAAAGTTGGTGATGAACTGAAAGAAGACGCTCTTCTGGCTGTTTTGATAGCCTTGGGATTGGTACTCATATACATCAGCATTCGCTTTCAGTGGCGATTTGGAGTCAGTGCCGTGGTTTGCCTCCTACACGATGTACTTGCTGTTGTCGGAGTGTTCTCGTTGTTCGACAAGGAATTCAACCTAACCATCATTGCAGCTTTGCTGACGGTAGTCGGGTATTCTCTGAACGATACAATCGTCGTTTTCGACCGTGTTCGGGAAAATATCGCTAAATTCCGCAAGCGCGAGACTGAAGAACTGTTGGATCTCAGTATAAATGAGACTCTTAGCCGAACCTTACTGACCTCTGCCACAACCTTATTTGTTGTGATCATGTTGCTGCTCTTCGGCGGAGAAATTATCCATGATTTCGCTTTCGCTTTATTCGTGGGAATTCTTGTTGGGACCTACTCCTCTATTTATGTAGCGAGCCCGATCTTTCTATTGCTTCAGGAAAAAGCCCCACCCAAACCGGCAACACCAAGTACCACAGAGCTATCCAAGGAAAGTCAATGACAGAATCCTCCAATCCAGGCTTCCAGCAGATCGCAATTGTTGGACTGGGCCTGATTGGTGGTTCCCTCGCACTGGATCTTCGGCGGCTACATTTGGCAGAACACCTGCTGGGCTATGACCAGCGTTCTCATCATTGTGAGGAAGCGCTTCATCGTAACCTGATTGATTCTGTCTCAATGCATTTTGATGAAAAACTCCGCCATGCGGATCTAATCATTCTAGCAACCCCGGTTAGTAGTTTTCCACAAGTCCTCCACTCTATCCGGTCTCAACTTGGCCCGCGTACGCTGTTGTCCGATGTCGGCAGTGTGAAATCACCTCTCTTGTCAACAATCCAGGACTACCCTGAATTGATTCCAAGATTTGTGGGCGGACATCCGATTGCTGGCGGTGAACGCTTTGGGCCCACCAGCGCACGGACCCACCTTTTTGAAGGGAAGCGTTTCATCCTCACCCCTAGTGATGCAACTCCTCTGAAAGTCACTCAGCGACTCCAACTTCTCTGGGAAGCGCTCGGAAGCAATGTTACTGTAATGAATGCGGCACAACACGATCAGATCTTCGCCGCAGTCAGCCACTTACCACACCTGATCGCCTATGCGAGCATCCAGGCCATAATTGGTTCCGACCAAGAGGAAGTACTTCGGTTTTCTGGGGCTGGACTCAAGGACTTCTCTCGAATCGCTTCTTCCAGTCCAGAAATGTGGACGGACATCTTTCTCGAGAACAAAGAGCACTTGCTACCCAGACTTCGTCATCTAAAGGAATTGTTGGGGCAATTGGATGATCACCTTGAACATGCAAACCGAGAAAAATTGCAACAATTTCTACAGCAAGCAAAGTTTGCAAGAGATCAGTGGATTGGCTAGGGAATACACCTGAAAAAACTTGTGCTTT
>AGAU01000611.1 GCA_000224765.2 SAR324 cluster bacterium JCVI-SC AAA005 | reverse complement strand
GGGGTTTCCAAGACAGTATCTGTCCAGTTCAAAGACGCAGAACGCGGTTACCGACCGTGAGGCACAAGAACAACTCCTCGATAACATGGACATTGAGCGTGAGCGTGGGATCACGGTAAAGTCGCAAACCGTCCGTCTAAATTACAAATCAGCTGACGGCCAAGAATACACCCTGAATTTGATTGATACGCCAGGCCATGTGGACTTCACGTATGAGGTTTCAAGATCTCTAGCTGCTTGTGAAGGAGCTTTGCTTGTAGTGGATGCAGCTCAAGGAGTGGAGGCGCAGACGCTGGCAAATGTATACATGGCGCTGGATAACGATTTGGAAATTATTCCCGTCCTCAACAAAATTGATCTACCCACAGCTGAACCACACCGTGTTATTGCTGAAATTGAAGAAATTATTGGGCTTGACGCTCAAGACTCAGCGAGAGTAAGCGCCAAAAACAACATCGGGATCCAAGAACTTTTAGAGCAGATAGTTCAGAAAGTTCCACCACCAACTGGAAAGCCAGATATCCCACTGCGAGGACTAATCTTTGACTCTTGGTTTGACCCCTATCTGGGAATTGTGATCCTGATTCGAGTTGTTGATGGAACAATTAAAGTTGGTGAAGTCATCCAGTTCATGGCGACTGGTTTTGAGTATGAAGTGACACAACTTGGTGTCTTCACCCCTTTCAGAAAAGAACGATCCGAACTCAGTACAGGTGAAGTTGGATTTGCCTGTGCTTCAATTAAAACCATTGGTCACACCAAAATTGGCGACACGGTTACTCATGCGGACAACCCCGCCACAACCTCCCTTTCAGGATATGCTGAGGCCAAGCCAATGGTCTTCAGTGGTATTTATCCAGTAAGTAGTGAAGACTACGAAAACCTGCGTGAAGCGCTACGGAAACTGGCCTTGAATGATTCTTCATTGACTTATGAACCAGAAACCTCTGCAGCCTTAGGGTTTGGTTTCCGATGCGGATTCTTGGGCCTTCTTCATATGGAAATCGCCCAGGAACGACTAGAGAGAGAATTCAAAATTGACCTCATCACGACTGCACCAAGTGTTGTCTATGATGTTCACTTGAAGGATGGGGGACTACTAAAAGTTGATAATCCCTCTCAACTTCCATCAGCTTCTGAGCTCAACCACATCGAAGAACCTTACATCCTT
>AGAU01000612.1 GCA_000224765.2 SAR324 cluster bacterium JCVI-SC AAA005 | reverse complement strand
ACATGCTGGGCAAGGCAGGCACTCGGGCTGGTAAAGATGCTGCTCAGGAAGCCATTGATCGAGTGCTGGCCTACTACCAGAGCATTGGGGATATTGGCAACGCCTATCTACTGGTCTTCCGAAATTACAGCATCGAGGAAGAGGATATGATCCTCGACTATCTTGAAAACACTCCTGGATACCAGCAACTCAGCGAACTCAAGAACACGAATCGCTACATTGAGATCGAGCTGTTCTCTTCTGAGGGCAAAAGTCGTCTGCGACGTCAGATGCGCCGTGACCTACAAGAGAGAAATATTCCGTTGGTAGCCCAAGAAGCTACAGGTAACCGTATTGTCTTTCTCAATCCTCGAGCCCCCGCCAGCGAAGAAGTTGCTGCACCAGAGCAGTTAGAAGTACGTCAGTAGCTCACCTTATCTGCATTTTGATCGATTTCCTTCTGAATGAGGTGGCAGGGATTTTAGTTTGCAACATCAAGCTAGTCCGCCTAGTTTTTCACTCATCACCCACAAACTTTACTTACCGGACTTCACCATGTTCGGTCACCTCCTTTTCTTAGACTTTCTGGAGAATTCATGAGCCAATTTGATGTCGTTGTGATTGGCGCAGGACCTGGTGGCTATGTCGCCGCAATTCGTTCATCGCAGCTTGGACTGAAAACTGCCCTGATTGAAAAATCACCAACCCTTGGGGGAACCTGCCTCAACGTAGGCTGCATTCCTTCTAAGGCCCTACTCGATTCAACCGAACACTACTACAACGCCAAAAACCACTTTGCGACTCATGGGATCGATGTTTCAGGACTCAGCCTCAACTGGGACAACATGAAGAAGCGCAAAGACGAGGTAGTTTCTCAAACTTGCGATGGTGTGATGTATCTGATGAATAAGAACCAGATCAAGGTTTATCAGGGCCACGGTAGCTTTGTAGATGCCAATACAATTCAAATTTGTAAGGCAGATGGCAGTACAGAAAATATTCAGACGAAGAGCACCATCATTGCCACCGGCTCTGAGCCTTCTTCACTGTCCAATGTGCCAATCGATGGTAAACGTATTATCACCTCCACTGAGGCTTTGTCCTTGCCCAGCGTCCCAGAAACTATGCTGGTGATTGGTGGAGGAATCATTGGTCTGGAAATGAGCTCTGTCTATGCTCGCATGGGTACTAAGGTCGCCGTGATTGAATTCATGGATCGTCTGATTCCCACCATGGACCTCTCGCTGGGTAAGGAAATGCAGCGAATTCTGCGTAAGCTCGGTATCAAGTTCCAT
>AGAU01000613.1 GCA_000224765.2 SAR324 cluster bacterium JCVI-SC AAA005 | reverse complement strand
GGACCAGATGCACTTTTGGTAGAGCAAATTCAACAACTTGAACCCTTTGGTTCGGCAAATCCAGAGCCACTCTTTGCGTTGCCAACCCCACAAAAGGAATTTCAGTTACTTAAGGAGCATCACGTGAAGTGGATACTTTCTCGCTCTACAGAAATCATTGGATGGAATTTTGCTGAGCATTTGCAGGGAGTTAAACCACATCAACTAGCGGTGACAGTTGGTTTCAATGAGTTCAGAGGACAACGCAAAATTCAGATGTTGCTCAAGGAAATCCAAGCATAAAGACAGAGCATGTGTTGCTTTGGCAGCATCCAGTCCAGAAGAGGCTGAGCGTTTTGGAGAACTGCTATTACAGAAGAGATTGGTGGCTTGTACTAATTTATCCCGAGAAATGAAGTCGATCTTCTATTGGTAAAGCAGCTTGGATCAATCAAAATAACATTTAATGCTTGCGAAAACTATGCGGGATCACTCTTCGGTTATTCAGCAGCTTCTTAGTGAAAATCACTCCTATGACTGTCCCTATCTGTTGGCCTTGCTCATTCTGGGGGGCAATCTGGACTTTTTAAATTGGATCAAGGAGGAAACCTATTCCCAGGAGTTGGGTGGATGAGTAGTGTTCGGACAAAACGAATTGTGCTACTTTGGCTGGGCACAACTTTTTTAATTTTGGGGGGATTTGCTTCTGCTGTGATGAGCTTGGTTGATCCCAAGAGCCATGTGAGTACTCAGATTCAAACAGTCACAATTGAAGAACTTCAATCGAAGTCTTTCGGGGTTGATTCTTCAGAAGTATCAAGTGATAACGCAACCCAGGTTGTAGAATCAGCATTGCCACTACCGAAGGGATCTGTCCGAGCCGCTCTGCTAGAAGTTGATCAACCCTATTGGGAAGTGATCGATCGACAGCGCTTGGGCATGGTTACTGAGAATTGGCAAACAGTCCTGATTCAGAATCACCACAAGCTGGACTACACGATCATTCCTGAATATGCCCGTAACTGGGAATGGATTCAGGATGGTAGGAAAATCAAGGTTCAGTTTCATACTGAGGTTGATGCAATGAAGGATATTCTGTCACGCAAAAAATTGGGTAAATTTGCAGTACAGATGACCTCGTTACCGTTCACTGATTTTTCTAAAGCATTGGAGTTGCTACAACTGCTAGTGCAGGATGGTCATTATGCCTACTTACACCGTACGGGAGACAAGTTTGAAGGAATGGTTTGGTACCGTGTGAGAATCGGGTTTTTCCAAGGTGCAGAAGAAGCACAGTTAGTAGGCCAGGAGGTATTTGAGAAATACTCCAAAAGTGGTGAGTTTACTGGAGACTATTGGGCGGTAGTACCAACTTCACGAGAACTGTCGCGTAATCTAATTGATCTTCAACAACCGATTACCAAACCTTGGACCATCGAATTGCCAATCGAGGAAAACTTGACAGTAGCGAGCGCTCTGTTACCCACGTTCATTGAGCATACAAGCTTCAGTTACCTATCTCAGCGGTTCGATAGAGAAACTAATAAATTGCAATTTCGTATTCGCGTGGGATTCTTTGAGACAACTGGGGAAGCCCGTTCTAATATGTATTCACTGCGTAATCACTACAGAGGCTTCCGGAATGCTCGCATTGTCAAACTTTAGGATGCCAACGCTGCAACAGTTCAGTAAGTAGTGCGGGTTCCAATTGAAAAGTTGGTCGACGAGTCGGTACCAGTACCTCGTGCTCCAGACAAGATAACTCACAGATTTCTGAGAAGCAAAAATCTCCGCTTGCATAGGACGGTCGAATTTCCAGCACCTTGGTCCCTACCGGCATCCAAAGAGCATTTGCCAATCCGGCTCCATGTGGAGCCACCACGTGAGTCACTCCACTAAAAAGTTGGATTTGCTTTTCGAGTGACCAATCCTCCAGTTCGACTATCCCATAACCATAGCGAT
>AGAU01000614.1 GCA_000224765.2 SAR324 cluster bacterium JCVI-SC AAA005 | reverse complement strand
AAGAGGAAACCCAAGCAACTTTCAGGAGGACAAAAACAACGTGTCGCAATTGGTCGAGCGATTGTTAGGGAGCCAAAGGCATTCCTCTTTGATGAACCACTGTCCAATCTGGATGCAGATCTAAGGGTGCAGATGCGGGTCGAGATTGCAAGGCTGCAAAAAAGGCTTGGAGCAACCACTATTTACGTAACTCATGATCAGGTCGAGGCCATGACGATGGCCGATCGGATTGTTGTCCTCAATGGTGGAAGAGTAGAGCAGATTGGGAAGCCACTAGAGCTATATAACCAGCCGAGCAATGTTTTCGTTGCCTCCTTCATTGGCTCGCCCAGGATCAATCTGATCAGGTTGAGTGAACTGGTTGAGCTACAAAACGTAGGGAAAGCAGTTATACCGGAGGCAACGCTTAAAACTTTTGAAGATAAGCGGGTTGAGCAAATCGGTTTCCGACCGGAGATGGTGAAGGCTGAGACGACAGTTGCGGCAAGTGATTTACTGATTCACACAGAAGTTTCACATATGGAGCAGCTGGGTAGTGAGGCTTACATCTATCTTGAGACAGATCACAAAATCAATTTTGTGATGCACAACCAAGGTCAACAACACTTTGAATCCAAAACCAAGTTGGCCGCACAGATTGATTTAGGCTCATCACACTTTTTTGATAAATCAGGATCTGCTTTGGTTATCGAGATGAACTAGTATGAAAAAATGCGCGATTGTCGGGGTTGGTGGCCGGCACAAAATGTTTCGTGAATCTTTCGTAAAAAAATATGCTGTCACTCATCGACTGGTGGCTATCTGCGATTCTAATCCTGGCAGATTACGCTATGCAGAACAATCACTGAAGAAGTCAAATGTCTCGGTAACTTGCTATCTGGAGAAAGATTTTCATAAGCTCTTACGAGTCGAAAAACCAGATATCCTCATTGTGACTTCACCAGACTATACTCACCACAAATACATCATTGCAGGTGCAAAAAAAGGCTGCCAGATCATCAGTGAGAAACCAATCACCAGCAGCCTGGTGTATCTGAAAAAGATTGTCACAGAACTAAACAAAGTTCAGACAATTGCAACGATTACTCACAATTATCGCTACTCTCCATACCGCTCACAGGTAAAGGAGCTTTTGATGAGTGGTACGATCGGAACTGTTAAGGCGATCACCTTTGACTGGCATCTAGATCGAGTTCACGGTGCTGATTATTTTCGTAGGTGGCATCGCTACAAAAGAAATTCGGGTGGATTAGCTGTGCACAAAGCTACTCACCATTTTGATTTGATCAATTGGTGGATCGCCGATACTCCAGTTTCTGCTTATGCAACAGGAGATAATCATTACTACAATCCAATCAACGCCAAACGTTTAGGGATTGATAACCGTGGACAGCGCTGTAAGACTTGCCTCTCAGAGAATTGCAGCTTTCGGCTGAAACTGGAAGCTGTGGACAACTTGCAGAAACTTTACTCGGACAATGAGCATTATGATGGCTATCATAGGGATCAATGTGTTTTTGATGGCAGCATTGAAATTGAAGACATGATTCGTGCAGAGGTGCGTTATTCCAGAGGGGCAGTCCTCAACTACGGACTCGTTGCTTTCTCGCCTTGGGAAGGTTATGAAATTACCTTTATTGGTACAGAGGGGACTCTCTCACAAAAATACTTGGAGCGGAGCGTGATCAATGGAGATGACAGTTCACTTAGAGAAGGTAGCAATGTGCAGACATCGCTTCTGATACCAGGGAAAGCCATTGAAAGAATTAAGAATCCAAGCTCTGCTGGTGGCCATGGCGGTGCAGATCCCCTAATGTTGAATCACATCTTTGCTGATGATGGATTCCCAGACCCACTTCAGCGTAAATCCAACCATTTTTCTGCAGCTTGGTCTGCTATCACTGGATTTGCCATCAATCGGTCAATGGAGAAGGGTAAGGTTGTTTTGATCAAAGATCTAATTAAGGATCTAGCTATTCCAAATGATCTACGTTTGAACTGAGCAACTGTGCTGAGACTTTGTTTTTCCATTCTGGCACTTATCCTTCCTTTCTTCTGCACCTTCACCATACCGCTGAGCGCAAAGACTGCAGAACTTGCTCGTGGGCTTCACAATCCGCGTGGAATTGTTCCCGTTGCAAATGGGAGTTTAATTATTCTAGAAGCTGGTACCGGAAAAATGCTAGATGGGGTAAATTCTGGAAAAATCAGCTGGTGGCGAGACTTGAACCAGGATGATCAGTTCGATTCCTCAGAAGAGTCACGACTTCGTGAGGATCTATATTCTTACAACATTATGGAGGTATTCAACC
>AGAU01000615.1 GCA_000224765.2 SAR324 cluster bacterium JCVI-SC AAA005 | reverse complement strand
GCAACAGTGTGATTTCCTGAATCTTTGGCATTGCTTGTGTTGGCTGAATCAGCAGGTCAGCAAGACTCCGCAGATCTAGATCTTCCCGGCTGTAGCCAAAAATTTCCTCAGCCCAGGTATTGGCAAAGGTGATCTTCCACTCGGTATTCAGGACAAATAGAGCATCCGGTACATTCTCCAACAAAACCCGGTAATAGGAGGCCATGTTGGCCAGAGTAATCTCACGATTTTGCTGATCTTGGAAAAATGTGGATTCCTCGGAATTCATGGGGATAACTCCACGAAGGCTAACGAAAAGTCACAAAAGTCACCATCATCTAAGCAGCACTAATTGAGAGCAATATTTTTGTGGCAGAAGCATGAAATGACCAAAGAATATGGTTTGTAAATGAGTAAAACAAACTTTCGCCAACAAATTGAGTTGTCAGCACCTTGAAATCAGACCGATTTTCTTTATTTTGAAAACCACTTATTGGCGTTCACAATGTTTCACAACGCTATATCGTTGTTCCGTCAAAACCAAGCAAAACCCTTTAAGAACCCAAGACTGACGAGACTGTGATCATTCTCAGTTAAGAGCAACCAAGTTGGGATTTTCTTAATAAATTCTTGGAAGCACAAAGGGGGCGGGGGCACAAAATTCGGCCTCTGCTGTCTGGAGTAGATTCATTTCCCACTCACGGGAGGAGCTGCTAAGAGCAGAATTCACTGAATTGGACGCTTCTGTAGCGGAGGATAGAGAATTCTGACAGGGCCAACACGCAGAGAAACTACGTGTTAAATCTCGGAATCAAAGTTGTTATTTGGCTCAGTGGAACATGTTTTTGAAGCAATAAAAAGAGAAAGGAAGTACATAAATTAAGAAAAGCTAAATATCTCTTTTTTCATAAAGAATAGTGTCGGTCAAAATTATATTTTATTGTTTTATATCAGTTATTTAGTTTTTTTTCTCATTGGCATAATTTTCGGAACCTGTGGCTTTCTACGATGTCATATCCAGACATTTTATTCCAAGAATCATTCTACAGGATCACTCCAATGAAAAAATCTTTGCTAGTGCTTTTCGTACTAGTCGTAAGTAGTGGAATCGCTATGGCTGGTGGCCATATGAAAAATCTGGTTGAAACGGCAGCAGGCAACGATGCCTTCAAAACTCTGGTAGCAGCAGTGAAAGCTGCAGGATTGGTAGAAACTTTGGCTGGCAAAGGGCCGTTTACAGTCTTTGCACCCACAGATGAAGCGTTCGCCAAGTTGCCTGACGGCACAGTTGAAAGTC
>AGAU01000616.1 GCA_000224765.2 SAR324 cluster bacterium JCVI-SC AAA005 | reverse complement strand
CGAAGAACATAAATCTGCTTGCTGCAGAAAGACGTCTGTTGGAGGTCTTGCAAGTCATTCCTGAGGTGATGAACTGTAAATCTGAATCACTGATATTGAAAAAGCGCAAACGACAGGCTGGGCTAAACCAATATGACCGGCTTGCGCAGACCCAAGAAAGACTGGTTATTGAGGAGGGAGGACTCAAATTCTGGGTTAATTTACTAGATTACCTAGATACAGGTATATTTCTGGATCATCGTCCCACCAGGTCTTTGATTCGTGAGATGGCTGAGAATAAAAGGTTCTTAAATCTATTTTGCTACACGGGCACAGGGACTGTTTATGCGGCAGCTGGAGGAGCTAAAAGTAGTGTTTCCGTAGATCTGTCAGGAAATTATTTAGGCTGGGCTAAAGATAATTTCAGCCTGAACAGTCTGGATTTAAGAAAGCATTTATTAGTTAAAGCCGATTGCAGGGAATGGATTACTAATCAAAAAGGAACTTTCGATCTAATCTTTCTCGATCCACCTACCTTTTCAAACTCGAAATCAATGAAGGGGACCTGGGATGTTCAGAGAGATTACGCAGAAATGCTAAATCAGGTCTCACGTTTGTTGGAGAAGAATGGAGTCTTGTTATTCTCCACCAACAATCGGAAGTTCAAGCTGGATCAGGACAGCTTGCCGAATCAGCTTTTTCTAGACTTGAGTAGTGAGCTTCTACCACCCGACTTTGTTCGCAACCCTAAGATTCATCAAGTTTGGAAAATTCAACGAGTGAATTAAGAGTAGCTCCTGAAGACTTCAGATCAATATTTCAACACATACTTACTGAATGATTAGGCCGCTCAAAATCACAGTAAGGTTTTCCGTCTCGAATGATTTTTGTTTCTTCAACTCAACATGGTTTCAAACAAAATTTCAGATGTTCAATAAGGTGCTAGTGCTAATTTGCTGTGGGTTTTTTTTGTGGTTGTTAATTCAATGATGATGTAACCAATGCTGCAAAAAGGAATTGTTCGTAAACGAACTAGAAGTTTCTATTATGTAGATTGTGAAGGTGATACAAGACTTTGTCGTGTGAAAGGGAACTTGTTCCAAGAAAGTCGCTATGACGAGAAGATTGCAGTGGGGGACCTGGTTGAGATTGATTTGGATGCTTCCGAAGACGCCGGTTGGATCCACAAAATCCTTCCTAGAAAAAGTCGGCTATCGAGAAATATTCCTGAACGACAACTGGAACAGGTGATCGTAGCGAATGCGGATCAAATCCTGATCGTAGCTTCCCTGAAAAAACCAGATTTTCGTAATGGTGTTGTTGATCGAC
>AGAU01000617.1 GCA_000224765.2 SAR324 cluster bacterium JCVI-SC AAA005 | reverse complement strand
TTGCAGCGCTATGAACTGGCAGAGCAGCGCTTACAAGATGCTCAAGCAACTCTCGTGACAGCAGTTGGGGCAGAAGCTTTGCCTACTATCAATGTCCTGGAAGACCTAGCGCAGCTTTATCAGCGCCAAGGCAAATTACGTCCTGCTCTAGAACCACTGGAGCAGAGTTATGCCCTACGAACAAAGGTTCAGGGACCTGAGGAAACACAGACGTTGGAGACCAAGGAACGATTGGCAGAGTTGTATCGACAGTTGGGACGTCCTGATGAAGCAGAGCCGATGTTCCTGGAAGTGATCGCAGCGTCAGAACAACTACTTGGAATTGCAGATCCACTGGTGATCGATGCAAAAAGTCATCTTGCTCAACTCTATGAAAACACTAACAACTTTGTTGCATCCCTTCGCTACTACCAAGAAGTATACGAAATCGACCAACAAATTCTTGGTGATGCTCATCCAAACACAGCAGGAGATCTGAACAATCTGGCTGGCATCTTCCGTCGGCTTGGCCAGTTGCGGCAATCCGAAGCCACCTATCGACAGGCACTGCAAGCGATGAGTGCTGCACTTGGTGAAGGCGCACCCCAGACCATCTCTATCATGAACAACTTGGCTCTTGTCCTGGAAAGTCAAGGACTCTATGACGAAGCTGAACCACTCTACCAGAAAGCACTGGCACTTTCCCAGGTGGAGCAAGGCAAAGAGCACCCAACCTCACTGGCACTCAACAACAACATTGCCATGCTCTACGAGGCGCAAGGAGACTTCAGCCGAGCGGAGCGGACCTATCAGCGAGTCATTGAACTCAACAAGCAGGTCTTCGGCCTCACTCACCCAAACACGGTTGCCAGCATTAACAACCTGGCTTACCTCTACCTGATTGACCAAAAACCGGAACAAGCAGAAACCAATTTTCTCAAAGCTTACGAAATCTGGAAGGAACTCTACGGAGAAAAGCACCAGGACACACTCAAGGCACTTAATAATAGTGGCCGAGTTCAAACACAACTTGGCGAACTGGAACAAGCAGAAGAAACTCTGGTTCGTGCCCTCGAAC
>AGAU01000618.1 GCA_000224765.2 SAR324 cluster bacterium JCVI-SC AAA005 | reverse complement strand
ATCATCAAATTTTAGTGTGTCTGAGTCATATTCTGCGTCCTGTGTTTGTATCTGGAAACTAGTTCTGAATTCAAGATCTAATTCTGGATATTCTTGAGCAAGAACTTGGTGAAAAAAAACCGAGATCAGAAAGATAGAAATTTGTGAAATTATTGAACGAAACATTCTTGCTCCTAGAAAAAATATAGAAAGATTCAAACCTTAATTCTCAAGCTCTAGTCATCAAAATCTTGACCTCTTGTTGAATAGGACCTTTCAAATCGCTCTACATCATCAAAACCCAAGTATTCACCCTGTTGAATTTCAAGTACCTGAAGAGGAATTTTTCCCGAGTTGCTTAGCCGGTGTGTGATAGTCCTGGGAATATGAATCGATTCATTTTCTGTCAGTAAGTGCGTTTCCTGACCACGAATTACGTCAGCGGCCCCTCTTACAATTACCCAATGTTCACTACGATGCCGATGACGCTGACTAGATACATACCTTCCTGGTTCTATTTCAAGAAGTCTGACCCTATAAAGGCTGTTCTCAATCAAAGTGGAGGCACTCCCCCAAGGTCTCGAGACTCTCGTGTGAAACCTGTATTCATGACGACCCCCTTCTTTCAAAGTATCAACCAGTTGTTTTACGTCTTGAGAACGGGTTAAATCACAGACAAGGAGTGCGTCATCTGTTTCTACGATAATCAGGTTCTTTACTCCAATACTTGTGACCAGTTTTTTAGTGCTGAAGATTAAAGAGTTACTGGTCTCATGGGCAATGACGTTACCACGAATTACATTCCCATTTTCATCTTTCTCAGAAACTTGGTAGATGCTCTCCCAACATCCCAGATCACTCCATCCCATTTCAACAGGCAATACCGTTACTCGGTCGGAGTGTTCCATTACGGCATAATCAATGGAAATATTGGGAGATTTTGCAAAAATCTTGTAATCCCTCTCATGATCCACCAAATCTATTGAAGACTCCTCTTTAATGAATAATTTGGCCAAATCAGGAGCGTAACTGATAAACTCTTTCTTCCAGGTTTCGACTGTAGCCATGAAAATTCCTGCATTCCAAGTATACTTAGAGGAAGCAACAAATTTT
>AGAU01000619.1 GCA_000224765.2 SAR324 cluster bacterium JCVI-SC AAA005 | reverse complement strand
TACAAGATTTTTGCTGAAAGGTTCAATGAGCCTATTAACAACCGTACCTCAGTGAAGCGTCAGGACATTATTATTTGGATTTGTAAGATTAAATTCGTTTGCTATATTGCTAATCATCATGTTTAACATACCCTTCGACCCTCTGTAATTGTACCAACCCATCCAGGCGGTTAGCTTAAATACTTCGAACTGTTAATGACATTGATGAAAAAACAGATGGTTGATTATGCTTGAGAAGCTTCTGGAAATATTTTGCAAACTGTAATGTTGGTAAAGCATTAACTTTAGCTGATTCAAGTAGTTGGTTGGTATTTATATAGCTAAAATTTTTTCAGGCCCATGTTGAGCGTTGTGAAGATAGCCAACTCAACTGATGACTAGATCTAGTTTATTTGTCTCCAGGCTGACCATTTTAGCGATACTGATAACATCTTCCTCACGTGTTCTGTCGGGAAAAATAGGACGCAATACTTGGGAATTATTTGCCGCTAAATCCATCAGTTCTTTAGCAGTTTATGCGCTTCAATAGGTTGCAATTATTTTTTTAGGGGCCTGACTCAGCAATTGTTTCACAAGACCAAGCCCTGATTCCCATCATTAATCAAAATCTCAACGAAGTCTTCTTATTTATTTAGCACCCTTAGTTAGTCCTGACTACTACTCACTGTTGGAATTGGTTAATTTTCAAGAGAGTTGTAGATAGCCAAATAACTATTATAGCGTAAGGAATGAATTTTTCCGACTTTCAAAGACGCTAAAACAGCACAGTTTGGTTCATGACGATGTGAACAACTAGTGAAGTGACAATTTTCCCGAACGTCGAATTCGACAAAATATTGATCCAATTCAGCTTTTTCTACATCCCAGGGTCTCAATTCACGAACTCCAGGGGTATCAACAAGAAAGCCACCTTCGGGCAAAGGAAACATCTCTGCCAAAGTGGTTGTATGGCGCCCCTTTCCAACTTTTTGATTAACAGCGCCAATTCTGATCTCCCAATCTGGATAGAGAGCTTTGACCAAAGAGGATTTTCCTACCCCGGAATGTCCAGCCAAAACTGAGATTTTGTTTTTCAAAGAGTCTCTGACCTCCTCAATGCCAATTCCTTGCTTTGCGCTGATTCCCATAACTTTGTAGCCCAATTCACTGTAAAGGCTTCGAATCAATAAAAACTCAGCTTCTGAACCCAGATCAGTTTTGTTCAATATCAGGATTGGTTCTAAGTCTCCTCGAAGGGCTGCAACTAAAAGTCGATCAACAACACCATTACGAAAATCTGGTTTTTTCAGGGAAGCTAC
>AGAU01000620.1 GCA_000224765.2 SAR324 cluster bacterium JCVI-SC AAA005 | reverse complement strand
CGAATCAGTTGTCTTTGGTCCTTGCAAAGCACTTTTTGAGGGAGAAGATTTTGTTTATGTTGAAGGCTTTGCAAAACGTCAATTCAATATAAATGATCCCTCATACGGAATTATGATGACGGCTTTGAGCTATCAAGATGGCAAAATCATCTCGCAAAAAACTGTTTCAAGCGATTTGAATTTCGACCCTAGTGAGGACAGGGACTGGAACTGGGAAGATTATGAGTGACTTGTGAGAACTGAGTAGGAGAAATAGATGATCCTAAAAAAGCTGATCTGGTATTTACTAATTGTGTATGAATTACCAATTTGAAATTGTGAGAATCTATGCTGATTGGGCGTCAATCAAACAAGGCAAAATATGAGGATTCTTTTTTGGTTATTTTCAGTGCATTGTTCCTATCTGGATGCCCTGAAAAAACTACACCACCCCAAACAACTAGAAAAAAACCTCAAAAATACTACAAAAAGTCAAAGAGTTACTGAAAGAATGATTTGGAAGATAGCGACCAGTGAAGTTCAGGGCTCTAGGCAGCGATCCTGCTAGGAGCTACTCTGTGGGCTTAGTACTGATTCTCAATTTGCCGTCTAATTTCCAAAGAGCATGCTGAGCTTCCGGACCTGTACCAGAAGGAATCTCGACTTTCATATCTTCAAAGTGATAAGTGATTTCAGCTTTTTTTTCTGTTAGTGCCTCATAAAGCCCAATTGCTAGTTCAGGCCAGGTACTGGTGTGTTCAGACATAAGCCACTCAGGTTGGATGATTTCTTTAATTATTTTTATCATTTTTGCAAATGATGTCCTGGAAGAGCGCCACTGATCTCATTGAACCAGTGGCGGCTCATTTGCTCTGATGAGAAGTTAGTTCTTAGGAAGAATTACTGAGTCAATGACATGAATCACACCATTATCCGCTTCCACGTCAGCTGCAGTCACGTTAGCTCCGTCTACACTCACCTTGCCGTATGAAAGTTTGATAGAGACTTGTTGTCCGTTGACAGTTTTGACCATTTGACTTGGCTTAATGTCCTTGGACATCACTTTGCCAGGAATAACGTGATAGGTGAGGATTGAGATCAGTTTGTCTTTGTTCTCAGGCTTTAAAAGACTTTCAACTGTGCCGTCAGGCAACTTGGCGAACGCTTC
>AGAU01000621.1 GCA_000224765.2 SAR324 cluster bacterium JCVI-SC AAA005 | reverse complement strand
GTCAACGATAAGACTGTTGAGGTCCTCTGTAAAATGGCAGTTTCTCATGCTGAAGCTGGGGCCGACTGGATTGCTCCCTCCGACATGATGGATGGTCGAGTAGGAGCAATCCGTGAAGCACTGGATGCTTCTGGGTTTGAGCAAGTTAGCATCTTGGCTTACACCGCAAAGTACGCATCCTGCTTTTATGGTCCCTTCCGAGGTGCCCTGGATTCTGCACCTAGAAAAGGTGATAAGAAAACTTATCAGATAGATCCCGCAAACTGGCGTGAGGCTCTAAGAGAAGCGGACCTGGATATTTACGAAGGAGCGGATGTGATCATGGTCAAACCAGCCTTGGGCTATCTCGATGTAATAGCCCGGCTGCGGGAAGCCTTTGATGTACCAATTGCCGCCTACAACGTATCTGGAGAATATGCCATGATCTGTGCTGCTGCAGAAAAAGGTTGGATTGACCAGGAACGTGCTATGATGGAAGCTCTGCTCTCAATTCGTCGAGCCGGAGCAGATATGATTCTCACTTATTTTGCTCCCGCTGCTGCGCGGCGACTTCAGCAGCACACCATCTCTTTTTCTTGAGTCCCGCTCCTTTCAAATCTTAAATCGGCCAATCTTATCCTTGTCAAAGGAATGCTGGGGCGTATTTGCCGTTCTAAGCTCGGCTTTCCTGCTGTACCTCAATAGGGTTGTCATACGCTGGGGGCAAAAAACCACACCAGCCCTGACTTCCAATTTCTATCTCTTTGTCCGCTTTTTGCTGTGTTGGATAATTCTCTCCTGTGTCTTGTACCGAGTTAGAAAGCTCCCCAGAACAGAGGATAGTGGCTGGGTTGCTCTTCGTACCATTGCCAACCTGCTCTCTGTTTTCTACTTCTACCAAGAAGTCCAAGAGACCGGACTAGCTGAGACCAATATTTTCATCATGACCTATCTGGTGTTCATCATCGTACTCAGTTGGTTGAGTCTATGAGAAAGAGGATTGGTGAGCTCTGCGTTGACCCTCATTGGCTTTGTCGGCATTGTGCTGGTGATGTTTCCGGGAAGATTTTATTGACAGAAAGGCAATTTTTTGGGGATTACCTCATGATTCATTGCTGCTTTTGGCGTGATTGCACTCAATCGAGCCAAACAGCACAATACAACCACAGATTTGTTGTTTTACATTTTTGGCAAAGGTGCTGTGATCTGCCTAGCAGGGTTTTATCAAGAGATTTTCTAGCCAGGCTGGCTTGAATTTCAATAATGATTTGGCATTGCAGCGCTTAGTTTTACTGGTCAATATGCCCTGACGCCAGGGTTCCGCTATGTGACTCCTGTGATAGGGAGAATCTTCTTCTCCAAACGTATTCGAATTGCTGCGGGCTTGGGACCGATTTTGCTT
>AGAU01000622.1 GCA_000224765.2 SAR324 cluster bacterium JCVI-SC AAA005 | reverse complement strand
ATGTCGACATTATTTGGCACGATGCTGTCGACACTTGACAGGTCCACATCAGCTTGGATCACAATGCGGGAAGCATCGCTACTATCGACGACACCGGTTCGTCTAGCGATGGTACAGGTTCCTGAGTCCAGTGCTCCTTGATGTTCCATACCTGTTCCAACCAGTGGAGCCTGAGGCTTTACCAGTGGCACTCCCTGACGCTGCATGTTGGAACCCATCAAGGCTCGATTAGCATCATCGTGCTCGAGGAATGGAATTAGCGAAGCTGCTACTGATACAAGCTGGATCGGTGAAACATCGATGTAGTCAATCTGGTCTTTTGGCACCATGCTGAATTCACTTCCCACCCTGGCAGTAACAAAGTCATTGGCCAAGTTACCCCCTTCATCAATCACAGCATTTGCCTGGGCAATCTTATAGCGATCTTCCTCAGTTGCTGAGAGGTATTCAATACTATCGGTAATCTTGCCCTGCTCTACTTTGCGATAAGGAGTTTCGAGGAATCCGTAGGAGTTGACTTGAGCATAGGTAGCTAGAGATGCAATCAATCCAATGTTTGGTCCTTCCGGTGTTTCGATCGGGCAGATCCGTCCGTAGTGGGAGGAGTGTACGTCACGCACGTCGAAACCGGCACGCTCACGGGTCAAACCACCTGGACCCAATGCACTGAGTCGGCGCTTGTGCGTGATTTCCGACAGGGGATTGGTTTGGTCCATGAACTGCGATAGCTGACTGCTACCAAAGAACTCATGAATTGCCCCAGCAACTGGCTTAGCATTGACGATATCGTGCAACATCATCGTCTCGGCATCCTGCAGAGACATTCGCTCCTTGATCGTTCGCTCCATCCGGATCAGTCCAATCCGGAACTGGGTCTCCAGCAATTCTCCGACACTGCGAACTCGACGATTGCCAAGATGGTCGATATCATCAATAAAAGTGTAAGCATTACCTTCACGGAGTAGCAACAGATACTTCACCGATTCCAGAATATCCCGGTGAGTCAGAACTACCTTATCAAGAGGCTCTTCTAGTCCTAGCTTCTCATTGATTTTGAGTCGACCAACCTGAGACAAGCTGTAGCGGTCTTCACTG
>AGAU01000623.1 GCA_000224765.2 SAR324 cluster bacterium JCVI-SC AAA005 | reverse complement strand
GATGCAGCACTCTGGTATTATTTGGAATCCACAAAACTGGATTGCTATTAAAGATGCTCAGAAGGCAGAGCAGGTCATTCGTTTGATTGAGATGCTAGAAGATGATGACGATGTCCAGCAGGTCTATTCCAATTTTGATATTAGTGAGGAAGTGGCCACTCAGTTAGCGTCCTGAAGCATGAAAATTCTAGGGATTGATCCGGGTAGTCGTCGTACTGGCTATGGTCTAATTGAAGCGAATCCTCAGCACAATCGCTACCTCTCCAGTGGCTGCATCCGCCTGCCAGAATCCAAATCATTGGCGGAACGGTTGGTTATTCTAGGTGATACGCTTGGAGACTTGATTCAGCAGTGGCAACCGGATTGCGGAGTTGTCGAAGAAGTCTTCTTTGCGAAACACCCCCGCTCTGCCTTGGTGCTGGGGCATGTTCGAGGAGTCGTGCTACTGGAACTGGGACGTCGGCAGGTTCGTCTACACGAGTATGCGCCGAGACAAGTTAAGCAATCCCTAGTAGGAACAGGTAGTGCCCAGAAAGAGCAGATCCAGCACATGGTCCGTATGCTGCTGAACCTCCGATCTTGTCCACTCCAAGAAGACGAAGCTGATGCGCTAGCCGTTTCCCTCACCCACGCTCATATCCTTCCGTTGCAGCAACGTTTGCAGCGTCTTCCGTGATATTTACTCCGTCCAGCTGTGGTGTCTGCCAGAAATAGAATGAACTTGGCAGACCACCTACTACTGTAAAAGCTGAATCCTGTTTGTTTTTCTGTCAGAGCCTTGCTAGGCTAAAAGCCCAAGTCTTTTCTCATCTTTGTCAGTAATTCCTAATGTTTGAGAAACACTCGATTGTCATTACCAGAGGATTGCTTCACCCTGGACCAGGCAGAAGAATGCATGATGGTAGAGATCATGATGATTACCTAAGAATTGGAAGATTCCGAAGAGTTGCTCAAGATTCTCACACCCAGCAGGTGATGCCAGGTCAGAAGCATCAAGTGATTTCCTGTGCCGACGTGATGAGTTCAATGACCCTCCAGCAGGAAGAACAACCGGCCATTCTTCCCTTCTACGTTGCCGACAAGATCTATGTGGTTCAGGTCGAAGACTGACGTGAGTAGCACTGCCCTTCAAACCAACAGCAATCTGCACCAACAGGTGTTCCACAGCCTTCGTGAAGTCACTCCAGAGTCCTGGAATCGACTGATTGGAGATGCTTTCCCCTTTGCTGAATACAACTATCTGCTTGCGCTGGAAGAAGGTCAGTGTGTTGGGATTGAAACCGGTTGGGAACCTCGCTACCTTACGCTCTGGGAAGGGAAACAGCTACAAGCAGCTTGTTATCTGTACCAGAAAACTAACAGCAATGGGGAATACATCTTTGACTGGGATTGGGCAAACGCCTACCAACGTTATGGTCAACGCTATTTCCCCAAACTCACCTCGGCTGTACCCTTTACCCCAGCGACAGGTCCCAAGCTACTGGTTGCGGCAGATGCATCCAATCCCAGAGAACTTCAGCAGCAATTGCTCGTCAGCGCACTGGAGTTAGCGCAGCAGGGAGGCTGTTCGTCTCTACACTTTCTTTTTATTCCTACAGAGGAGCGTGAAATCTATGAAGCGGCTGGTCTACTATTGCGACATAGCTTTCAATTTCATTGGCAGAATCAGGGTTATGGAAGCTTTGAAGACTTCCTCAGTCGACTCAGAAGCAAACGCCGCAAAGAGATTCTGCGAGAACGTCGGCAGGTTCAGGAACAAGGATTGGAGGTGATTCTGCTGCAAGGAGAGGAGATTGAGCCGAGACTCTGCCGAGTGATGCATGACTTCTACCTGACTACGATTGATCGCAAGTGGGCGATGCCTTACTTGAGTTATGAGTTTTTCCAGTACATCTTCACGCATTTTCGAGATCACTTGGTACTGACACTCGCCCGCAAGCAGGGCAAATGGGTGGCAGGTACGATCAATTATCACAAAGGACCACATCTCTTTGGACGCTACTGGGGCTGTTGGCAGGACTTTCGGAGTCTGCACTTTGAACTCTGCTATTACCGCCTGATTGAGTACGCAATTGAACAAGGTGTGCAGCGTT
>AGAU01000624.1 GCA_000224765.2 SAR324 cluster bacterium JCVI-SC AAA005 | reverse complement strand
ACCGATCACCTTAAAACCCTGTGGAAGCTCCGTGACGCTGTCCTGGTGGCTCATCCAGACCTGAGATTTATCTGCAACATCTTTCCACAAGGGAGAAAAGTTCAGCTGATGCAGAGAAGCTTTGCCGAATTCTCCCTGTCCCGTGTTGGCTACACGGCCACCAAAATATTTGGCTATCAATTGGTGGCCGTAGCAGAGGCCAAGAATGGGTTGAGAGATGCTTAAGATTTCCGGATTGAATGCAGGCACGTCCCCGACAAAGACAGAAGCAGGCCCTCCGGAGAGGATGATGCCCTTGGCAGCCCTTAGGCTGTCTATATCAATGGAAGGTGGAAAGATCTCGGTGTAAACTCCTAGATGCCGGATTCGCTTGGCAATCAGGTGTGCGTACTGGCTCCCAAAATCAAGAATTGCCAGAAAGTCATCACTGGGCATTTGCCTTTCCTCGTTAAGCAGGATATAAAAGCGTGTTTTGTTGATAACCGTTTAGGAGGAGAATCTCATGTTTGGCATCGGTCTGCCAGAATTAGTCATCATCGTCGTAATTGCGCTGATCTTTATTGGACCCAAGCAGCTTCCGGGAGTCATGCGCTCCGTGGGCAAGGGGCTCGTTGAAATCAAACGGGCTACCAACGATATTCGTCACACCGTACAGACCGAAATGGATACCATTGAGCGGGATCTCGAGGTGAAGGATATCAAGAAAGACTTTGAGAATAACTTCGGTGGAGTGGCCAACAAGTTCGGCTCATTGAAGCTCTCTCAAATGAGTACCGGAGACAAGCTGGAAGCTGTGGCGAATGCGTTTGAGAAGGGACAGGAGGACTTGGCTGCACGCAAGGAGAATGTAGCAGCTGCTGAAGCCAAGGAAACTGAATCAACCGCTACCGCTAGCACAGCAGATTCCACTGTTAGCAAAACAAACGGCACTGCCACAACCTAATTATCAGGAATCCTTACTTGTGGGAGTTTTCGTATCCGTGGACCGCCCGATCTGTGGTGCACCGTTGTGAGTCATTGTTTCCAGCGGAAGGCTAACTTCCAACCCAACGACCTGGTCCTCTTCCCGGCGTAAACTGATTCTGCCCCCATGAGCGTAGATAATCTTTCGCCCGATCAACAACTCCGGACTCCCGTCCATCTCACTCATTCGCTGTGCCA
>AGAU01000625.1 GCA_000224765.2 SAR324 cluster bacterium JCVI-SC AAA005 | reverse complement strand
AACGTAAGGTTGACCGACCCGTCAGTAGGATTAGATTTCGAAGCGGTCGAGGTTCATCACCTTGTTCCAGGCAGCCACGAAATCCTTGACGAATTTTTCCTTGGAGTCGCTCTGAGCATAGACTTCAGCGACTGCTCGAAGTTGTGAATGAGAACCAAAGATCAGATCTACACGGGTACCCGTCCACTTCAGGTCACCGCTTGTGCGATCACGACCTTCGAAGACTTCCTCTTCCTCGGAATTTGCCTTCCATTCTGTGCTCATATCCAGCAGATTGACGAAGAAGTCTGTGGACAATACCCCAGGTCGATCAGTGAAGATACCGTGCTTTGACTGATTGTGATTGGTGTCCAGAACACGCATGCCACCGACCAGTGCTGTCATTTCTGGAGCAGTCAGGGTCATGAGTTGAGCCTTGTCCACCAGGAATTCTTCCGTGGACACGGTGAAGGCAGCCTTCTGATAGTTACGGAAGCCATCTGCTTGGGGCTCCAGCACTGCAAAAGAATCAGCATCAGTTTGCTCCGCTGTCGCGTCAGTGCGACCAGCAGTGAAAGGCACTTCGATGTTGTGCCCACCAGCTTTGGCAGCTTGCTCAACTGCAGCACAACCGCCAAGCACGATCAGGTCAGCCATAGAGACCTTCTTGCCATCACCAGCAGAAGCATTGAAGGTTTCCTGAACACCACCCAATGCCTGCAGTACTTTGGCTAGTTGCTCAGGTTGGTTTGCATCCCAATTCTTCTGAGGAGCCAGACAGATGCGAGCACCATTGGTACCACCACGCTTATCTGAATTACGGAAGGTGGTCGCAGAACACCAAGCAGTCCCAACAAGTTCTGAGGTAGATAGACCGGTTGCCAGGATATTGGCTTTGAGTTGAGCGATGTCACTGGCATCAACCAATGCGTGGTCAACAGCTGGGACAGGGTCTTGCCAAATCAGATTTTCTTCAGGAACTTCTGATCCCAGGTAGCGCACTTTGGGACCCATGTCACGGTGAGTCAGCTTGAACCAAGCACGGCCGAAGGCATCAGCAAACTCGTCTGGATTGTCACGGAAGCGCATTGAGATTTTCTCATAGATTGGATCCATGCGCATGGCCATGTCTGCTGTGGTCATCATGGGTCGATGCTTTTTGGAAGGATCATGGGCGTCTGGAACCATATCTTCCTCAGCGACACCCTTGGCCAGCCACTGCCAGGCTCCCGCCGGGCTCTTGGTCAGTTCCCAATCATACTTGAAGAGAGTGGTGAAGTAGCCGTTGTCCCACTGAGTTGGATTTGGGGTCCAAGCACCTTCGATACCACTGGTGATTGTGTCACCCGCCTTACCACTGCCGTGCTTGCTGGTCCAACCAAGGCCCTGCTCAGCGATTGAGGCACCTTCTGGCTCAGGGCCGACCAGTGAAGCGTCACCGGCGCCATGACATTTGCCGAATGTGTGACCGCCAGCAACTAGAGCAACGGTTTCTACATCGTTCATCGCCATGCGGGCGAAAGTCTCACGAATGTCGCCTCCAGAGGCAACTGGATCAGGCTCGCCGTTTGGTCCTTGTGGGTTGACGTAGATCAGGCCCATCTGTACGGCTGCCAGTGGATTTTCCAACTCACGCTCACCCTTGTAGCGCTTGTCGGTTAGCCACTCGGTCTCTGTTCCCCAGTAGATGTCTTCTTCTGGTTCCCAAACGTCGGCACGTCCACCACCGAAGCCAAAGGTCTTG
>AGAU01000626.1 GCA_000224765.2 SAR324 cluster bacterium JCVI-SC AAA005 | reverse complement strand
AGGTGAGATGGAGGTCTGGGCCTTGGAGGCATATGGTGCAGCTCATACTTTGCAGGAATTGCTGACGGTCAAATCCGATGACGTCTATGGCCGTAACAAAATCTACGAAGCGATTGTTAAGGGACGTCATCAGGTTGAGTCAGGGCTCCCCGAATCCTTCAAGGTTCTCATTAGCGAACTCAAAAGTCTTTGTCTGAATATCGAATTGCTACAAGAAGTCGACTCAGACGAGGAAGAAGCAAATACGGAATCAGTCAGCCTCAGTGAGAAGGCTGCTGTCTCTGAAGAAATCTGAGCCGACCTGGTTCATCCGGTAATCGTAATCCCAACCCCCATCCGGAGGCAGAATGGCGTTTGGTAATATGTTTGAAGTTGCGGAAGATCCCAAAAATTATTCCGCTGTCCGCATCAAGATTGCGACCAGTGAAGATGTGATTTCCTGGTCCTTTGGCGAAGTGAAGACCTCAGAAACCATCAATTACCGGACCTTCAAGCCGGAGCGTGACGGTTTGTTCTGTGGCAAGATCTTTGGTCCAATTCATGACTACGAATGTATCTGTGGTAAGTATAAGCGGATGAAACACCGGGGCATCACATGTGAAAAATGTGGAGTCGAGGTGATTGAGTCCAAGGTTCGCCGGGAGCGCATGGGCCATATCAAGTTGGCCACCCCCGTGTCTCACGTCTGGTTCCTCAAGGGTGTTCCCAGTCGCATTGCCACCCTTCTGGAAATGACACTACGAGACTTGGAGCGAGTACTCTACTTTGATGCTTACATCGTTATGGATCCAGGCGGTTCGGAGATCGAGAAGCTAAGTATCGTCGAAGAAGAACAAGCGATTGAAATGAAGGATAAGTTCCCGGAACTGGAACTGGGAATGGGTGCAGAGTCAGTACGCATGTTAATGCGTGAAATGGATCTCGAGGAATTGGATAATCAATTGCGCGAGGAACTTCGCTCTGTGAACTCGGAGACACGCCGTAAGCGCATTGCCAAGCGGCTGAATATTGTAAGCTCGCTACTGCATTCCGGTAACTCCGTGGATTCGATGATCGTTGATACTCTGCCGGTTCTTCCTCCAGAATTGCGACCATTGGTACCACTGGAAGGGGGACGCTTTGCGACAAGCGACCTCAACGATCTATATCGCCGAGTGATTCATAGAAATAATCGTTTGAAGCGTCTGATTGAGCTGCGCG
>AGAU01000627.1 GCA_000224765.2 SAR324 cluster bacterium JCVI-SC AAA005 | reverse complement strand
CATTACCTTCCTGGCTAGAGACATCCATTGTCAGAATTTTGGAAAACAATAATATTGTTATCATCTAAGTCAAAGGGACTCCAGGTTTTTCGGTAAGATTTGGAAATTTTTTAAACAAATACAGTTTAAAAAAATTACAAGGAGTGCCTGATTCTTGATCATTCTTATCAATTTCTAGTCTCAATAAAGCAATCATCCAATCAATATCTGAAAAAAATCCTGTTCAATAAAGAAGACTCCGGTGTCTCCTTTGCAGTGGAGGGTTTGAATCAGTTTTCAACAGGAGTTTAAATTTTTCAGGGATGAAGCATGGGATATGACGAATTCGAAATGAAATCTAACGAGAAATTTATTGTGCAGGGGGGAAACCCAATGCAAGGAGAGATCACGCCTTCCGGAAATAAAAACGAGGCTCTCCCGGTATTGGCAGCAGTTTTACTTACAGAAGATCCTGTTATTCTGCATAATGTCCCAGACATTGCCGACATTCGATCAATGATGGACCTGCTCGAGAGCTTGGGGGTCATTATTGAAGAAATTGGTCCTCATTCCTTACGTTTCGAGTCTTGTCAATTAACTCATTGTGATCCCGATACAGTAGCAGCCCGTGAAATTCGAGGATCATTTCTGTTAGCTGGTCCAATGCTCGCCCGCTATGGCTGTATCCGCCTCCCTGCACCAGGTGGTGACCGGATTGGAATGCGTCCAGTTCAAACTCACCTTCTTGCTCTGCGACAATTGGGAGCAAATATTGAGTTGGATTCAGAGGGTCAGTATGTGATGAAAACAGATAGACTCTGTGGAACTTCAATTTACCTTGATGAAGCCAGTGTCATGGCCACAGAGAATGCGATCATGGCTGCTGTCATGGCCTGGGGTAGAACAACAATCTATAATGCTGCATGCGAGCCTCATGTTCAGGGTTTGTGCAGATGCCTTTTGAAGATGGGAGCACACATTAGTGGAATTGGTAGCAATTTGTTAACTATTGACGGAAGTGTTCGCTTGCATGGTGCCGAATACACTATCCAGCCTGACCACACAGAGGTGGGTTCATTCATCGGCCTGGCTGCTGTCACAGGAAGTGATCTCAAGATCAGGAACGCGGGCGTTGATCAGCTGAAAATGGTCAGGATGATGTTTGAAAGACTGGGGGTGGCTAC
>AGAU01000628.1 GCA_000224765.2 SAR324 cluster bacterium JCVI-SC AAA005 | reverse complement strand
GGTAAGTTAGTAGCCCGTGGTGAATTGGTCGTTAGTAAAGAAAATTTTGGGGCTAAGATTTCTGAAATCATATCCCCACAAGATCGAGTAAAACGAATGGGCGGGTTAGATCAATTTTAAAGAATTGAGCTAAATCACGCTACAACCTGGGCCTCTTGAACTTTTCAAGACCAATACTGCAATCAACAATGGCTTTAGAGGTGGAAACACGTAAGCAACCCTTCAATCGAATATTAAAGAAGTAGCACGATGCTGCTGTCGTGAAGTGCATGGGGAGAAATTCGTCCCAAGTGGTCCATACTTCCAACATGGACTTCAGGTGCTAGGTTTGATTGATCCAACTGTGCTGGCTAGTCAAAACAATGGAAATCAGTGCTACAAGGCAATTCAATGCATATTTCACTCAGACACTGTGGAACTGAATATGATTTACTGGAGCTGGCATTTGGCCATGGAACCCCGAAGAAAGCCTTTTTGACCGCGCTAGTTATCGGCACTATTTTGACAACAATCAATCATGGTGACAACATCCTCTTGCATGGTGAGTGGCCAGTATTTTGGAAAATCATTTTAACCTACTGCACTCCTTATTGTGTGACTACCTGGGGAGCGATTACTGGCAAACTTAGTAGAAGAAAAAATTCTACAGCCAACCAGCCTGATGAAGAAGTTTCTGCAAAGTAGAAAAACCATGAACTTAGAAGAATTATTTAACCAAAACAATATTATCGAGCTGAGTTTCTTCAACTTCAGAAACGCGATCACAGCTGCTTATTTTGCCAACAGGGATTTGGAAATCCGGCGAGTAAATAAAAACTTCAAAAAATTCTTTCCCATCCTGGGCAATGTCTCGAATGCTTACTTCCCTGATGTGTTGGAACAACTCGGATTGCCTAGCAGGCAAATTGATGAGTTTGTGACAGGACTAAATGAAAATGGCTCTATTCTGATTCCCCAAATTGAAATTGAGATCGAAGGACAAACCCGGGTTTATTCGTTACTATCTGCACAGACACACGATGAAAGTTTTTCCTACTTGAATGGGGTACAAGGTCAGTTTGTAGACCGCACAATCGAGATGCAACTTCGTAAAGAGAAAGAAGACTTGCTCGAACAAAGAATGCGAGATCAAGGCGTTATTGAAGAAAAAAGTAAACAGTTGGAGATGCTAGCAAATC
>AGAU01000629.1 GCA_000224765.2 SAR324 cluster bacterium JCVI-SC AAA005 | reverse complement strand
AACTCAGCACACCGAGTTCGGTATCTTTCAGCCAGACTCTTCCTCCGGTAGGAGGATGTAGGTAGAGCAAGCTGCGCGCAAGCGTAGACTTTCCACAACCAGACTCTCCCACTAGCCCCAAGGTCTCGCCCGCATTCAACACAAAGCTGACTCCGTCCACTGCCCGGACAAAGCCTACTGTAGTACCTAGCAGGCCTTGGCGAATAGGGAAGTAAGTCTGTAGGTCCTGCACTCGGAGGATAGAAGTGTTAGAGGAGGAGGAACTTGTCATCTCAGGTATCCTGAGGAAATTCGTACCAGCGGTAACAACGGCTTCGATGTGAGAAGCCCAATAATTCAGGTGTCTTGACGGAACAATCGGGTCCTGGCCAGGGACAACGATCAAGGAAGCGGCAGCCTTCGGATAACTCCTGTAGGGAAGGAACATTTCCTGGAATGTGATAGAGTCGTTCTCGCTGGCCTGAAATCTCCGTTAGACTAGGTCTTGATTTGAGTAGCCCACGGGTATAGGGATGCCGTGGACGTTCGAAAATTGCTCGAACCGAGGTTTCTTCAATGATGTCTCCGGCATACATGATTGCGACCCGATCGGCCATTTCGGCGATCACCTGAAGATCGTGGCTGATGAAGAGCAGAGCCATTCCATGCTGCTTTTGTAGTTGGCGTAACAAGTGAAGAATCTGGACCTGAATCGTGACATCCAGTGCGGTTGTTGGTTCATCGGCAATCAACAATGCTGGCTCACAGGCCAAGGCCATGGCAATCATAACACGTTGACACATGCCTCCGCTCAACTCATGCGGATAGCGTGACCATTGACGCCCAGGATCTGGTAGCCCGACTTCGGAGAGTAGCGACAGACCTTGATCACGAGCTTGCTGGGCAGAAAACCCTTTGTGACGTCGCAGTGGCTCAGAAATTTGCTTGCCGATTGTCAATACAGGATTCAAAGCAGAGCTTGGGTCCTGAAAAATCATTGAGATCTGGTTGCCGCGTAGTTCTCTTCGTTTTCGTTCGGAGATTTTTAACAGATCTTCTCCGTCAAAGCGAATTTCTCCACTTGTTATCTTTCCAGGTGAACTGATCAGTCCCATGATCGCCAAGGCTGTCAGAGACTTTCCACAACCAGACTCTCCC
>AGAU01000630.1 GCA_000224765.2 SAR324 cluster bacterium JCVI-SC AAA005 | reverse complement strand
TGATGCGAGAGGAGAGTAGCCTGGGACAGACCACACGATATTGTTCACTAAACAAGTGTGGGGATTCAGTCTGAGTAGTGGGGTAATTAACTGGTCGTGTTTTTAGGTAAGAATGATCCAGAAAAATAGGCAAATTAAGGTAGTTGGTAACAGAAACGCAATAACTATAATAAGTCTCCAGCTTTCATCAAAGCGAACATCCCTCGGGTCAGCCACCCAATCAGAATAATCATCTTTCGTCTTCTGTATTTGATTGCCCAGAGATCGCTCCTCTCGCAACAGGATTTCAGTTTTCTCTAACTGCTGTTTTGTCTTAGTGAGTTGCTCCTTCAAGTTCTCTAACTGAGATTCCATATCTGCCTGCCTCATCTGTTGCTGATATATCTCTTGATTTCCGAAGGAATTAGGCACCGAGTCCTCACCAATAATTTTTTCAGTAGACTCTTCTTTTTCAGTATTTATTTTTTTCATTGCCATCAATTATTGATGAAATACATCATAAGAAATTGAACAACACTAGAAATCCCAGGTAGAACAACAGCGGGAGTCCCAAGATTGACCAGGTAAACTTTTTCATATTAATTACTTTATCAAAAATTCATTCTGTAGAGAATTAAATACGTAAACTCTATTGCGTAAGCCTAGATAGAAATAGCCCAAAATGCTCTGTAATTTAAGTGGTAGCGATGAGTCTGATAATGTCGAATATCGAACAACCAAACTGTGTCAGGAGGGGAGAAAATGGAGGATTTTTGAATTTATATATATTTATTCAATAAATATTGTGCCTTGACTTAACTAATATTCTGTAAGAAACGAGTTCATTCTACATTCATTAGGCCTATGGTTGCTTATCCTAACAATCAATAGAGCGGAGACCACATGATTAAGCATACTGGTGGTTGCTATTGTAAGAATATTACTTACTCAATTGAATATGATCCAATGCTGGTCTTTAACTGTTACTGTCTCACCTGCAAAAAAATATCAGGGGAAACTATAAGCACAGCAGCGACTTTCTATGAGACAGAAGTTGAATTTTCTGGGGATATGAAAGTATTTGAATACAAAGGAGGAAGCGGAAAATCTATATATAAGTACTTTTGTGAAAATTGTGGTTGCAGGCTGATGACTAAAGTTGATCTCATCGAAGGACTCGCCTACATTCCTGTAGGTACCTTTGATAACTGGAATGCCTTCAAACCGAAAGTTGAACTTTGGAATGAATTTAAATCTGATTGGGTAGGAAAGTTCGACTGTGTGTCAACAATTTTCGAAGACAACGGAACATTAGATAGAATTCAAATGTGTCTAGAGAATCTGGATCAGCGTGAATAACACAATTCTGCATCTCGCAAAACACTACCTGATTTAAAATTTAGCACCACTTAGAGCAAAATCTCCGTGATGCGACTTCCCATCTCTGCAGAAATTCTTCAACGCTAGGATGAAACCATCAGCAACTTGAAAGAGGTCAAGAACTCCCCAAATCACTCGTAATCTTCCCAATTCCAGTCTTGCCCTTCGCTTGGGGCTTTAGCTTCAGCAACGCCGATACTTTCTGCAGTAATAATTAAACCACCTAAGTAAGTTAGGGCAGTTAAAACAACACCAAAACTAATTTCTTCAGTTCTTACTGTTTTAAACAACAGCTCTCTGCTAGTGGAATCAAGAAGCATTTTACCCCACCCCCAGGGGGTGTCTGAGGAAGTAGTGGTAGATGTAGTAGAACACACCCCGACGAAAATTTTTTTTAAAAATTTTGAGATATCTCAGGAGTTCGAGGTTCTCTATTCCAGCAGCAAGATATGGCAAATGAGAACCTCATCGAATGTAGGTCCTGTGGGATCATGAACCCAAGGACGGTTGCCCATTGTCCTGAGTGCGGAGCTCCCTCGCTAGAAGAAGAGAGAAGGGTTCTCCTAGAGAAAAAGCAACTGCTGCTGGAGAGAAAGCGACTCCTGGAAATGCAGGAGGAAGCGGTAGCTTGCAGGG
>AGAU01000631.1 GCA_000224765.2 SAR324 cluster bacterium JCVI-SC AAA005 | reverse complement strand
CTTCTCTGGCCAACCCACGTTGCGTTCTTCCTTGCTGAGAGCAGGTCCTAGCTTGGGATTAGCCTTGCAGCGAATCGCAATGTAACCGATGAATAGGGCTGCCATCATCAACCCTGGAATGATTCCTGCCAACCAGAGTTGCCCGACCGGCTGTCTGGCAATCATCGCATAGAGGACCAATACCACTGAAGGAGGAACCAGGATGCCTAAACTTGAGCCTGCCTGGATTACTCCGGTCACCATCCGTTTATCGTAATTTCGTTTGAGCAGTTCGGGGAGCGCAATTGTCGCCCCAATCGCCATTCCTGCGACACTCAGCCCATTCATGGCCGAGATAAGCACCATCAGTCCGATGGTGCCAATCGCCAGCCCGCCAGAGAGTCCTCCCATCCAGACGTGGAACATTCGGTAGAGGTCATCTGCGATTCGGGACTCTGAGAGCACATAGCCCATAAATATGAACATCGGCAGCGTCAACAACGGGTACCACTTCATCAGCTTCATTGCGGCAGAGAAGCCAAGATCGTAACCTCCTCGATCTCCCCATAGAAGTAGGGCTGAAACTACAGCGACGAATCCAATTGCTCCGAAGACCCGCTGACCAGTGAGCAGCATCAGCATCATCGAGGAGAACATCAGCATGGCGATCATTTCGTAGGACATCAGACCGACTCACCTTTCAGTCGCAGCATATCTTTCAAGAACTCAGAAATGCACTGCAACAGCATCAGGGTAATACCAATGATCATCACCACCTTCACAGGCCAGAGGTAGGGATGCCATGCTGAAGAGGAACGCTCTAGCATGCCAATTTTCTCGGAACCATCCAGTAATCCAGTGAAAAAGAAGAAGGGTTCCATGCCAAAATAACCGAGTGAGTAGGCGGTTGATCCGATCGCTCCGTAGAGCAGCACACAAAGGTAGAAAATCAGGAAAAATACGGTGAATAAATCAAACCAGGATTTTTTACGCTGCGGCCAACTCCCGTAGAGTAGGTCCATTCGTACATTTGAACCGAGTTGCAGGGAGTAGGGCCCACCGAGGACATAATAGCCAACCATGACAAACTGGGCCATCTCTAGAGTCCAGAGAGATGGGACAAAGAAGGTCTTGGAGATTGATGAATAGAAGAGCACACCCATCAGGAGAAAGATTCCATACATTGTACAACGACCAATCACCCAATTCAGTCGATCCATGTATTGAATGTATGCTCGAGCTAGGCGCATGGGGTATCAACTCTCAAGGATGCGTCTTTACAAGGAAGGCTATCGATTGAAATTGAAGAACTAAAAAGTAAAGCCTCTGAAGATCGTGGTCAAGGTCAATGTGCTGTAGCAGTTGTTCAGTGAAGAACGTTTACCGATCCGGGGGGGGGGCACAAGTTTCTCCCTACATTTTTTCCTTCGCTATTGAAC
>AGAU01000632.1 GCA_000224765.2 SAR324 cluster bacterium JCVI-SC AAA005 | reverse complement strand
ATGGGGCACGAAAATACGATACCTTCTGGAGATACCTTCTTTGATCCAGAAATCATGGAGGGAATGCTTCGGGAAACTTTCGGCCTTGAATCTGAAACAGTTGATTCCCCCTTGTCAGGGGAGACTGATATTTGTCAAAAACTTGATGCTGTGCTTGAAAGATCTTTATTACCCATTGCAGACCGACTTTCTGCTTATCTTCGTTTGATTTTAATGCAGGTCCTACCCAGACAATTACAGATAGAATTCAAGCACCAATTTCAAATAACTTATCAAGATTTGACCCAGCTATTTCCCCGACGATCATACTTTTCAATGATCTGGGTACAACCTCACAACACAGTTTGGTTTATGCACCTTAATCGATCACTGGCTGAAGGCTTGGCGGGTAGAAAGTACAACCTCGAATTTGGCTCATCTGGCAAGCGCTGGCATGAGGTAACCGATGCAGATTCTGGAATTTACCTTGAGATCGGTGAGATCTTACGACGTTGCTTCCATGGAATCCCAAGATCATGGAGCCAAAAAGGCAATTTAGAAATCGACAGATTCAAACATATGCTTCAGCCAGGACATCTAGACGAAGTAGAGCCAGAAGATCTTTATGTAGTTCAGGAATTCCAGATCAATCATCCTGAACTTTGCGGATGTCTCCATTTAGGCATCCCGTACGTTGTCATTATGAGTCTCCTGCGGGATGAACTAGCTGCTTGAACCTCCATTATCTATCTTCAGTACCGCCATGAAAGCTTCTTGAGGGACTTCAACAGCGCCTAGCCGCTTCATTCGCTTTTTTCCTTCCTTCTGCTTTTCCAAAAGCTTCCTTTTTCTTGTAATATCACCTCCGTAGCACTTTGCAGTCACATCTTTGCGTAGAGCACCAAGGGTTTCCCTGGCAATGATCTTTGAGCCGATTGCCGCTTGAATCGCAATTTCGTACATCTGTCTTGGCAGTAACTTCTTAAACTGCTTACAAAGCTCTCTTCCCCGATAATAGGCCTGTTCTTTGGGGACTATCAATGACAAAGCATCAACAACATCACCATTTAAGAGAATATCCAGCTTTGAAAGATCACCCAATCTATAGTCGATCAACTCGTAGTCGAAAGAAGCATAGCCACGTGAAACAGATTTTAATCGGTCATAGAAATCAAGAACAATTTCGTTCAGCGGGAACTCATATTCGAGCATGACCCGGTTTGCTGAAGGGTACTCCATGTTAGTTTGAATCCCACGTCGTTCCTGAGCTAACTTGATAATGTTACCAACATATTCCTGCGGGGTGAAAATTCTGCTAAGGATGTAAGGTTCTTCGATGTGGTTGAGCTCAGAAGCTGATGGA
>AGAU01000633.1 GCA_000224765.2 SAR324 cluster bacterium JCVI-SC AAA005 | reverse complement strand
AAACAAGAGTCCAAAAAGTATGGCATAGCAGCCAAGTTCCAGTGAGATCGGTAGACGCTGAGCAATCAGATCGACAACAGGCAGATCACGTTGGGAGTAGCTGACACCTAAATCTCCCTGCAGTGCATTACCAACGTAGCGCACAAACTGCTCCCAGAGTGGCCGATCCAAGCCATAATAGGCTTCGATATTGCGCATGATCTCAGGTGGTAGGCTTTTTTCTGTGTCGAAAGGCCCCCCGGGAAGTGCCTTCAGTAGTAGAAAGACGAGGGCAGCGATCACGAGCAACGACAGGGCACCGCTACCTAATCGCCGCACCAGGAAGTTCAGCATTGGCTTGGAATCATGGGCGTCCCGTTAAGCGCCAGTAGCGGATCTGCTGTCCGCCCAACGCCATGTGATACCAGTCTTTCAGCCGGGGATTGACCAGGTACTTGGAAGTATAGAAGTAGAGCGGAATGATTGCAGCCTCTTCTTCGTTAAGGATCTGCTCGGCTCGACGATAGAGTTGGATACGTTCATCCGAATCTGTCGAACCCATCGCTTTCTCAGTTAACTGGGCATACTCGCTGTTTTGCCAACGAATACGATTGGTGGACTTGGTCGGGTGAAAGACTTCCATCAGCCAGTTATTCGCATCAGGATAGTCAGCACACCAGCCAAAGCGGAACAAATGTGGAGCATCCGGTTGAGTAGTTGACTTCAGGTAGACCTTCCATTCCTGGTTTTCGATTCTAATGTTAATTCCAAGGTTGCGTCTGAGCATGGCTTGCACTGCCTGAGCGATCTTGGCGTGATTTTCAGAGGTGTTGTGCATGTAGGTGATGGTGGGGAATCCTTTACCACCTGGATAACCAGCTTCTGCAAGCCAACGACGGGCCTGCTCTGGATCATAGCCAATCCCGACACCTTCCTTCGGATCTACGGAGCCGAAGATTGGTGGTCGAGTGAAAGTTGTGGCTGGTTCTTCTCCTCCCTTGGTGATTCGTTCCACCAAGGTCTTACGGTCTATGGCTGCAGAAAGCGCCTTACGGACCAGTGGATTGTTAGTGGGTTCCCGTTCGTTGTTCACTCCTAGGTAGTAGGT
>AGAU01000634.1 GCA_000224765.2 SAR324 cluster bacterium JCVI-SC AAA005 | reverse complement strand
AAGCTTTCACATCTGCTAAAAGGAACCTGAATTTTTTGAAAGAGATTGATTTGGTTTGATTTTCTATCAGATGTCTTAAAGCTTGTTTTCGACTGGAGCCATCAAAAGATTCATTGAAAAGTACTCACTCCGTATATTGCTGAAAGCTCAGATCCATTAACTTCACAAAACAAACTCAATCCTTACGCTACACATCTCCTCAAAAATTCCCTTGACCAATGCTGATTTTCTTGTGTACTGCACCTTCAAATTCTCAAAAATTGTTGGAAATTTCGGTGTGAAATACCGAATCTTGGCTTACTGGAGACAAAGTGAGCCTCCAGTTGGATTTTTTCAGGGCGATTTCTCAGTCCTGGCAACATCGTAAGGAGTGCTGAATGAAATATCTCATTTTTGCAGTAATTGGTGTGATTCTCACCATGCAGACAACGGTTGCAGCAGATAAGAAATTGACCGTCTCTGTCTATTCTTTTGCTCAAGATGCCTACAAAAAAGCTCTCTATGATCCGTTTGAAGCGATTTGTGACTGCGAACTGGTGATCGAAACTGGCAACAGCGTCGAGCGGATGGCGAAAATCGAAGCCAATGCTGCCAAGCCCGTAATTGACATGGCTGTGATTTCTTCTCATGACGCGCTGGCCTTAGCCCGTAAAGGACTTCTCCAGAATCTGGATGTCTCCAAGCTCTCCAGCTACAATGATCTTTATGAGGGAGCCAAGAATCCTCTTGGCGAAAATTGGGCTGTTGGCTACACTTTCTACGCCAGTTCCATTGTCTATCGTTCAGACTTGGTTCAAATCAACAGCTGGAAGGATCTCTTATCCCCTGAACTTGCCGGTAGAGTCGCTCTTCCAAATATCACCGGCACCCAGGGACCTCTCACTCTTTTTATGCTGTCAAAGGCGCTTGGCCACCAAGGTTACGGCTTTGAAGAAACCATCGATAGCATTGGTGCCAAAGCTGATGACATCGTAACTTTTTATGTCCGTTCTTCTCAACTTGCCCAGTTGATGAATCAGGAAGAAGTCATTGCAGCCCCAGTGGGACGCTTTGCTTGGAGTAGATTTTCTAATAGTCCACTACCA
>AGAU01000635.1 GCA_000224765.2 SAR324 cluster bacterium JCVI-SC AAA005 | reverse complement strand
GAAAGAACAGACAATCCAATTTTTAAACAGGTTGAAGAATCCATTGCGGCGACAATGATTTTCCCAGGAGGGCGAATCGCCCAGTTTATAGCGAGTTTTGGTGCAGATACTTGTGACAGTTATACTGTCGTAGGAACAGAAGGAAGTCTCACAATGGATCCAGCCTACCGTTTTGAAAGTGCCATGAGGCTTCAGCAACGTAATCAGGAGGTTATAAAGGTAGATCAGTTCCCATACACGGATCACTTTGCAGGTATGACAGCCTATTTTTCAGAATGCATTCTCAATGATAATCCCTCTGAAGCTGATGGACTAGAGGGCCTTGCGGACCTCGCTATTTTACTTGCTATCGAGAAATCTGCTCAAACTGGGAACCTCCAGAAAATCGAACTCCCTGAGAGGTTAGTTCACCCAAATGCTGAAATGATTTACCGGTATCCAAGGTCAGAAAAAAAACTATTACTTTGATAGTGTTTTAAAACATTACACTCGAGGAAGAGATTCGTTAGAAAGTACTTCCTTATAGACAGTAACTTCTCTTGCGAGTTTTCAAGTTGGAATAAAAACTGTTGTTTATGTTTTTAGTATTTCTTAATTTTATTAAAAACTTTTTAAGTAAAATTTAATTAAAAAATTCTTCCGAACGGAGAGGCGCTAATGCTGATTGGGATTCCTAGAGAAATTCTTCCTGAAGAGCGACGAGTTGCTATTGCTCCAGGGCACGTACCCAACCTGCAGAGACTCGGTTATGACTTGTTGGTTGAATCAGGTGCAGGGGTGAAAGCCAACTTCCCTGATTCTCTCTACGTCGAAACAGGAGCGAAAATAGCTGGACGGACTGCGGACGTTTGGAAAAAAGCAGATATTATTTTGAAGATCCGAGCGCCTGAAGCCAAAGAGATTGAAAAGCTACATGACGGCCAAATTTTGATATGTATGCTCCAGCCAGCCCAACAAAAAGAGTTACTAAAGGAGCTAGCAAATCAACAAGTAACTGCCTTGGCTATGGATGCAATTCCACGAATTTCCCGGGCTCAGTCCATGGATGTCCTCAGTTCAATGGCAAATATCTCTGGATATCGAGCTGTAGTTGAGGCAGCTCAGCATTTTGGAAGATTCTTTAC
>AGAU01000636.1 GCA_000224765.2 SAR324 cluster bacterium JCVI-SC AAA005 | reverse complement strand
TTAATTGAAGTTTCTTAGCAGTTGCATCGAAAAGCTTGACTCCAAATTTGGAGAAGTTAGTTGAATGCATGATTGGCTTTCATGGAACTAGAAAGTTTATACCATGCTTTACCAATCTACCAAGCACGAGAGTTTTTCGGAGAAGACCACCATATAATTGCCTGCTTTTAAATTGGTTTTGAACGATAAGAAAGTTTTTGAATGCTGGCATATGAATCATCGGATTTTCGCTGAGTTTCAGATTACTTGAAAAGTTCCATTGTTATTCACGGATTATTTCTGCCAAAATCAATCTCTTCAGTGCAACCTGACTTTGGAGCCTTCATGAAATTCTCACTCCTTTTGATACCACTCTTCATCTCGATTCCTAGTTTTGCGATCTCTGAATCAGCCCCGAGTGAAGGACAGTTAGTGCTGCTGGGGGAAGAATTCAATACAATGCGGCAGATGCGCTATCGTCTCAAGGAACTGCTGGAACAACAGGAATTTGCAAACAAAATAAATCAAGCAGATGATATTTTTGCAGATTTTCAGCAACTTGAACAGTGGCTCGCTCAGTTGGATGAAAATCCAGAGTCCTTGTCAGAAGTAATGGAAATGCTGGAAGAGTTTGAACAACGCCTAGCCGAACTCTTGGAGCAGCAGCAGGCTATGGCAGAATTCCTTCCCACCCCTCCAGAGCAGTCCAATCAGCCAACCGAGGAAATGGAACTCTCATCGTTGATGGAACAAGTGCGCCAACTTCTCCAAGAAAACAAGCGAGCAGAAGCGCAAGAACTACTCAACCAGATGCTCTCAGCGTTTCAGCAGCAGCAGGAACAGCTTCAGCAGAGTACCTCTCAATACTATGATGAGAAATATTTTGAAATGATGGAACAGTTCAATCAACTACAGCAACAACTAGCTGAGGCCCTGCGTCAGGAGTCTAAGTTGAGGGAGCAACTGGAGGAGATGATGCGCCAGCAACAAAGTTCCCAGATGAGTCAAGGCCCTACCCCACAGGACCTACAGCAGCAACAGCAACAGATTTCTGAAATGATTGAGCAAATGCAGAAAATGCTGGAGAAAATGGCGAATGGTCAACTCTCAGTGGACGAATTGGCCCAGATGCTTGCGAATGCACAACAATCTTCCGAAAAAGCCTCTCAAATACTGGGAGGTAATCAACCTGGGGACCAGCCTGGTCAGCAGCCAGGACAGGGGTCTGGACAGCAACTCGGTCAGCAACCTGGAAAAGGACAGGGGCCTGGTTTGGGTTCTGGAAGCGGACCCGGAATAGCGATGCCTCTCGTGCAACAGACCGAACAATATTTACAGCAGATGCAAGGAGGTATGCAGCAGATGCAAGGGCAGATGCAACAACTTTCGCGTTCTGGACAACGAATGGCGAACCGCTCTCAAGGTCAGCAGGAAGGACAGTATTGGAGTGAGAAAGGCATCAAGCCACTCAAGTTCGAATATGAATTTCAAGCTTCCCCAGAGTACCGCCAGGCCGTTCAATCAGCTAACCAACAGGAAGCATCACCCACCCCACGTCAGCAGGAATATCTTCGTGAATTGATCCGCTAGTCTGGCTTCTCCTCAATTTCTATGAGTCGTTCGCGAACAATTCCGTAGAATCTTGTCGGCTTTGTTGAACCATCGTAGCGCCAACCCATGTGGATTTGACATTCTGAGCAATACTGAACCGTCCAAGCATAGCCAGCAAACCAAGTGTCCTTCCATACTGAGGGGGAACCATCTCGTAGGTTCTGACACCAACTGAAAGTAAGAATCTCAAAGAGTAGTCCATCCGGATTTGCGAAGTAGTGATTGGGTCTGTCTCCCTGAATTACCAGCAGGCAACTCGCATCACTGACTAGAGTGTGGCAGTTAGCACAAACATAGCGCGAGGGGCTGGGCTTTTCTTGTTGCTTGTCTTCTGTTTTTTGAGTTTCTTCTGGCAGTAAGCCGGGTTGTAC
>AGAU01000637.1 GCA_000224765.2 SAR324 cluster bacterium JCVI-SC AAA005 | reverse complement strand
TGAACCACATTAGTTGGACTGACAGATGCCAAAATACAAAAGTAATTCCCTCAACCTGACTCTGAATCAGGAAATTCAAACTCACACCCAGAACCAGACAAGGAGTCAAGCATTGATCAGTGCATTCTATTCCAAAAAAATCATTTTAAATGGAAGCCGTTCCTCTTGATTGAATCCATATGTCACAAAATTCCAGATTTAATCTCCGATGGTCTGATTGAGTATGTGAGAGAAGGTAAATCAGTGGGAGAGTTGAATCTGGACTGAAACCAAGACTTTGGTCCAGATTCACAAGGTGCTATTAATCGGAGAGTTAGCTGCACAGAGAGCAGCAGTGCAGCAGGTCGACTTTACAATGCAATAGAAATATCAGAGTTTTCTCTCGTAGGGTGCTTGACCACCAGTCAACTCAAGATTTATCTTTGAAATATTATTGTTCAGCGCACTCAGCCCCCAATTTGGGCCCATTGGGCCGTCAATAAAGTCTTGGAAATCAGCTTCTGAGATTCCTTTCTTCGCTTCCCATAAACAGAACATTGGGCCTTCTTGCGCAACAGGCATGAAGGAATGATTGTAAAACCCCAAGTTCATACAATCTTGAACATACTTTCCCATCGCAGATTGATCACTCATTAGCTCACCAGTTTTTTGCCACCACTGACCAGCCATACCCGGCTTCACATAGTGGTGCACCAGAAAGAATTGAGATCCCATAATTTATACTCCAATAGTGCGGTTAACAAACGTTTTACCAGACCATCATAAACCTACTCAAGCAGCATTCATCGTTGCAGTCATTTTCTGTGAATCATCGAAGATATAGATTTCGGCAATTTTATCCTCTTCGATTTTGGGGAAATGGCCAAAACCTACAGTTAGATTGCCTGAACCCACCGCAGTTGCGTGCAGCATCGCGAACAAGTGATGCCCCTCAGCAATGATGTTCACCAGCTTAATTTTGAATTCATCATAAAGCTGTCGTACTGAAAGATAGAGCAGTCATCCAAATTATCTGGGCCATGGTAAGTCCTCGATAATTAGGGTGAAAACTGTACTAATGGTAGGGTGAGTTTTAGTTGAATAGGCTAGACTTCCCCGAAGGCTACTTACTAAAAATATATTATCAATCTATTAGTTGGATAGATTACTCAGATTAGATTCAAAGAACTGATTCTATTAGATTTAAAAAAAATTTTTCAACTACTGTCCGCTTCAAAATGAAGAGAAAAGAGAGAAATATGTTTTGTAGAGGTAGTGACACCAGCACCTATTATTTTAGAAGATTTAGACGCAATAGCCAATCTTGCTCTCACTTGAATCGAATCCAGAGCCCAGATACCAGCATATGATGTCTTAGCTGGTGAACTGTAGCAGCTTGAAAAATTCAGATTTGCTTAAGGAGGTCAGTAGCTAAGACGAAAGGAATAACAGCGAATCAGAGCTGATCATCAAGGTAACGCTGCAGAGTATTTGTGGTGCCGTGCTGCCACAAGTGTTGCAGGGCATTTTGGAAACTTTGCTGAAAAGCTTTGGATTCTGAGAGATCACCAAAGACATCCTGTAATTCCAGGAAAGCCAGTGGTTCTGTTTTGGATCGTTCTGCCAGCTTGCGCAGTCGATCTGCCTGACTGTCTTCTGGTTGCATGTCTTTTCCACCTTCAGAGAGCCCTCCCCAGTATCGACACCAGAGCGCAGACTCCAGCGCCAGACCAGTCACAGGGTTGTCCGCTCGCAAACGATCTCGAGTGGAGGGCAACACAAACTTGGGCTGTCGGTTGGAGCCATCAAAGCAAAGTCGAGCAATGGTATCT
>AGAU01000638.1 GCA_000224765.2 SAR324 cluster bacterium JCVI-SC AAA005 | reverse complement strand
CAGATGTGAATTCCAATGTCAATAAGCTAGCACGTATGGTTGAGGAGGGGATGGGTTTTGGGAGTTCCTATGTCTGCTACTCTGGAACTGCAAAGCCCCTAGTTGCTGATGGAATTGCTAGGGCTGCACAAATGGGTTATCGGCGTGTCGTGGTGATCCCCTATTTTCTATTCACTGGTATCCTGATCAAGCGGATTTACAGCGCTATCGATAAGATTCAGCCCAAATTTCCTGATGTAGAAGTTCTCAAAGCAAGCTATCTGGGAGTTCATCATCATGTGACAGATGTCTGGGTCGAAAAGGCCCGTGAAGCATTGGTTGGCATCAATTCCTCCAACTGTAGCCTCTGTAAGTACCGCACCCAGATCGTGGGTTACGAAGGTGAAGTTGGCAAAGTACAGGAGGCCCACCACCATCATGTGCGGGGAATCCTGGGAGACTCGCATTCGCACCACCACGGAGCTGAAGCAGCGCATTCCCATCAGCACACGCATCATCAGCACGATCACTCTGGGGATGTGGGCTATAATCACGAACATTCGCATGTTCATCAGCACAAATCTGCCGTAAAGCTCTCCAGCACCTACGTTCCACATCCGATTGAGGCAGAAAGCTTCGAACTGATAGAAGAGAACTATGAATGGAGTGTTTACGATTCCGAGGCTAAGGCAATCCTACAACGACTCGTGCATACCAGCGGAGACTTTGGAATCGTCGAAGATGTCTTCTTCTCACCAACTGCGATTCAGCAAGGTGTTCAGGCGCTGCTAGACGGAGCTATCATTGTAACGGATGTAACCATGGTGCAGAGTGGTCTAAAACGCAGCTTGCTCTCCAGCCTGGAATTGACTGCCAGTTGCTTGGTGCATGATCCAGAGACACACTTATTGGCTGAAGCCTCTGGATTGACACGCTCTGCGGCTGGGATTCGCAGAGCCTTTCTTCAGCACCAAAATGAGCCTATCATCCTGGCGATTGGTGATGCTCCAACAGCGATTCGAGAAGCTCTGCGGCTGATTCAGCAGGAACAGTGGCAACCAAGATTAGTGATCGGGTTGCCCGTTGGTTTTGTCGGAACCCGTGAATCCAAGCAGGAACTTCAAGAGTGCCAACTTGTCCCCAGAATCACCAACCAAG
>AGAU01000639.1 GCA_000224765.2 SAR324 cluster bacterium JCVI-SC AAA005 | reverse complement strand
GCATTATTAGGGCTGCCCAGGTTCTTATAGGCATCAGCTCCCATTGCCAAAATTGCTGTGACATTTGTCAGGGTCTCAACGTTGTTCACACTAGTTGGACAATCATTAAATCCAGCGACTGCAGGAAATGGAGGTTTGACACGGGGATGACCGCGTTTGCCTTCCAACGAGTCCAACAGGGCCGATTCTTCACCACATATGTAGGCACCGGCACCGGTGTGAACTGTCAAATCCAAATCGTAATCACCGCCCAATAATTTTGGGCCAAGTATTCCTTCTTGGTAGCAGTCGTTAATAGCTTTGTTCAAGCTCTTGATCGCTGGGAAATACTCCCCTCGGACGTAGATGTAGCCGTGATGGCAGCCCAAGGCATAGCAACCGATCATCATCCCTTCAAGGAAAAGATGTGGATCCTTGAGCATCAATTCCCGATCCTTGCAGGTCCCTGGTTCAGACTCATCTGCGTTGCAAACCAAGTAACTCGGCTTTCCCGTATTCTTGGCCATGAAGCTCCACTTGAGGCCTGTGGGGAATCCGGCTCCACCCCGCCCGCGCAAACCCGCTTCCTTGACTAGGGCAATCACCTCTTCAGGTTTCATCGCCAAGGCTTTTGGCAAAGACTGGTAACCACCGGCTTTGCGGTAGCTATCTAAAGCGCCATCATATCCAGGGGTTCGGATGTTGCGGAAAAGAACAAGTGTTTCCTCAAGCATAGGGGTTCCTACTCTTCTGGGTTAGTAGCGAGACTGTCAAGTAGTTGATCGATTTTTTCAGGGGTCAACTGTTCTACATAGTCTTCGTTGACAATCATTGCTGGTGCATAGGCACAGGCTCCGATGCACTCCATTTCTTCAATACTGAAGAGTCCATCTTTGGTAGTATGACCTGCATGAATGTGTAATTTGTGCTCAAGATGTTCCAGAATTTCTGGACCTCCTACTAGGCAGCAGGGCACACAGGTACACACTTGCAGATGATACTTGCCCGGTGGTCGAAAACGAAACATTGTGTAGAAAGTTGCTACTCCTTCCACATGGGTGGGCGAAACCTCACACAGATCAGCCACATGATTCACCCACTTGCTGTCCAACCAGCCTTGATTTTCTTTCTGAGCCATATGTAGGAGTGGCAGGAGAGCGTTACGACGAATTGGATAGCGAGAAAGAAGACGGTCAACCTGCTGTTGCATTTCAGGAGAAAACACTCTACCTCTTTTGCGGTGGACCGAAGAGAAACCGGCTTAGCGAACACGGATTAGAAAAAGTTCAAAACTCTATT
>AGAU01000640.1 GCA_000224765.2 SAR324 cluster bacterium JCVI-SC AAA005 | reverse complement strand
CCTTTGACGTAAGGCGGGGTGAGGTGATGGGGTTAGTTGGTGATAACGGGGCAGGAAAATCGACTTTGATGAAAATAATTGCGGGTGCTGAGAACTGTGACAGTGGTCAGTTCTTTCTTGAAGGCAATGAAATTTTCATCTCAAGTCCTCAAGATGCGGTCGCCCAAGGCATTAGGATTGTCTATCAGGATCTAGCGCTATGTGAAAATCTGGACGTGGCCGCCAACCTTTTTCTGGGTCAAGAACCTGTACTCGGGGGTTGGGCTAAGTTGCTGCCAAAATTCATGAAACCATTGGACACGCTGGCTATGGAGCACCAAGCACAGGAGGCCATTCAACGTTTGAAAGTCAGGACACTGCAATCAGTTCGCAGCCAAGTGGGTGGATTGTCTGGTGGTCAGCGGCAGGCAATTGCAATTGCAAGAGCGGTTGGAGCCGACTCTACCGTCGTGCTACTGGATGAGCCCACAGCTGCACTAGGTGTTGCACAGACGCAGGAAGTACTCGAAATCATCCGGCAATTGCGCGAAACTGGTCATGCTGTTGTCTATATTTCCCACAACTTACGAGATGTCTTTGAAGTTTGTGATCGGATTACAGTGTTGCGTCAGGGCACAAATGTAGCGATTTATGATGTTGATCAAGTTACACCTGAAGAAATTGTATCAGCAATGACTCGAGGGATGAATGCTGAAGATTCCTGAGTTGGGAACAATCAGTCTAAAAAGAATCAGTAGTTCTCGCTTAGGATCGGTCCTACCGGTAGTTCTGGCACTAGTTGCAATCTGGGCCTATTTTGGACTAACGGAGCCAGCTTTTCTGAGCCCCCGTAATTTTTACTACCTGTTTATGCAAAGTTCTGTTGTTGGGACTTTGGCAGTTGGAATTACGATTGTTTTACTGATTGGGGACATTGATCTCTCAGTTGCTGCTACTTCGGGTGTTTGTGCAGCAATCCTAGCAGTGCTCACAACTAATTTAGGGATCCCAGCACCAATTAGTTGCTTAGTGGCATTGGTTGCAGGAGCTACCATAGGTGTTTTTCAGGGAATAATGTCAGCCTTAGTTGGAATTCCCTCGTTTGTGGTAACGCTTGCAGGCCTGCTAGGATTTCAGGGATTGATGCTCAAAATTTTGGGTATTCATGGCGCAATCAATGTTCGTGATCCGTTTGTAAGAGGTGTCACCACAACAACCCTGCCTGTAGAATTAGGATGGGCTGCAGTAGCAGTATGTACGGTATTTTTTGCTTGGAGTGTTTGGAAAAATCGAAAAAAGCGATTGAGACTTTCTTTGGAAGTGAATTCTCAGCTTAGCGATTTTACTAAAGTCTTTCTCTTTGCTGTATTTGCTGTGTCTGTAGTAGCTACCTTAAATTCGTATCGTGGTGTCCCTTTAGTTGTAATTATATTATTGATTCTAACATTTTTTTTAGGCTGGGTTACTACCTCGACTCCATTTGGCAGATCCCTTTTTGCAGTCGGTGGAAATGCGGAGTCGGCGCGCAGAGCGGGGATATCATTGAAGGGAGTGAAGATTGCTGCTTTTGGAATCGTGGGATTTATGGCGGCAACAGGGGGGATTGTTGGTGCGTCCCGTTATGCATCCGTGTCCTTCAATGCTTTTGCTGGGGGACCCTTGCTGCTAGAAGCAATTGGAGCAGCGGTCATTGGTGGAACGTCATTGTTTGGGGGTAGAGGTAGCGTCTGGAACGCCATTCTTGGAGCACTTGTGATCGGTTCGTTGGGCAATGGCTTGGACCTCTCTGGAGCTGGAGCAGCCGACAAACTGATGTTTTCAGGAGGAATCCTGCTGTTGGCCGTTTCCATTGATGCCCTTTCTCGTCAGGGGAGAATTCAAGATAGAGCATAGTCTTGTTTTCAGTCTGGTGAAATGTTTCAAATTTGGGTGTGTCATGAAATCAGCTCCTTCCAAAAAAAATCTTTGGAACTCTGAGCAACTGTTTATTTTAAATGAAATCTTGGCCCAACTAATTCCTTCTGGAGCAGCTGGGAAAATTCCGTCTGCAGCAGAATTTGGCGTCGCCGATTTTATATCTCAGAAAGTTGAAAACCACCCTGAATTAAAGCAGCTATTTGCACAAGGCCTGAACTACTTAGAAGATTTGCTACGGCAATCAGGCAAGACGGCAGCTGAACTCTCAGATGAAGAATGGATTGCCTTCGTCAGCTTACTCGAACAAAGCCAACAAAGTTTTTTTGAAGCGCTCCTCCGTAGCACTTATGAGGGCTACTACAGCGAATCAACAATTCGGCCATTTTTTGGTCTGTCTTCGGAGCCAACCCAACCCGAGGGATATTTAGTGACATCAGATGATCCGATGGAACTTGATCGGATGCTAGAGCCTGTCCGTCAAAGAGGTGTTTGCTATCGAGAGTGCTAAATTTATGAGGGGAAACAGGATGAATAAAAAATCTGTGGACGTGCTCATCGTTGGTGCTGGTGCATCAGGTGCCGCAGTAGCTTATGCTCTCGCAGATTTGGGGCTAAATATACTTTGTCTTGAGCAGGGAGAGTGGATTGATCGATCTAATCTACCAAGTACCAAGAAAGATTATGAACTGCACCGCTACAATAAGTTTAGTTGTGACCCAAACGTGCGGAAGCTTCCTCAAGATTATCCAATCAATTCGGAAAACTCACCGATTACCCCGGTCAATTTCAATGCAGTTGGAGGCTCTACTATCAATTATCTAGGGCACTGGCCAAGGTTTCATCCTTCAGATTTCCGTGTGAAATCATTAGACGGGGTTGCGGATGATTGGCCCATCGATTATGAAACGCTGTCACCATACTATGATCTCAATAGCAGAATCATGGGAGTATCAGGCCTGCCAGGGAACCCCTCCTACCCTCCATATGACATTCCACTACCTCCTATACCACTCGGTAAATTGGGTAACACCCTAGCAAAGGGATTCAACAAACTGGATTGGCATTGGTGGCCTTCAGACACCTCAATCTTGAGTCGTGCATATCAGGGCCGTAATCCCTGTGTTAATGCAGGTACTTGCGATTTGGGCTGTGCATCAGGAGCAAAGGCCAGCGTTGATTTGACGTATTGGCCACAATTGCTCCAAAAAGGGGTACAATTGCAGACCAACTGCCGGGTAAGAGAAATTACGATTCAGCCGAATGGTAAAGCCGGGGGTGTAATCTATTTTGATCCAGATGGGCAACTGCAGGAACAAAAGGCAGAGTTGGTGGTAATGGCCTGCAATGGGGTAGGAACTCCGAGGATTATGCTCAACTCGAAGTCCAAAGAATTTCCGGATGGTATTGCCAATCGCAGCGGACAACTAGGAAAAAATCTGATGTTCCATCCACTTTCTGGAGTAGTTGGCTTATTCGAAGAACCAATGGAAGGTTTCAAAGGACCGATGGCCTGTAGCATTATCAGTCAGGAATTTTATGAGACAGATCCAAGCCGAGACTTTGTCAGAGGTTACGGTTTACATGGTGGCCGTTTCACCACTCCAATGACATTTGCCCTGGGTGGCTATGGCTTGGATAACCTGATGCCCTGGGGTGCTGAGCACCGGCGGCAATTTGACGAAATTTATCCCTACTGTGCAGGGCTGACTATCGTGACCGAGGATCTCCCCTTGGAGAGTAACACTGTGACGCTGGATTCTGAACTCACCGATGGTGATGGCATTCCAGCTCCTAAAATCAATTACCAGGTTGATGAAAATACCCAAAGAATGTTTGCCCATGGTGCGGCGAGAGCTGAAGAGGTACTTTTAGCTGCTGGAGCAAAACGCATTGTTTCTTCTGGAGGAGATGTGTGGTGGAGGGCTGGCTGGCATTTGATGGGTACTGCTCGGATGGGAACAGATTCAGAAAACTCTGTGGTCAATGGTTGGGGGCAATGCCATGACGTCAAGAACCTCTTCATTGTTGATGGGAGTATCTTTGTAACCTCAGCCGCTGTCAATCCTACTCCAACTATTCAGGCTCTCGCACTGTATGTAGGAGATAGTATCAAGAAGAATCAGAACTTACTTTTCTGAAGGAGGTTTCTAAGCTGATATTTGGCAAAATATTGCGTGAAATAAGTTTGCAGGATCCGACCTTTCGCCTTGACAAAACTTTCTCATCTCCTCAAATTTTTGCTTATTAAAAAGTAAAGTACTTGATATTCCCAAGCTTTGCTTTCTGAGCAAGGCTGTGCCTTGTGAACTCTGAAACCACCCAACTAGGAGGAAACAAACCCACACGCTTCCCTTGTGTCAAACCAAGTTATTGAATTAATGCTAAAGAGGAGTCCATGAAGATTTCCAAACTATCGATTGCTTTGTTGGCAGTCACGACTGCCTTCTCAATGTTGACGACCTCGCTCTTTGCAGGTGGTCACTCGCTAGCCAAGGTGCCTCGAGAGCAAACCTTGGTACTGGGATGGAGCATCACCTCGCCGATTGGGGTGACCAATCCCTTTGCATCCACGGGATATACACATCAGGAAGCGAACAACCTGATGTGGGAGGGTCTGTCCTACTTTGGTATTTTCAACGATGAAGAGATTCCTTGGTTGGCTGACAGTATGGAGTACACCAAGAGTGACTACACGCAGTTGACCATCAAGCTCAACGCAATGGCCCAGTGGAGTGATGGAACCCCTGTCACGTCTAAAGATGTGGTCTTCACCTTTGAGAGTCAGAAGAACAATAACAAGTTGCCCTATCACGCTAATTTCAAACAGTTTGTCGACAAGATCACTGCGGTTGATGACAAGACTGTAGTTGTTGACTTCAAGATGCCAGCACCTCGATTTAAGTTTCAGGTACTGACGCTGAAGTTCGATACGGGAATTCCGATTGTTCCAGCGCACGTCCTCTCCAAGGTGGATAACGTTAACGAATACGAAGGTGGCAATGACATGCCTCACTCTGGCCCCTACAACCTCGTGTTGTGGGATGCGAATCAGAAGATTTTTGATGTGAATCCCGATTGGTGGGCAGTCAAGGCTGGCCGCATTAGCATGCCAGAAGTCAAGCGTGTAGTGATGTTCAATATTGGTGGCCAGGTTGGCCAGGGAATGGATGTCGTTGCCCAGCGTGTGGTGAACAACGAATTTGACGCCACCCTGGACATGCGCAGTTCGGTGATTGGAAACATCCTACGTCAGAATTCCAAGGTGACCACTCATTCGGCAGACAAGCCTCCCTACGGTTACCTCGATTGGTGGCCCAACTCTCTTTGGGTCAATACCCAGTTAGAGCCATACAACGACCAACGCGTCCGTCGCGCAATGAGCCTGTTGATTAATCGCGAATTAATCAATGAGATTATTTATGAAGGAGCTGGTATTGCGACAATCTATCCCTTCCCACTATATCCTGGGCTTGAAAAGTTTGCTAACAGCCCAGCGGTTAAGAAATTGGAAGCTGAGCTTCAACCAGGACTCTATGATCCAGATCAAAGCGCTGAGTTGATGAAAGCTGCTGGCTTCACTATGAACGGTGATGATCTGTGGGAGAAGAATGGTAAAACTGTGGGCGCGGTGATCAACGGATTTGAAGGAATTCACAGTGACATTGTTCCTATCCTGGTAGAAATGTTGCGTAATGGTGGGATTGACGCGGATATCAACTTTGGTACGGACGCCTATCAAAATATGGCCGACGGCAAAGCAGGACTCTACATGTTCGGTCATGGCGCAAGCCTGAAAGATCCTTACACCGCTTTGGAACTGTTTCATAGCCGCTACAGTGCAGCTATAGGTACGACAGCAGGTTCTAACCGGTTCTCCCGCTACGCTAATCCGGAGTACGACAAGTTACTGGATGAGATGGCTCCTTTGGGAGGCGATGACCCAAGATTCCAGGAATTAGCAGCGCAAGCAATAGGAATTTACTGGAAAGATCAGATTGACATCCCTGTCATTCAATGGCTCCATCGGATTCCTTACAACCAGACCTACTGGGAAAATTGGCCAACCATTGCCAATCCCAGCTTAGGTATGAACGGAGCTTTCTGGGCTCATACAGGCATGCTGGTTGTCTCCACCCTAAAATCTGCTAAATAATCACTTTCCACGCGCCCCCGTTCTGGGGGCGTATCTGAGTTCCTCATGTTCGTTCTCAAAAGACTTCTATTTGTCCTTCTGGTGGTTTGGTCTGCCTCCACCATTACCTTTTTTATTCCCAGAATTTCAGATATTAATCCGATCCGGGAACGCTTTGCAGAACTAGCCCGACTGGGTGGATTCTCCGCGGGTGAGTTGGAGAAGATCGTCGAGTCCTACTCCAAGGCGTTTGGGCTAGACAAACCTTTGATGCAGCAATATTTCGATTACATTGGAGGAGTGATGACTCTGGACTTTGGAGTCTCACTGAACAAGTTTCCTAAAACAGTCCTCATGTTGATTGCCGAGTCCATACCATGGACGATCGGCCTGATCCTTGTTACTACGATTCTTTCTTTTGTGATTGGGAATCTCGTTGGGGCCTTAGCTGCCTGGCCGCTTTCTCCCAGATGGGTTCGCGGTATTTCTACCAGCTTTATTTTGTTTCAAGGCGTTCCTCCAGTCCTGCTCGCGATCCTATTGATTTTCTTTGTAGCTTTTAAACTGAATATCCTGCCGATCGCAGGTGCCTATTCGATTGGGACCGTGCCCGACTTTACCTTCGAGTTTATATTAGATGTGTTGAGGCATCAGGTCTTGCCCGGTATCGCCCTCATCTTTGGGTCCCTCGGAACGTGGGTTCTCTCGATGAGGGGAATGGGCATCACAATCCAAGGCGAAGACTATGTGGTCTTTGCAGAACACAAGGGGTTGAGCTCTTACACGATCTTTAAGGACTATTACCTGAGAAACGCCATGTTGCCCCAGGTCACTGCCCTTGCCCTAGCGCTTGGCAACGTGATTACTTCTGCGATCGTCGTAGAAACTATCTTTGGCCTTCCTGGTCTCGGATTTGTTTTGATCACAGCGATTCGCTCCAACGACTTTTTGGTGATCTACGGGATTGTCCTGTTTATTACGATTGCTGTGGCTGTGTTGATGGCCCTGGTTGAGCTGCTCTATCCCTTGCTGGATCCACGTGTGCGACAAGGGCAAGAATGATCAACTACTTCAAGCGTAACATCAGCCTGACGATTGGTCTCGGGTTGCTGATTTTTTTGATTCTCTTCACAGTGCACGGGCTGTTGACGATTGAGTTCAAGCAGGCCTATCCGTTGGCTGTGCGGCCCAAGCAACCACCGAGTCTGAAATACTTATTTGGGACTGATTTCTTCGGGCGGGATCTTTACACCGCAATGGTCGTGGGAGTCTGGCAAACCGCTATCATTGGTTTACTGGCAGGAGCCGCAGGAACGATCATTGGCATAGTGCTGGGATTCATTTCTGCTTACTTTTCAGGACTGGTTGATGCGGCTATCAAGTTTATCTGTCAGATACTCACCCCTATCCCAGCCTTTCTAATCCAGGTTGTGATTGCCAGTTCGATTGACAAGCGGGACGTCACGATCATCACGATGGCAGTTGTCGTTTTTCTGCTCTCCTGGATGGCACCAACACTGGTGATTCGTTCACAGGTGCTCTCGATGCGAGAACGTCAGTTCGTTGCCGTTGCCAAGCTCTCTGGAATGAACTCATTAGAAATCATTTTTAAGGAAATTTTTCCGAATCTATTGCCGTTCATTGCAGCGGCTTTCGTAGCCCAGGTCTTCCAGGCTGTCTTTGCTTCCTTCTATCTCGCTGTGATTGGGCTCGGTCCCTTGCGTGAACCCTTGCTGGGCAACACAATCTGGGCTGCGCAAAGTCAATCTGCCTTCTTCAATGGTTGGTGGTGGTGGCCTGTCGGGCCATCTTTAGCGATGATTTTGATTTTGGGTTCGCTAGCGTTGATCAATATGGGCTTAGATGAAATGGCAAATCCCCGCATCCGCAATAAGGAATAACGTTGGAACATTTGTTGGACATCACAGGCTTGACTGTCAGTTACTATACTGACATTGGTCGGGCCATCGCCCTAAATCAAGTGGACTTGAAACTCAAACAGGGTGAGAAACTTGGTTTGGTAGGTGAATCCGGTTCAGGAAAGAGCACGATGGGCTTAGCCATGATGCGGATGATCAAGCCACCTGGAAAGGTAGAGGGGGGCTCCGTTGTCATTGGTGGGGTGGATATGCTGCAGCTTAGCGACAAGGAAATGCTCAAGAGGCGACTCAGCACGATCTCCTACATTCCCCAGGGAGCGATGAATTCGCTGAATCCTGTGTTGAAGATCAAGCGTCAGATGATTGATGCCTATAAGGCACATTATCCGAACCACAAGCTGGATCAGATCCTCCAGTTGGCACATGAGACTATGATCTCTGTAGAGTTGCCGGAGCATGTCCTAGAGATGCATCCTCATGAACTATCTGGAGGAATGAAGCAGCGGGTCTGCATCGCCATCGGGATTCTTCTGCGACCCCAGATCATCATTGCTGACGAACCAACCAGTGCGCTTGATGTGGTGACACAGCGTCAGGTAATCGAGACGCTCAACCGAGTGCAACAAAAGATTGGTTCTGCATTGATTTTGATCGGTCACGACATGGGTCTGATGGCTCAGTCGATGGACAAGGTGGCGGTTATGTACGCTGGTGAAATTGTAGAAATCAATGACGTGCAAACGGTCTTCACCAGCCCCAAGCATCCCTACACGCAGGCGTTGATTAGCAGCTTACCCCGACTGCAGAATCGAGGAGAGTTTCGGGGAATTCCTGGAATGGCACCCTCACTCTACCGTCTGCCAAGTGGTTGTCGTTTCCATCCGCGCTGTAATCAGCAACAGCCTCATTGCCAGACAACCTCACCACGCAAGAGTATTTTTGAAGATGAAAAGTACGTGACCTGCCATCTCTACGAGGCCTCATGAGTACGGCTACATTAGAGTTGAAAAACGTCTCCAAGCTCTATCGGGTGAGTAAGAAGGAAGTTCACGCCCTTAATCCGATCAGCTTTGATCTGTTGGGAGATCCAGCCCGCATCATCACTGTGGCTGGAGAGAGCGGTAGTGGAAAGACAACCCTGGCCTCTATAATGTTGGGATTGCTGGGACCAACTACGGGCCAAGTGCTCTATGAAGGCAAGGATGTCAGTACACTCAGTGGTTCGCAGTACCGAGATTTTCGCAAGAATGTGCAGGCGGTCTTTCAGGATCCCTTTGCGGTCTTCAATCCCTTCTACCAGGTAGACCATCTGCTGGAAGTGCCAATCCGCAAGTTCAATCCTGGACTGTCAAAAGTTGCTCGCCGCAAGGCAATGGAAGAAGCTCTAGAGGCGGTCGGTTTACAACCCAGTGAGATCCTGGGACGCTATCCCCATCAACTGAGTGGAGGACAGCGACAGCGAATCAATGTGGCCCGAGCGATCGTTATCAAGCCGAAGATCCTAGTTGCAGATGAGCCAGTTTCGATGGTCGATGCCTCCTTGCGAGCCAATATTCTCGAAGCGTTGGTGTCCTTGCGCGAGAACTACAAAGTCAACATCCTCTACATCACCCACGACCTGACGACTGCCTACCATGTCTCCGATTCCATCATTGTGCTCTATCGGGGGAGCGTGATGGAGGCCGGAGATATTACCAAGGTGGTGGAATCTCCACAACATCCCTATACCCAGCTACTCATCAACTCGATCCCCTGGCCGGATCTAGAGCGCAAGTGGGACAACCAGCAATACGCCAACCCCGATATTCAGGAAATTTCGGGATCAGGGTGCAAGTTTTATAGCCGCTGCCCGAACCGCCAGTCGGGTTGTCAGGTGACTCCCCAACTGGTTCCTCTGTTCCCCAGACACCTAGCTAGTTGCCTGTTACATCAACCCCAGGCAAACCTGGATTCTAACCTAACGCAGAATTTGTAAACCGTAGAAAACGTCAATGCAAAAGATCGCAGTCACCGGAGCCAACGGCCGCTTTGGAAAAATCCTGGTTCAGTTTCTGAGAGAACAGCATTTCGAGGTGAAGCCCTCGGATCTCTTATCTGGAAGTCACGAGGAGGGGTCCGTTAATTGTGATGTCCGTGATTTGGGTCACCTGGTCAGTGTTTTTCAGGGATGTGATGCGGTTGTACACCTTGCGGCTTTTCCAGGTCCTTGGATTCAGCCGGATGCTAGGGTCTATCAGGACAATACCGTGGGCAGTTACAACGTACTGCTAGCTTGTGAGCTTCTGGGTATCAAGAAAATCTGCCTCGCCTCGAGTATCAACGCGATTGGGGGAGTCTATTCCCGCTTGCCGATCTATGACTATTTTCCTGTGGATGAAGAACACCCCACCTACAGCGAAGATCCTTACAGCCTCTCCAAGTGGATTCTAGAAGTTCAGGCTGACTGCTTTGCTCGAAGGCGTGAAGATGTCTCCATCAGCAGCATGCGTTTCCACGGGTTGCTGTATCGTGATTTCGTGGAACCACACACAACCAACGGCATCTCTTTCAAGCATCTCTGGGCCTACACCGATCCAATCTCTGCTGCCAAGGCCTGTCTGGCCAGTTTGCAGGTGACCTGGAACGGGCACGAGGCTTTCTTCATCGTAGCCCCTGAGACCACCAGTCCTACTGATTCGGAAGAGCTCATCCGTGGGCACTATCCACAAGTGCGAGTGAAGCAGCCAATGCCTGGCAAACACGGATTCTACAACTGTGAAAAAGCGAAGCGCTTGCTGGGCTGGGTGCACGAAGATCATGAGCATTGAGTCATTGAAACTCCCCAGAACTTGCTGAATTAATCACCAAATGTTTACTCTTTGATTTCAAGGTTTGACTTCCCCCACTGTTTGAGACCACACCTCTTTTGAGGAATTGGGCGTTGTAGAAACGCTCGGTCTAACCGTCTAGCGACCTGATTGTCGACGTTGATGGATATCCCTTCTCAAGTTTCTGAATGAAAAACTCCCATGGCACACAAAGAACTGAAGATTACCCGCCTTGAACTACTGATGGTGAAGCCCCGTTTCATGTTCCTGAAGATGCACACCAATCAAGAAATCGTGGGCTACGGAGAACCAATCCTAGAAGGTCAAACTCATGCAGTTGCCGGAGCTGTGCGAGCAATGGAGAACTACCTGCTGGGTAAAGATCCAAGACAGATCGAACGCCACTGGCAGGCACTTTACAGGGGTAGCTTCTATCGGGGAGGACCGATCCTGACCAGTGCACTTTCCGGCATTGAGCAGGCCCTCTGGGACATCCTCGGGAAGTCGCTAGGGGTTCCCGTGTATCAGTTACTCGGTGGGGCGGTACGGGATCGAATTCGCATTTATGCCAGTGCTCATGGAGCTGACAAGGAGCAACTCTGCAAGCAAGCCCGAGAGCTAGTCGACATGGGCTTCAACCTACTGAAGACGGGCTTTGAGGCACCAGTAGCCTTTGTTGAAAATCAACAATTTCTCCGAAACTGTGTTGAAAGCTTTGCCGCCTTGCGTGAGGAGGTTGGTCCGGAAGTGGATCTGGCGCTGGATTTCCACGGACGCTTCTCACCGACGATGTCTAAGCGCCTGATTAAGGAGCTGGAGCCACTCTACCCCTACTTTGTGGAAGAACCCTGTCTGCCGGGCAACACGGCAGCGTTGGTGGAGTTGAAGAACTCAACGACGGTTCCGTTGGCCACCGGAGAACGCATCTTCACCAAGTGGGGTTTTCGAGATTTGGTGGAACAACGAGCGGTCGATATCCTGCAACCAGATCTCTGCCACGCTGGAGGCATCATGGAGGTCAAGAAAATCTCTGCCATGGCTGAGGCTAGCGACCTCGCAGTGGCTCCACATAATCCATTAGGACCGATCTCGCTAGCAGCTTGTCTTCAACTGGATGCCTGTACCCTGAACGCAGTGGCCCAGGAACAGGTTACTTTGGGAGACGGCTACCTCGTCAAGCCGTTTGAGATGCAGAATGGATATATTGAGCTACCGACCAAGCCGGGGCTAGGAATCGAAATGGATGAAGAGAAGGTGCGTGCGCTCGAATATGATGGTAATTGGGAAACACCTCGAGTCATCGATCAACGTGATGGCTCTATGGCTGAGTGGTAAAAATATTGAACAGGGAACTCATGAATTCTCCGAAAATCAGGGACATTCGTGTCATTGTGACCGAGCCTGATGGTATTCGACTAGTCGTGGTCAAAATTTTGACGGACCAGGATGGCTTATACGGAGTTGGTTGTGCAACTTTCACACAGCGCCCAATACCAGTAGTCAAGGCAATCACCGACTACTTACGCCCTTTCCTGATTGGCCGCTCTGTTATCGACATTGAGGATATCTGGCAATCATCCTACGTCTCTTCCTACTGGCGGAATGGGCCGGTGCTGAACAATGCACTGAGCGGGGTTGACCAAGCTTTGTGGGACATTAAGGGCAAGATGGCCAATATGCCCTTGTATGATCTACTGGGTGGAAAGGCGCGAGAGGCTGCAGCGGTCTATGTCCACGCTTCGGGAAGCTCTGCTGAGGAAGTTGGTGACAAGATGCAGGCCTTTATGGAGCGCGGCTTTCACCACCTACGGGTGCAGGTCTCCACTCCGGGCTACTCGACATATGGCAACAAGTCAGCGAAAAGCGGCAAGGAAACCAGCTCCAATCGGGACGTCAGTCAGGGGCCAATTCCAATCACAACCCGCTTGCGAGAATATGATCCTTCCAAACGCTACGCCCATCCGGGAGGTGTCTTTGAACCCAAGCCCTATCTGCGCTCGGCTTTGAACCTGTTTGAATACATCCGTGATCGTTTCGGTTATGGTGTAGAAATCCTGCACGATGTGCATGAGCGGATTCCACCAATCCTCGGTGTCTGGTTTGCCAAGGAAGTGGAGCGTTTCCAACTGTTCTTCCTTGAGGACCTATTCAGTCCTGAGGACAATGAATACTTCCGGATGGTGCGGGCCCAGTGTGCCACGCCGATCGCGATGGGCGAACTCTACTCCTCTCCTCACGAAATCATCCCGATGATCAAGGATCGGCTGCTGGACTTCATCCGAATTCATATCTCCGACATGGGCGGCATAACACCCTGCCGCAAGCTGGCTGCTATGGGTGAACTATTCTCTGTGCGTACGGCCTGGCATGGACCTGGTGACACTTCACCGATTGGTCATGCGGCCAACCTGGCGCTGGATCTCAACTGCTCCAACTTTGGCATCCAGGAATATGCGATCTTTGGTGAGCTGACCCAGGAGGTCTTTCCAGGATGCCCCGAGGTGCGGGAAGGGATGATGTGGCCCAACGGCAAGCCGGGCCTGGGGATCGACATCAACGAAGAACTGGCAGCGAAGTTCCCCTACCAGGAGTACGAATTCGGTGGCGCCTGGGACACCGTCCGACGAGCGGATGGTTCGGTAGTAAAGCCATAGTTGAAGCAAATTAGGCCCAAACATTTTTGAGATTGTTTGGGGCCGTTGCACCGAATTCCACTATTCATCACTCACCAAAATCAGCGTTGCAGTTCCTTCGCGCTTAGCTTAGCAAGATCTCTATGCCAGGAATTGGCTCCCATCTACGATAATTACTGCCCAAATCTGCCTCTCTTCCAACACCAACCGCACCCCAAGAACAATCAAAATCATTCCCGAGACCCGAGAAAGCCAAAGCTGAACACTTCGCTTTTCGATCCAGCGTTTTCCCTGACCAATTATCACGACCAACCCACCGAGCCAGATTAGGCTGAGTAGATTGTGAATTCCTGTGAGCAACAGAGATTTGGCCAGCACAGGATCACTGGGAGAGACAAACTGTGGCAGGAAGGCGAGATAGAAAATAGCCACCTTGGGATTCAGTAGATTGGTGATCAGTACCTCTTTTAAGACAGCCTAGATTGCTAGTTTTATCAGGCTTTCATCGGTCTGTGGTTCCGGAACCGGTAGAGTGTCTGCAGACCCAATCAGACTAGGTATAGAGCCCCGAGCAGCTTGATGAGTTAAAAGAGAGTTGCTGATTGTGCCAGAAAAATTGAAAGTCCGAGGGCTGAGATTACCGCATGCAGCAGAGTGCTTCCCAGGATTCCAAAGGTGGTGGCCCAGGGACTACCGGATTGAATGCCATTCTTGACCACCAGCATGGTGTCAGCCCCAGGGGTAAAGGCCAACGCTGTGACCACTAAGGTGAAGGCAAGTACCTGCGGTCAAACAATGTGTGATTCTAGGTGGGAGTGATCAGATACTCGATAATGCTTCGGCAGTTGGTGACGTTGCCAGGGTGCCGAACGGCTTCGGGGGCATGGCCTGGGAGGTAGGAGATGATCTTTCCACCCCACGGCGTGATCGTCTCGTAGGCCATGGGAAAGGTTCCTTCCTCTGTCGTGGTTGTCATCAAAGCAGTCGCCGGACAGCTTTGCTCCAGGTTGATATAGATCTCGTCGGAAGGTTGCGCGACGTCTTGTAAGTGTTGACACAGAGGATGCCGACTCTTGGCTACTTCAACCAAGTAGGGACGGATCGGGTGCGAGCTCGGAGCAAACCCATCGGGATCATCTTTACGCACCCAACGAAAGCCAACAAGCGGGCGCCACCATGCACAATGCCAGAAGGCAGCACTAGAACCATGCAGCAGAAACATGGGCTTGCCCGCCTGTAAGTACTCCTTCACGTGCTGCTCAGCTACAGGACCGGGAGCCGGAATGTCACAGGTGCCTCCAATCAGGTGGAACATCAACAAATCGTAGTTTTCCACTAGATTCTCCTCCATCAAACAACGCCAGTCGTCTTCGTCAAAATGAATCTCATGGTGAGGACGTAGGCACTCGAAGAGGTTTTTTCCTGCGTGGGTGCCGTAGTGATTGTCTGCTGCAAAAAGAATCATCGCTACTCCAAGTAGTGGCCATTGCCATCAAAAAAATACGTTGAATCAAGCCATGGTCGCCAGCATCCCGAGCGTCGCTTCATAGCGCAAGGGCTTCCCATTCTGCCAGGCCAGAAACTCTTCGATCACCGT
>AGAU01000641.1 GCA_000224765.2 SAR324 cluster bacterium JCVI-SC AAA005 | reverse complement strand
ATTGGGGCGTTGCGGTGGAGGCTCTGGAAAATGAATCCGATAGTCCACCACCAGTAGAAACTCCTGCCATTGCTGCTTTGGCAGCTACAGAAGTTCAAGCAGGTATGGGATCATTAGATACAGTGATTGAGGGTATGATTACACGGTCCGTACAGAAAGCTGTCGTAGATGCAATGCCACAGATCGTTGAGCGGATTGTTCAGGAACTTCGACAGCCCCGACCATGAAATGGTCCGTCCCATTCAGGATTATGAAGCCATCCAACTAAGCCAAGCTATCACGGATCGTAAGCAACTACGATTAGTGTTCTTGGATGGAGATACCCTTGTCGAGTCGGTCCGCTGGCACACTCCAGCCTGGATTGGTCTGCGTGACGGCAAGGTCATCAACAAGCAAGCCCTCAAGTTCTGGGAGCCGCTTGATCCATAAAGATCCACCTGCTATCGCATCCTGCACAAACATCTTAACCAAACCAACATGCCACAGGTGTCCACTGTCCAGCGTATGCAGGAACTCACTGAGTTGATCCATGGGCACAATGCACGCTATTATCTGGGTACTCCGACGATTAGTGATGAGAGTTTCGATGCTCTGGTAAGGGAATTGGTGCAACTGGAGTCTAGCTATCCAAAATTACGTGATCCTTCCTCGCCTCTGCTGCGTATCGTTGCAGCTCCACTAAGTACTTTCCCCTCACGTTCTCATCGAATTCCAATGCTCAGCCTGAGCAATGCCTATTCTTTTGAAGAAGTTGTAAACTGGGACACCAGCTTACGACGCTTGCTGGAAGCATCCCAAGTAGAGTATGTCGGTGAATTGAAAATCGATGGACTGGCGGTATCCCTGATTTATGAGCGGGGCCGTCTAGAAGCTGGGGTCACTAGAGGGGATGGCCAAGTTGGGGATGAGATCACTCCAAACCTGTTGACAATTGCCAATCTGCCCGTATTTTTGCCAGAGCCAATCAATCTGGAAGTACGTGGAGAAGTCTATCTGCCACATCTCAATTTTGAGAAACTCAACGTTCGAAGGCAAGCAGAGGGTGAACCTCTTTTCAAAAATCCACGTAACGCAGCTGCAGGCACATTACGGCTATTGGATACAGCAGAAGTTCGTCACCGTCGATTGCAAATCCTGATTTATACGGTTGTTCGTGGATCAAATAAGACTTCTCATTATGCCAACCTCCAGTGGCTGGGGGAGC
>AGAU01000642.1 GCA_000224765.2 SAR324 cluster bacterium JCVI-SC AAA005 | reverse complement strand
ACTTACTCCGTTAAGCATTTATGAAGCGAAGTAAAAGTCCTTGTATTGATGTCTGTAAATTTTCTGGTCAGAACAATTGGTGTCTGGGCTGTGGTCGTACTCGTCAGGAATGCCAACAGTGGAAGTCAATGAAGCCCTACGCCAAAAACATTCTTCTGAAAGAGTTACCAAAAAGGATGTCTAAATTAAAAAATGAATGAACTGAAAGAGGTAGTGATCGACCTGGCAAGCAGTTGCTGGGTTACACCATCGCAGAAATCATATAATAGACCAGCATAAGGTGGAAGAATGACCAAAGCAGAAGAATTTGATAGGGCATGGAAACTTGCATTCCTTCAAGATACTTCATTAGTGGATAAGATCTATCATCCTGACTACAGAGCAATCGATCACAGATGGGGGATTGAGGTAACTATTGATTCAGACAAGGTTATTGAATTCACGGTTGCAAAACTCATTACTTGGGGACCATTTGAAACGTTTTATGAGGATGATCACTTTCTATGTATTCATAGATACAGAAGAATTTTGAGTGAAGAAGATAAGGAGTCTGATTACAATTCAATTATAAGTGCTGTCTCTTACAAAGAGGGAAAAATAATTACCCAAGAAAGTGTGAGAGAGAACATCGAAACAGACCCTAGCGAAGGCCAAGACTGGAGCTGGGAAGATTATGAATAACATTTTATTTATTAGAGATGATCAGCCGAGCTTCTTTTTAAAGCAATCTACTGAATCCAATTAGGGTGAGAGAATGACAAAAGCGAAGCAGTTTGAGACAGCTTGGAGGCAATTGTGTAGGGGTGATTTTACCCTATTGGAAGAGATAACAGACCCAAGTTTTCAAGCAAAATCACAGGGAATAATTGTAGATCTTGAAGCTTACAAAGGCATCATCAAGGCACTGACCGAGTCGATAATAATAGGGCCATTTAGAGTGATTTATGAAGCTGATAAATTTCTTTGTGTACATCGATACAGCAAATTCCGAAATGCGGAGATTTTCGATGCCTCTATCACTGCTGTTTCGTACAAAGACCAAAAAATAATAACCCAAGAAAGTCGTAGAGAAGAACTAGACTACGACCCCAGCGAAGGGCAGGACTGGAACTGGGGAGACTATGAGTGATCAGCAAGCAGTTGGTGGGCTGTACAGTCGCAGAAATCAAATCATTGATACCAGCATAAGGAGAGAGAATGACGAAAGCAGAAGCCTACGACAAAGCGTGGAGACTTGGCCGCAAAGGTCATTTTTCTCTAGTAGATGAAATTTATCATCTGAATTACAAATCTATAGATTATAGAACTGGCATTGAGGCAAATATTGAAGACGACAAAGTTATTGTCTCAACACTAGGCGAATCAGTTGTCTTTGGTCCTTGCAAAGCACTTTTTGAGGGAGAAGATGTTGTTTAT
>AGAU01000643.1 GCA_000224765.2 SAR324 cluster bacterium JCVI-SC AAA005 | reverse complement strand
CAGAAAGAGGATGATTTCTTCCGTACTAGGCCTGAACCGGTCTGTTTCAGGAACGTTCAATAGGCCTCCACTCAGAACAGCTCTTTGACTTTCTCAACACCTTCGTCCAGAAGGTCTTCTCCTTCATCCAACAGTTCTTTGCCCTTATCTACCCCCTCGTCCAGCATTTCCTGACTTTTCTGAATCAATTTGTCAGTAGTGGTGGGCTCTCTTCTACTATTGCAAGCAATCATCATTGAACGCTCCGAAGAGCTAACGTTTTGCTGGTTGGCATTTTTCGAAACAATCTCATACCCACCTGCTCCACAAAGGCTCCCGGCTTTGGCCTCACAGTCTCCCCAACTCAGCATGCTGCCGCTACAGGTCACCACATAGCCTTCACTACCGTCTGGCAAGAACGTTTTGCTCGAACCAATACAGGCAGCGCACAGCAAGACCAGTGGAATTGGAGCAAGCCGATGGACTTTATGAAATAGAGTATTTTGAATCATAAGTACTATCTCAATTAGATCGGCAGAACTCCGGACATGGTAGATGCTCAGCCATATCGCCTGCATCCCGTACAACCCCCTCTTGTGGCAGCAGGCTACTCATTCCTGCACCAATCATCTGAAGTACCAACTGCCGCTGTTGAGTTGGTTCCAACATCTGACGTCCTTGCCTCAGAAAGTCTTGATGCTCCAAGGAAGCCAGAAACCGAAGCTTGTCACTCTTGAAATCAAAGTCCCCATCTTCTTCGAAAAGAATCTGAAACAGGCGACCGGTGGCCTCATTGATTTGATCAGGACGCTCCAGACTAGCTCGCAAGACAGAGCGGCGAATCGTTTCAAATTCCTGCTGACTGAGATTCTGGAGACCTTCATAGAGTTTGGGTAGAAAGCTTCGTACTCGCTCCGAGAGGTCATCTGGAGCAAAATCGCCAGACTGGATCAAGAAGAATAGACTCAGGGTCTCTTCAGTCAATATCGAACCAGAGCTTACAATGTAGCCCGTTTGTTGCCGTGTCCGCAACTCATTGTAGAACTGTGGCTGAATCCACTGGGAAAGTACCTGGAGAGTTGCCCAGTTTTCCGGAGTATCATCACCTTG
>AGAU01000644.1 GCA_000224765.2 SAR324 cluster bacterium JCVI-SC AAA005 | reverse complement strand
ACATCAGCCTTCACCGAGCTGCAAATCTACCGATTCACTAGCGAAATTAATAAAGAGTCCTTTCCGGTCTGATGGCTAGGCTAATTGGTTGGGATTATGAAGAACCGTTGGAAATTGGTCTTTAAGGGCGCATGCCAGATAAAAACATAGTTTACAGAAGATGTTATTTCGATTTGCATACCCTATTAGTGAATTCAGCGAATACTTTGCCGAATACACTCCCAGTTTCATTAAACACGATCGCCCAGACTAAGTTAAGCGCTTAAATGTGACCTTAGATGAATATATCCGTCGCTAGAATGATTCATATTGCTAGTTAGGAAAAAAAGAGACTGGAGATAGCAGATGATTCTGCGGGATCAATGTGGATGTAGTTAATTAAGGACCTATCAAACAGCTTCCACATAATCTCTAAGTTAGAGTTCTATGCTATAATGTTAGGAACTTCATCCAGAAAATTAATATTCGAGAACTACCAAACCAAATAGCTGAAGTGATGACGACCAATGTCAACATTTAGCAATTAACAGTTGAGGCCACATTGATAGGAAAAAAGAACAACTATCAAGCAGCCATGATTGGTCATCGCACAGCTGCTGCTATCTCTGGATGACCTGCTGGAGGCTCTCGGAGGCATGATTCCTAAACTAAATAGAAGTAAAAAATTATGAAAGGATTCGATTACGGGCCAATTTCTCCTCGCGAAGTTTATTTATTTGACCTCAACGGGTACATCCTTCTGAGAAATGCGTTGAGCGCTGAGGAGGTGAAGGAGCTAAATGAATGCATTGACTTGATTCCTAAACAAGAACCCGGAACATTTTACGGAAACGTACATTTTCACGATTATAAAGATGATGGGCAGTCAGGTCTGAATCTACAGCAAATCTATGAGGCTGGTGAACCCTTTGAGAAGCTGATAGATCATCCTGCCTGGATTGAACACATGAAGTTGTTTGTAGGAGGACAAGGTACATTTGATCATGCTCATGGGCCATTATTTATTGATGAAAATTTTGTTAATTTACGAGGGAATGGCAGAGCAATCGGGATGCATTCGGGTGGCTATCCTT
>AGAU01000645.1 GCA_000224765.2 SAR324 cluster bacterium JCVI-SC AAA005 | reverse complement strand
GTTGGTTGAATTTTCCGATGGAACAACGGGCATGGCCCTCAACCTTGAGGAAGATAACGTCGGTATCGTGATCTTCGGTAGCGACTCAGGCATCAAGGAAGGAGATGAGGTGCGCCGCACAGAGCGTATCGCCGAGGTTCCTGTCGGAGATGCTCTGCTCGGGCGTGTTGTTAGTCCACTTGGAGAGCCGATTGATGGCAAAGGCCCTTTAGGTACAGAAGAAACTCGCTTAGTTGAAGTCATAGCTCCAGGAATCGTTACCCGAAAGTCTGTTCACGAGCCAATGCAGACAGGACTCAAGGCTATTGACTCCATGGTACCAATTGGACGAGGTCAGCGTGAGCTGATCATTGGCGACCGCCAGACTGGCAAAACAGCAATTGCCATCGACACAATTATCAACCAGAAGGGCGGTGACGTTATCTGCATCTACGTTGGTATTGGACAAAAACGCTCCACCATGGCCCAGATCGTTCAACGTCTGGAAGATGCTAATGCGATGGACTACACAATCATTGTAGCTGCGACAGCCTCCGAACCCGCTCCTCTACAGTTTATTGCCCCCTACTCAGGGGTCAGTATGGGAGAATACTTCCGAGACAAGGGCAAGCACGTCCTCTGTATCTATGACGATCTTTCAAAGCAAGCAGTTGCCTACCGCCAATTATCACTGTTACTTCGCCGTCCACCGGGACGTGAGGCTTTCCCAGGAGATGTTTTCTACGTTCACAGCCGTCTGCTTGAACGAGCTTGTAAGCTCCATGATGGACTCGGTGGTGGTTCCTTGACTGCATTGCCCGTCATCGAAACTCAGGCAGGGGACGTGTCGGCCTACATTCCGACCAACGTGATTTCGATCACTGATGGTCAGATCTTTCTCAGCACAGATCTCTTTAACTCTGGGGTAAGACCTTCGATCAATGTCGGTCTATCTGTTTCTAGGGTTGGGGGTGCTGCTCAGGTCAAGGCAATGAAAAAGGTTGCTGGCACATTGCGGCTAGACCTAGCCCAGTTCCGTGAAAAGGAAGCTTTTGCTCAATTTGGAAGCGATCTGGACGCATCAACTCAGCGGCAGTTGGCCCGAGGTCAGCGTCTCGTAGAAGTACTCAAGCAACCGCAATATTCACCGATGCACTGGGTCGACCAAGTGATGGTGATATTTGCTGCTACTAACGGCTACCTAGATAACATCTCTGTAGCTAACATTCGTGACTTCGAAAATGGCTTCCTGCAG
>AGAU01000646.1 GCA_000224765.2 SAR324 cluster bacterium JCVI-SC AAA005 | reverse complement strand
GTGCATGACTTTGTGGTCGCCGATCAAGGAACCGCTCAGGAAGCACTCGATAAGCTGATTGAAGACTGGACGGAGACCTTCGAAGACGAAGGCAAGCTCTAAGATGAATTCACAGGAATTCACTGTTATTGATAGTTGAATTCCTGTGATCAGTTTTATTTAAACGGAGCCTGATGTCTCGTCCTTCCATACTCCAAAAAATTGCCACCGCTGCAGCTGTTGTGACACCCATGCCTGTCGCCAGACAGGTGAGAGGGCTATCAGATCGAGCTATTGCCTGGCTCTTTGTGACTCCAACAATTCTACTGTTGTTAGCGATCAACATTTTCCCGTTGATCTGGACCATCCAATTATCCTTCACTAATTACAAAGCTAACCGTGCTGCGCGTGGTGAAAAGTTCGTTGGTCTAAGAAACTACGAGCGTGTGCTGGCTGATGCAGATATCTGGATCACCTTGCAGACGACCGCACATTTTCTGATTTGGACGATGCTGCTACAGGTGCTCCTTGGCTTTGGTCTAGCTTGGCTGCTGAACAAGCAATTTAAAGGACACTCTTTCTGGACCACGCTGATCCTATTGCCGATGATGCTTTCACCAGCTGTGGTGGGTAATTTCTGGCGTTTCCTCTACCAACCTCAGATTGGGCTTTTTAACTACATTATTGCCTTCTTCACAGGTGCAGACCCTTCCTCCTTCCAGATGCTTGGGGATGTTAATTTGGCACCTTGGTCCATTGTGATCGTTGATACCTGGATGTGGACGCCATACATCATGCTGATTTGCTTGGCTGGATTGCGATCAATTCCCGATTACATCTATGAGGCGGCGGAAGTCGATAGAGCCTCAAAGTGGCGTCAATTCTGGTCGATTACAGTTCCGATGGTTTTGCCTTTCTTGATGTTAGCCGTGTTGTTTCGAGCTATTGAGAACTTCAAGATGTTTGACCTCGTGGTGGAATTGACCAACGGTGGTCCCGGATCAGTAACTGAACTAGCTTCAATCAACTTGAAACGAGAAGCCTTTGAGAAGTGGCGGACCGGCTACTCTTCTGCCTTTGCTATTATTCT